>JAEKKO010000200.1 GCA_019510335.1 Novosphingobium sp. | reverse complement strand
ACCCGGCGCTGCGCGACAACTACTTCAACCTCGGCATCCAGTGGGAGCCGGTGAAGATCGTCGACCTCGCCCTCGTCTACAAGCGCGACGCGGTCGACCGCGGCACGCTGGCGACCTCGAACGGCACCATCGGCGGCTCGGTCAACGGCACCTACGACGAGGTCGGGCTGTTCGGCCAGGTCCGCTTCTAAGGTCCGGCAGAAGCTTTCGGGGCGGCAACGCGGAACCGCCTTCCGCCCCGACGGCGCCAAGCTGAACCTAAGGTGAAGTTTCGGTAACCATCGACTCCCGCGCTGTCGCGGGAGTCGAAATAGGCATATGATCCCCCACTGGGCAGGGGGCGATTATGGCCGCGCGCATTCATCTCATTGCTGGTGCGATTCTGGCGTGGTCCGGCTTGTCCACCTCCGCCGCGGCGCAGAATGTGCCCGACCTGCGGACGTTGCAATCCGGGAGCATTTACGATCGTGGCGCCATGGCGATCGGGACCGGAAGCGCCATCGCACCTGATTTCGGCGGCTTCAGAGACGCCACGGCGATGCCGCTCGCCGGTCCGATGGGACGGGTCACCGGCATGAGCTTGGGCGGCCTGGCGCTGGGCACCGTGCGCGACCCGGAAGCCAAGCGAATCGCCTTCAGCATCGGTCCGGCGATGCACTGGGCTGGCGGCAATGGACCCGCGCGAGACATCATGGTGTCTCGCTTCGGGAAATTCGGCGGCACCAACTTGCAAGGGGGCATCTCGGGCAAGGTCACCGTCAGGCGACTGCTCGAGTCCGATGACGCGGCAAGTTTCGGAGTGCGCCGCCGGTGGCATTCGCTCTCGACCCGATTCGACTACGTCACTCCGATCAGCCACGCGCAACTCCTCGGGTTCTCGCTCACAGGCGATTTCATGAGCCGAAGGCATCTGCGCCGGACCTTTCCGCTGTCGCAGAGGACAAGCGTCAGCGCCTTTGGCGGTCTCCCCGGTTTCGACCCCCGCGGCGGGATGAAGAAAGTCGGAGCAAAGCTGTTCACCGCCTACGATCTCGACGGTGACGTGCTGAAAGGCCAATTGGCCGTGGTCGGCGGGCTCAGCTACACCCGCCGGATTGGAAGCTCCGCGCGCACGCCGGCAACGGCGCTGCCGACGCGCTCCAACCAGTGGGTGTTCGCCACGGGCCTCGCTTACAGCTTCTGATCGCCCGATCCGGCGATTGCGATACCGATCGCTTGTGCCGATGCCCCCCATCCGACAATCGGCGGTTTTTCGAACAGCGGGCACCTTCTATCGTCGTGGCGAGATCGCGAACGATGGAGACCGCGATGAGCTTCGTATTTAGCGCCGACGGCCATCTGGTCGAGCCGGCCGAGCTGTTCAGCGAGGGACTGCCGCCGTCGCTGCGGCGGTTTGGGCTACGCACCGAAAAGCACGACGAATTCATCGTCTCGCTCGCCGGCGACAAAGTGCTCAATCGCACGCCGGTCCAGCGCGACGTCGTGCGCATCGGACCCGACGGTGAGCCGTTCGGCCGGCCGGACCGCCGCGGCAACCGCGAGGTCGAGTGGCGGCTCAAGGACATGGCGCTGGACGGGGTCGATGCCGAAATCGTCTTCCCGAGCCTTGGCCTGACCGCCTACATGATCGAGAACGCGGAGGCCGAGCTCGCCTCGGCCCGAGTGTACAATGACTGGCAGCACGAGCTGCTCAAGATCCACACCGATCGCTTCGTGCGCTGCGCGATCCTCCCGGTCCGCGACTTCAGCAATACCGTCGCCGAGATGGAGCGCGTTGCCAAGCTCGGCTTCACGGCGGCAATGATCCCGAGCCTGATCGAGCGCGACTCCGGGCTGCCGCCGTACACCAGCGAGGCGTGGGACGCGGTGTTCGATGCGGCACAGCGGCTCGGCATCGTCTTCGCGCTGCACACCGGGACCGGGCGCACAGACGTGCGCAGCTTCCGCGGGCCCGGCGGCGCGGTGATGAACTACATGGTCCAGTCGTGCGACGGAATGATCACCGTCGGCGCGCTGGTCTCCGGCGGTCTGCTCGACAGGTTTCCCGGCGCAAAAGTGTGCGTGATTGAGGGCGGGGCGAGCTGGCTGGCTGCGCTGGCCGAGCGGATGGACGAGGTCTATGCCGCGCACGAGCCGTTCGTTCGGCCCAAGCTCTCGCTGACCCCGCGCGAGATCATCGCCCGACAGGTCGCCTGCTCGTTCCAGACCGACCGCGCCTGCATCATGGCGCGCTCGGTCACCGGCACGGCGGCGCTGATGTGGGGCGCCGACTACCCGCATCACGAGGGCACCTTCCCGCGCTCGCGCGAGGTGATCGCCCACTTGTTCGACGGGATCGAGATCAGCGATCGGGACAAGGCCGACATCGTTGGCGGCAATGCCGCGCGGCTGTTCCGCTTGAACCGCCCCGAGTTCGCGGTCGCGGCCTGATGTCGGCGACCACCGGCGCGGCGATCGTCGGGATCGGTAGGACACCCTACTACTTCCGCGGCACTTCGGCCCCGCAGACGATCTACGAGCTGATCGGCAAGGCGGTGTTCGCCGCCCTGGAAGATGCCGGACTGAGCATCGAGGACGTCGACGGGCTGGCGTTCTTCGCCGCGGGTTTCGATTGCGGCACGATCATGGAGCAGCTCGGGATACCCGAGCTGACGTTCTCGCACATCGTCTCGGGCTACGGCGGCGGAATGGCCGCGATCCTCGACCTGGCGACGATGGGGGTCACCACCGGGCGGGCGAAGACGGTCGTTTGCATCGGCGCGTCGCAGCAAGTCGGGCGCAGGCTTGGCCAGGTCCTCGGCAACCTCACAGCGACGCCCGAGATGATCTTCCACCGCATCGCCGGGCTGGCCGGCCCGGGTCAGGCGCTGGCGCTGTCGGCGCGGCGGCACATGCACCGCTACGGCACGCGGCGCGAGGCGTTCGGCGAAGTCGTCATGGCTTCGCGCGCGGCGGCGGCGACGCGTGATACCGCGCTGCGGCGCAAGTCGCTGACGCTCGACGAATACATGGCTTCGCCGATGCTCGCCGACCCGCTCTGCCGGCTCGACTTCTGCCTCGAGACCGACGGAGCGCTGGCGTTCGTCGTGACCAGCGCCGAGCGCGCCGCCGACCTCCCGCAAGAGCCGGTGCACATCGCCGCCGCCGCGCAAGTGGCGACGCGCGACTGGGGCCGGGCGTTCTTCTGGCTCAACCAGCCCGACGACGCGTTCACCACCGCCGGAGCCGGGGCGGTGGCCGAGCGGCTTTACGGACTCGCTGGGATCCGCCCAAAGGACATCGATGTCGCGCTGATCTACGACCATTTCTCACCGCTGGTGATCATGCAGCTCGAGGATTACGGCTTCTGCGGGCGCGGCGAAGGTGGACCATTCGTTGAAAGCGGCGCGATCCGGCTCGACGGGGCCCTGCCGATCAACCCGCACGGTGGGCATCTTTCGGAAGGTTACGTCGTCGGCATGACCCACATCCATGAGGCGGTCGAGCAGCTGCGCGGCACCGCCGTCAACCAGGTCTTTGGCGCGCGCACGGCGCTCGTCACCGGCGGCCCCGCGCCGGTGCCGATGAGCGCCGCGATCCTACGGAACGAGCGATGAGCGCGCGCAGCATCTGCCCCGACTTCGCCTCGCTCGAAGTGGCGTGGGACGCCTGGAGCAAGCCGTTCTGGCAGGCCGCGAGTGAGCGCACGCTGGTGATGCCCCGCTGCGGCGCTTGCGGCACGTTTCGCTGGCCAGTCGGGCCGTTCTGCCCCGAATGCCATGCGCAAAGCGTCGAATGGCTGCCGCCGGGGCAGGGCTCGATCTATTCGTTCACGATCCTGCCGGTGCCGGGCGCCTACCCCACGGCCGCGCCGTCGTGGCGGGTTCCGGTCCTCGTTGAGTTCGCCGACGCGCCCGGGGTCCGGCTGGTCTCGGTGCTGATCGATGCGCCGCTCGACGCGATCGCGATCGGGGACGTGGTCGAGCCCGATTGGCGCCCGGCGGCGAACGCGAAGGTGCCGGTGTTCCGCCTCGCCGTCGGCTGAAGCGGATGGGAGAGACGAAAAGATGATCAGCGATGATAGCGCCACCCGTCCGATCGCCTGGATCAAGACCGACGATGCCGGCAGGCGCGCACTCGAGGAGGCCCGCTCGCGGACTCTGTGGCAGGCGCTCTCGGACGCAGCGGCGCTCGATCCCAGCCATGTCGCGCTGGTCGCGGCCGACGACCACGGCAGGATGCAGCGGCTCACTTACGGCGAGCTGTTGACCCGGGTACGCAACTTGTCGGCCGGTCTCGCCAGCATCGGCGTCATGCGCGGCGACCGGGTCGTGCTGTGGATGACCAACCGGCTCGAATGGGTGATCTCGTGCTTCGCGGCGGTGCGAATCGGCGCAGCTGTGGTGCCGATCAACACCTTTCTCAAACCGCGCGAGGTCGCCTACTGCATCACCCAGTCGGGCGCACGGCACCTGATCATGCTCGACCGTTTCCGCAAGCTCGACATGCCGGCGATGCTGGCGGAGATCGCGCCGGCTTTCGCATCGGCGAGGACACCGGGCGAGTTGCTCGAGCCCGAGGCGCCAGACCTGCGCAATGTCATCCTGTTCGCGCGCGAGGGCGGCCGCCATGCCGGCGCGTTCGACTGGGCCGCGCTCGAAGCTGTCGGAGGGGAGTGGCTCGACGAGGCCGATCGGATGGCGGCGGCGGTCACCCCCGACGACGTCATCATGATCAAGTATACCTCGGGCAGCACCGGCTTTCCCAAGGGCGTGATGCTGCAGCAGGGCCGCTGGGTCGCGGTCGGCCTGCTCCACGGCCGTCGCACCGGCATGCGCCGCGACGACGTTTACTTCAGCATGATGCCGTTCTTCCACGCCGGCGGCAGCATGTACGGCCAGATGAGCATGCTGCCGATCGGCGGTACGCTGGTGTTCACCGAAGCCTTTGACGTCGAGCTGGCGATTCGCCTGATCGAGCAGGAGCAGCCGACGATCTTCATCAGCGCGCTCGGCAAGGAAGTGGCGATGGCAGCGCTCGAACGGGGGATCGCTTTCCCCAGCGTCCGCATCGGTCACGTCCACAACGAGGCGGCGCGGGCGGTGCTGCCCAACGCCACGTTCGCGTTCTCGCCGTTCGGGCTGACGGAGACGTACGGCCCGGCCTGCATCACCGGGCCTGACGATCCGCCCGAAAAACAACTGACGACCAGCGGACGCCCGCTTCCGGGCAACGAGGTCCGCGTGGTCGACCCGGTGACCGGGCGCGACGTCGGTCCCGGCGAGATCGGCGAAGCGTGGATCCGCGGCAACACCTCGCGCGGTTACTGGAACAAGCCCGAGGAGACCGCCCGTCTGCTCGATGCCGACGGCTGGGTCCACAGCGAGGACCTGGTCAGCGTCGATGCCGGGGGGTTCGTCCACTACTGCGGCCGGATCAAACTGATGGCCAAAGTCGGCGGCGAGAACGTCTCGCTCGAGGAAGTCGAGAGCATCGTCACCAGTCACGAGGCGATCACCCACTGCGCCGCGGTCGGCGTGGCCGATGCGCGCAAGGCCGAGGCGGTGCGGATCTACGTCGTCCGGCGGCCCGATCTCGCCATCGCCGGCGACGCCCTGCTCGCCTGGCTCCGCCCGCGCCTGGCGCACTTCAAGCTGCCGCGCGAGATCGTGTTTGTCGAGGAGCTGCCGCGGCTCGGCAACGGCAAGCTCGACCGGATCACGCTGTCACAGTGGGCGACACAGGAGATCGCAGCTTGAGTCAGGCGACCGCTGAGGCCCGCTCGCCAGGAGGACCGCCGGCGATCGCGATCCGTTGCATCAGCCGGCGGCCGCGGTGGTCGGGGACGGCGTAGTGCTGGGTTCCCCGGTTGTCCCCGAACACGATATCGCCGGGTCCTCCACGAGGCAACGTTTCGCTTGCGCTCGCCCGTCGCGAACCGCGAAGGTGCCGCCAAACCGACCGGGAGAGATGGGCCGCCATGGCGGAACCGCTGCAGCCGATCGACGCAGATGCGCACCTCCGGCGCCGACGTTCTGGGACGAGTACGTCGCGCGACACATGCGGGCACGATTGAAAGCAAGCGAACACAGGAGTGAAGGATGCGGATCTGTCGTTTCGTGCCGGTCGGCGGTAGCGCCGAGCCGCGGCTGGGGTTGCTCGAAGAGGGGGGCGTGCGCGACGTCACCGAGGTCACGGCCCAGCTCCCGTCGTTGCGCTGGCCGCTTCCCCTTGGTGATCAGCTGATCGCGAACCTGCCGGCGCTGCGGCCCCAGATCGAAAATCTCGCCGCATCCGCGCCACTGATCCCGCGCGACCAGGTCAAGCTGCTCTCGCCGGTCGCCAATCCCGGCAAGTTCGTCTGCGGCGCCGGCAACTGGAAGCACCACGGTGCGCCGCTCGGGCTGATGGGATTCATGTTCAAGGCTTCCAGCGCGCTCGCCGGCGAGGCCGACGGGGTGCAGATCCGTTGGCCCGACCGAACCACGCTGCACGAGCCGGAGCTCGCCGTGGTCATAGGCCGCGAGTGCACCAACGTCGGCGAGGCCGAAGCGCTCGACTACGTCGCCGGCTACTGCTGCGCGCTCGACATGACTCTGCAGAAGGAGATGGAGGACTACGCCTTCTGCAAGTCGTTCGACACGTACGGCGTGCTAGGGCCGTGCATGGTCACCGCCGACGAGATCGCCGATCCGTCGGCGCTGTCGTACCGCTTCACCGTCAACGACGAGCTGCGCGGCGAGCGCAGCTTCGGTGACCTCACCGGCAGCCCGGCGCAGCTGATCGCGTTCGCCTCGAGCGCGATGACGCTGTATCCCGGCGATCTGGTCCTCTCCGGCGCGGCCGACGTGGCGCCCGTCGTTCCCGGCGATACGATGGCGCTCGAAATCCCGGGGATCGGCCGGATGGTGGTGCCCGTCACCGTGTCGCCCGTCGCGCGGCAGCTGGCGACGCCGTGAGCGAGGCGCCGACCCGCCGGGTCGTCACCGGGCTCGACGCGCAGGGCCGCTCGTGCGTGCTAGTCGACGGGCCGGTGCTGCCGGCTCGGGCCGACGGCAGCCGGGGGGTCGAGATCGCCTGGCGCACCGACACCGTTCCGGCCGATAATTCCGCGCAAGCCGACGTCGCTCCGGTGCCGTTCGACTTCGAACTGATGCACGGCGGCGGCACCGTGTTCCTGCTCAATGAATATCCGCCCGGCATGCACACCTTCTGGCATGCCACGGACACCATCGACTACATCGTCGTGCTCGAGGGTGCGGTCGTGCTGATGCTGGAAACCGGCGAGGTCCGGGTCAAAGCCGGCGAGCTGATCGTCGACCGCGGCGTCAACCATG
>JAEKKO010000317.1 GCA_019510335.1 Novosphingobium sp. | reverse complement strand
CGCTGATGGCGCTGCCGGCGGCCCTCGTCATCATCCAGCCCGACCTCGGCACCGCGCTGGCGATCTGCTTCGGCGCTATCGTCGTGAGCTTCCTCGCCGGGATCCCGCTGCGCTGGTTCATCGGCGCGGGCCTCGCTGCCGGCATCGCCGCACCGATCGCTTTCTTCGCCCTGCTCCACGACTATCAGCGCAAGCGCGTGACGGTGTTCATGAACCCGGAGGGCGACCCGCTCGGCGCCGGCTACCACATCACCCAGTCGAAGATCGCGATCGGCTCGGGCGGGTTCTTCGGCAAGGGCTTCGGCATGGGCACGCAGAGCCACCTCGATTACCTGCCCGAGGCGCACACCGACTTCGTGTTCGCGACGATGTCGGAAGAGTGGGGGATGCTCGGCGGGCTGTTCGTGCTGCTGGTGTTCTTCCTGCTGCTGCGCTGGGGGCTGCAGGTCGCCCGCCGCGCGCCTGACCGCTTTTCGCAGCTGCTCGCCGCCGGCATGACCGCGACGATCTTCTTCTACATCGCCATCAACTTGATGATGGTCATGGGCCTCGCCCCGGTGGTCGGCATCCCGCTGCCGTTCATGAGCCACGGCGGCTCGTCGATGCTGACCAACATGCTGTGCGTCGGCACGATCATGGCGGTCGACCGCTGGAGCAAGGGCCGGCGCTCGCTGGGGTGATCCGGCCAGGCAGGGCGCCCGGCAAAGCCCCCTTCCCCTCGTCGCGCGAGCGACTATATGGGGCGCTCCCGACGATTCGGGACCCCGGCAGCCGCTGCCGCATGGACGCATAGCTCAGTTGGTAGAGCAGCTGACTCTTAATCAGCGGGTCCTAGGTTCGAGCCCTAGTGCGTCCACCAAACTTTTCAGATACTTAGCGCGATCGTTCTCCGGTCGGTTCGGTTGCGAAGGTATCGCGCTAGATCTGGGGCCGGAAGGAGCCTCGCCATGAAGTGCATTCTTGCCGCCGCCAGCGCGATCCTGGCGATCGTCACCGCAAGTCCCGCCGCCGCGGCGCTCGCCGTCGGCAATCCTGCCCCCGACTTCTCGGCCCCTGGCGCGCAAGCCGGCACGATCACGACCGTCCACCTCGCCGAGCTGCTCAAGAAAGGCCCGGTGGTGATCTACTTCTTCCCCTCGGCGTTCACCGACCCGGCCGAATCCCATGACTTTGCCGCCGAGATCGACAAGTTTCGCGCCGCCGGCGCCAGCGTGATCGGAATGTCGCGGGATTCGGTCGATACGCTGGCCCGGTTCTCGCTCCAGGAATGCGCCGGCAAGTACCCGGTGGCCTCAGCCAGCGAGAGCATCGTCAATGCGTTCGATGTCAACGACGGGGCCATGTTCAACACCCGCACCACTTATGTCATCGCGCCGTCGGGCAAGATCGCCTTCGTCCATGACGACGACGACTCCAGCGGCCACGCCAGCAGCGCCCTCGCCTTCGTCGAGGCGATGACCAAGTAGGCGATGTGGCGCGGCTCAGCCGCAATCGCGCGGTGAATCGTATCGGATCGCCGCCGCTTACTGCACGACCACCCGGACTTCCTTGAAGTTCTGCAGAAGCGTCTGGTTGGGTGAGTTGACCAGTCCATCGCGCTGCCCGTCCACCGTCAGGCGGATGACGTAAGTCCCCGGCGCGGCGAATGTGACGGTGCGGTTGACGGACACCAGCGGCAGCGGCTTCGCGACGATGGTCGCAGGTTCATCGGCGCCGGCGACGGTCCAGTTGTACTTGACGACTCGCCCGGTGTTCGGCGGCATCTCAACGTTGCCGGCGAGGTTGACCGGCTGATTCACCCCAACCACCGCGCGCGAGCCACCGCTCGCGGTGAGGGTCATTACCGGCTGCAGGCCACGCCGCTCCGCGGCCTGCGCGGGGGGGACGACCTGGCCATTGCGGATCGTGTA
>JAEKKO010000316.1 GCA_019510335.1 Novosphingobium sp. | reverse complement strand
GATCCTTGAGCATGCTGGACATGCTCAACCCGATGTTCTTTCGCTGGGGTGACGGGAGGGTGCGCTGGAGTGACGACCGGAATATGAGCACCCAACCTACGCCACCCGGCGCTCGGCGACCTTCGGGTGCATGCGCGGTTCGCCGTCGAGGCGGAAGGGGGCGAGCTTGGCCCCTTCCCCGCGGTTGATGCCGATCATGTGCGCGGCGGTGGCGGTGCCCGGGGCGCCGACATTCTCGCCCCAGCGATATTCGGCCTTCATCGCCAGCACCGGTACGAACCATGGCTTGCCGTCGATCGTCATGACGTTGAGGTTGGCGCGCGGCAGCATTGCGGTGCCCGACAGCTCGACCTGGCTGCCGGCATGGACCTCGAACGGCGCGACCACCGGCTGTTCGACCGGATTGGCGAAGATCGTCTGCAGATCGGCGGCCTGGCGCGCGCTGGCGCTGGTCATATAGATGCCGAAGCGGACGTCGCGGGCGTCGCCGCGGCCAGTGTTGCGGATGACGATGCGATATTCGATTGCCGCGCTCATCGACGGATCGGTGCCGGCGCGCTGCGGGATCAGGACGATCTCGAGCTCCGGCTGCAAGGCCTCGAGCGAGCGTGCGGGCGGTTGCGGCGCGCGCACGGTGACCAGGCCGGCGGGGAGCGGCGGCGCGGGCGGCTGCGGCGGTGCCTGGAGTCCTTCGGCGATGCGGCGCAGCGGGACGGTGAGCAGGCCGGACGGCGCTGCCGGCGCGGGTGCGGGCTCGGGGATCGGCGCCGGCGCGGGAGCCGGCGCGCGCGGAGCCGGGCGCGGCGGGGCGACAGGCGGCGCGACCGGGGCGGCGACCTCCTCCTCGTAATATTCCTCCTCGCGGCGGCGACGGCGGCCGAACAGGAACCAGGCAGCGGCGAGCAAGGCCAGGACCGCGACGCCGATCGCGACCAGCGTACCGCTCGACCAGCCGCCTGAGGGCTGCTCGGCGGGCGTCGCGGCGGTTGCGGTCGGTAGCGGACTCGGCACCGACTCGGGCGTTGCGGTGGCGGTTGGCGCCGGCGCTCCAGTGGTGGCCGGCGGCGTTGCAGTGGTCGGCGCGAGCGTCGGCTGCGCAGGTGCGCCGGTGCGCGGCGTCGCGCGCGGAGTCGGGGTGCCCGTCGGCGCCGCAGTGCTGGGCCGCGTCGTCGCGACCGGCGGCGGCGTCACCGTCGCGCTGGGGGTCGGCGCCGGCGCGGGTGTCGGCGCGAAGGTCGGGATCGGCGTCGGCCGACTGAACGGCGCGACGATCGGTCCCGACGGCGGCGGCGTGGGGGTCGGCTTGGGCTTGGGCGGGAGGCTGAAGCCGCCGAGATCGGGAATGGATTGCGGCGCGCTCTCCGTCGATTGCGCAGCCGCCATCCCCGGCAGCACCGCTACCCCCGCGAGCAACATGCTCGCGCGATTCAAAACTCCAAAACCCCTCATCGACCCCACGTACTGCACAACCTAGCTGAACCTGCGCCGAATAACCCGGCGATCGGTCCCCCTAGCGCATCAGTTGCGGCGGGGCGAGCGGCACGACCGGCAGCCACACCGCGCTCGGCGTCTTTCCGCCACGCATGATCGTCACCGTCGCCTTCTGATAGTCCGACTTTTTCGCGTAGAAGATGTTGGGGACGTATTTCTGCGGGTTGCGATCGTAGAGCGGGAACAGCGTCGACTGCACCTGGATCATGATGCGGTGACCGGGCTGGAACACGTGGTTCACCGCCGGCAGGCGGAACTTGTATTCCTGCACCTTGCCCGCCGGGATTGGCGACGGATTGGCAAAGCTGTCGCGATAGCGGCCGCGGAAGATGTCGAGGCTGATCGCCAGCTGATAGCCGCCCATCTTGGGATCGGCCGGGTTCTCGGTCGGGAAGACGTCGATCACCTTGACCACGAAATC
>JAEKKO010000199.1 GCA_019510335.1 Novosphingobium sp. | reverse complement strand
GAACAAGGCGATTGCACTGCTTGCCCTGCCGCTCGCCACGCTGACCCTGTCTGCGTGCGACACGTACGGCTACGGCGACTACGGCTACAATGGCTATGGCGGCTATGGCGGCTACGGCTACAACAGCTACCCAGGCTACGATTACGATGATTACTACGGCGGCTACCCGTACATGTACGACGGCTTTTACGACGGCTACTACGGGCCGATCTACGACGGTTATTGGGGTACCAACGGGTTGTTCTACTTCCGCCAGAACGACCGCGACCGCTACTACCGCCAGGGTGACCGCAACCACTTCTACCGCGGCGGCCAGGCCCCGGGCACCGGCTGGCGCTCGATGAACGGCACGACGTATCCGCGCCAGGGCTACCAAATGCCGAACTATCCGGGCGCGGGCAGCAACGGCCGGACCTGGCAGCCGGGCACGTCGACCACCCCGGGCACGACCACCACGCCGGGCACAACCTGGCAGGGCCGGACCTGGCACCGCCGCTACTGACCGCGGCTATCGCAGCAAACGGTATCTGCGTCGCTCCCTGTGGCGCAGGTGCCCAGCCGCGCCTCCACAGACCGCTCGTGTCGAGCGAAGACGCGCTGTGCTCACAGGTACAGGTCACGCCGCTCGTCTCCGCTCGGGATGAGCGGGTTGGTGGTTGTTTCCATTCCCCCTTAAGTGCCGACCACGTCCTTGACCCGAATCCAACAACGGTCTAACGGGCCGCTCACCCAAGGCGCAGGTTCGCTTGCGCCGCGGGGACAAGAGCTGAACATTGCCGGTGCGCGTGTGGGCCTGGTGGGGGCGGGATCGCTTCCCTCGAGGTCTTTTGCTTTTGGGCCGACCCACTCCGCCGAGCAAGCGCGGGCCGGTTCCGATCGCATCACGCCAGCCGTCAAAGTAACCCGGTGCCGCAGGGCGGGGGTGGAGTGTTTTCGGCTCGCGTTGCGCTTCGCACCGGCCCCCTCGCGGGGAGGCCGCTGCCGCCCTCGCGATGCACGGCAACCTCTAGTCCGCCCGAAGCGCCGACCGGCTCGAAGCATTTGCCGTCGGTGCGCCGTGAGAGCGGAGCCCCTTGAGGAAAAGTGGGAACCGGTTTTCCGCCCGGAAGGGGCGACCCGGGACGGCAATTCCGCCGTCACGGTCATACAGGTGAAGTCATTCATGCCGACGATCAACCAGTTGGTCCGCAAGGGCCGCGAGCCGCAGAAGACCAAGAGCAAGGTCCCGGCGATGGAGCAGAACCCGCAGAAGCGCGGCGTCTGCACCCGGGTCTACACGACCACTCCGAAGAAGCCGAACTCAGCGCTGCGCAAGGTCGCCAAGATCCGCCTGACCAACCAGCGCGAGGTCATCAGCTACATCCCTGGCGAGGGCCACAACCTCCAGGAGCACTCGGTCGTGCTGATCCGCGGCGGCCGCGTCCGCGACCTGCCGGGCGTACGCTACCACGTGCTGCGTGGGGTGCTCGACACGCAAGGGGTCAAGGACCGCAAGCAGAGCCGCTCCAAGTACGGGGCCAAGCGGCCTAAATAGTTTTGTGCGCCATCGGCATCCGCCGATGGCTTGCCGCACCGGCAGGGCCGGAGCCGAAGGCGGTCACGGATAGTGGCCGCCGCACTCCGAAGGAGTTGAAGAACATGAGCCGTCGTCGTCGTCCCGAGAAGCGGGAAATCCTGCCCGATCCCAAGTTCGGGGATCAGATCCTGTCGAAGTTCATGAACAACCTCATGCTCGACGGCAAGAAGTCGGTCGCCGAGAGCATCGTCTACGGTGCGCTCGAGACCATGCAGTCCCGCGCCAAGGCCGATCCGCTGCAGCTGTTTCACGATGCGCTGACCAACGTCCGCCCGCAGATCGAGGTGCGCAGCCGCCGCGTCGGCGGCGCGACTTACCAGGTCCCGGTCGAGGTCCGGCCTGAGCGCGCCCAGGCGCTCGCCATCCGGTGGCTGATCACCGCGGCGCGCAACCGCTCGGAAACGACGATGGCCGCGCGCCTCTCGGGTGAGCTGATGGACGCGGCCAACAACCGCGGCAACGCCGTCAAGAAGCGCGAGGACACGCACCGCATGGCCGACGCCAACCGCGCCTTCTCGCACTACCGCTGGTAAGTACAGGCGGCCTTTCTTGCCGCCGAAATAGTAGCTGTACGGCGGGGCTGCTTCGGCAGTTCCACCGCATCTTTCAAGGAACTTCCCATGGCCCGCAGCCATCCGCTCGAGCGCTATCGCAACATCGGCATCATGGCGCACATCGACGCCGGCAAGACCACGACCACCGAGCGCATCCTTTATTACACCGGCAAGTCCTACAAGATCGGCGAAGTCCATGACGGCGCCGCGACGATGGACTGGATGGAGCAGGAGCAGGAGCGCGGGATCACCATCACCTCGGCCGCGACCACCACGTTCTGGAAGGGCGAGGACGGCCAGGGGCCTGAGCACCGCATCAACATCATCGACACCCCCGGCCACGTCGACTTCACCATTGAGGTCGAGCGGTCGTTGCGCGTGCTCGACGGCGCGGTCGCGGTGTTCGACGGCGTCGCCGGGGTCGAGCCGCAGTCCGAGACCGTCTGGCGCCAGGCCGACAAGTATGGCGTGCCGCGGATGTGCTTCGTCAACAAGCTCGACCGCACCGGCGCTGATTTCTACTACTGCGTGCAGTCGATCATCGACCGTCTCGGCGCGGTGCCGCTGGTGCTGTACCTGCCGATCGGCGCCGAAGCCGAGCTCAAGGGCGTCGTCGACCTCGTCAACAACCGCGCGATCGTCTGGCTCGACGAGAGCCTCGGCGCGAACTTCGAATTCGCCCCGATCCCCGACGAGCTCGCCGACCGCGCCGCCGAATACCGCGAGAAGCTGATCGAGCTTGCCGTCGAGCAGGACGACGACGCGATGGAGGCTTACCTCGACGGCAATCTGCCCGATGTCGCGACGCTCAAGGCGCTGATCCGCAAGGGGACGCTGGCCCGCGCGTTCGTGCCGATCTGCTGCGGCTCGGCGTTCAAGAACAAGGGCGTGCAGCCGCTGCTCGACGCCGTCATCGACTACATGCCGTCGCCGCTCGACATCCCCCCGGTCGAGGGCATCAATCCCGACACCGGCGAGTCCGACATCCGCGCGACCTCGGACGCCGCGCCGTTCTCGGCGCTGGCGTTCAAGATCATGAACGACCCGTTCGTCGGCAGCCTGACCTTCTGCCGGATCTACTCGGGCACCCTGACCAAGGGCACCTACTTGAACTCGGTCAAGGACAAGCGCGAGAAGATCGGCCGCATGCTGCTGATGCACGCCAACAGCCGCGAGGACATCGACGAGGCCTTTGCCGGCGACATCGTCGCCCTGGCCGGGCTCAAGGACAGCACCACCGGCGATACCCTGTGCTCGGAAAAGGCGCCGATCATCCTCGAGCGGATGGAGTTCCCCGAGCCGGTGATCGAGCTTTCGGTCGAGCCCAAGACCAAGGCCGACCAGGAGAAGATGGGCCTCGCGCTCAATCGTCTCTCAGCCGAGGACCCGTCGTTCCGCGTCTCCACCGACCATGAATCCGGCCAGACGATCATCAAGGGGATGGGCGAGCTCCACCTCGACATCATCGTCGATCGCATGCGCCGCGAGTTCAAGGTCGAGGCCAACGTCGGCGCGCCGCAAGTGGCCTATCGCGAGAGCCTCGCGAAGCCGGTCGAGCTCGACTACACCCATAAGAAGCAGTCGGGCGGCTCGGGCCAGTTCGGCCGGGTCAAGGTCAAGCTCGTCCCCGGCGAACGCGGTCAGGGCATCAACTTCATCGACGAGATCAAGGGCGGCAACATCCCGCGCGAGTACATCCCGTCGGTCGAGAAGGGCATGCGCGAGATCGCCGCGACCGGCAGCCTGGTCGGCTTCCCGATCATCGACTTCGACATCCACTTGGTCGACGGCGCGTACCACGACGTCGACTCCTCGGCGCTGGCGTTCGAGATCGCCGGTCGCGGGGCGATGCGGGAAGCGGCGCAGAAAGCCGGGATCAAGTTGCTCGAGCCGATCATGAAGGTCGAGGTGGTCACCCCCGAGGACTTCATGGGCGACGTCATCGGCGACCTCAACTCGCGGCGCGGGCAGATCCAGCGCACCGACACCCGCGGCAACGCGCAAGTGGTTGAGGCGATGGTGCCGCTGGCGAACATGTTCGGCTACGTCAACCAGTTGCGCTCGTTCAGCCAGGGACGGGCCCAGTACACGATGCAGTTCTCGCACTATGACGAGGTCCCGGCGAACGTCGCGGCCGAGGTCAAGGAGAAGCTTGCCTGACCGGCAAGTTCGTTCTAGGGGCGGCGCCTGATTCAGCCGGGCGTCGCTTCCGCGCAGCAATCAATCAGCGAAAAGAAGGTTAGAACAATGGCGAAGGCGAAATTCGAGCGGACGAAGCCGCACTGCAACATCGGCACGATCGGCCACGTCGATCACGGCAAGACGACGCTCACCGCGGCGATCACCAAAGTGCTGGCCGAGACCGGCGGCGCCACCTTCACCGACTACGCGAACATCGACAAGGCGCCGGAAGAGCGCGAGCGCGGCATCACCATCTCGACCGCCCACGTCGAGTACGAGACCCCGGCCCGCCACTACGCCCACGTCGACTGCCCGGGCCACGCTGACTACGTCAAGAACATGATCACCGGCGCGGCGCAGATGGACGGCGCGATCCTCGTGGTCAGCTCGGCCGACGGCCCGATGCCGCAGACCCGCGAGCACATCCTGCTCGCCCGCCAGGTCGGCGTGCCGGCGCTGGTCGTCTACATGAACAAGGTCGACCAGGTCGACGACGAGGAAATCCTCGAGCTGGTCGAGCTGGAAATCCGCGAGCTGCTGACCTCGTACGGCTTCGACGGCGACGAGATTCCGATCGTCAAGGGTTCGGCGCTGGCCGCGCTCGAGGGCCGCAACGACGAGATCGGCAAGAACTCGATCAAGGAGCTGATGGACGCGGTCGACGCGCACATCCCGCAGCCGCCGCGCCCGACCGACAAGCCGTTCCTGATGCCGGTCGAGGACGTGTTCTCGATCTCGGGCCGCGGCACCGTCGTCACCGGCCGTGTCGAGACCGGGATCGTCAAGGTCGGCGACGAAGTCGAGATCATCGGCCTCAAGGACACCCGCAAGACCACGGTCACCGGCGTCGAGATGTTCCGCAAGCTGCTCGACCAGGGCATGGCCGGCGACAACATCGGCGCGCTGGTCCGCGGCGTCGGCCGTGAAGAGGTCGAGCGCGGCCAGGTCCTGGCCAAGCCCGGCTCGGTCACTCCGCACACCGAATTCAGCGCCGAGGTCTACGTGCTGTCAAAGGACGAGGGCGGCCGTCACACGCCGTTCTTCGCCAACTACCGCCCGCAGTTCTACTTCCGCACGACCGACGTGACCGGCGAGGTCGTCCTCCCCGAGGGCACCGAAATGGTCATGCCGGGCGACAACGTCACTCTCAATGTCAAGCTGATTGCGCCGATCGCCATGGACGAGGGCCTCCGCTTCGCCATCCGCGAGGGCGGCCGGACCGTCGGTTCTGGGGTTGTCAGCAAGATCACGAAGTAATATAGGCGCCGCTCCGCCGGGGGATCTCGTCTCCCGGCGGTCGGTTTTCTGAACGGCTGCCCCGCTCTTTCGAGCTTTGCGGGAGAGGGCGGGTCGGTCGGTTTTTGTTACGCTCTTTCTCATCGGTAGTTGGACATGGAAGCTCAAAACATCCGCATCCGCCTGAAGGCGTTCGACCACCGTGTGCTCGATCAGGCCACGGGCGAGATCGCGGACACCGCCCGCCGCACCGGCGCGCTGATCCGGGGCCCCATTCCGCTGCCGACGAGGATCGAGAAGTTCACCGTGAACCGCGGCCCGCACATCGACAAGAAGTCGCGGGAGCAGTTCGAGGTGCGCACCTACAAGCGGCTGCTCGACATCGTGCAGCCCAACGCCCAGACGGTCGACGCGCTGATGAAGCTCGACCTCGCCGCGGGCGTGAACGTCGAGATCAAGCTGGCGTAAGCCGGCGAATTGGCTCCCGCCTCGGCGGGGGCTGCACCTTGGGATACCTCCGGCCGGTCTCTTGACCATCGGGCCGGGCAGCGTCCCCCGTCTTGCCGTTCCTCCAGGCCTCTGTAGGAGTAATGGATCATGCGTACCGGCGTGATCGCCAAGAAGGTGGGAATGACCCGCCTGTTCCAGGAGGACGGACGGCACGTGCCGGTCACCGTCCTGGCGCTGGAAGATTGCCAGGTCGTCTCGGTTCGCAATGCGGACAGTGACGGCTATGTTGCGGTGCAGCTCGGCGCCGGCTCGGCCAAGCAGAAGAACGTGGCCAAGCCGCAGCGTGAGCATTTCGCCAAGGCGGAGGTCCCGCTCAAGGCGCGGGTCGCGGAATTCCGCGTCGCCGACGATGCGGTGCTCGATGTCGGCGCGACGATCGCCGCATCGCACTTCGTCACCGGGCAGCTGGTCGACATCACCGGGCACACCCAGGGCAAGGGCTTTGCCGGCGGCATGAAGCGCTGGGGTTTCGGCGGCATGCGCGCAACCCACGGTGTCTCCATCAGCCACCGTGCGCTCGGGTCGACCGGCCAACGTCAGGATCCTGGCCGCGTCTTCAAGAACAAGAAGATGGCCGGCCACATGGGCGATCGCCAGCGCACCCAGCAGAACCTCGAGGTCGTCCGCACCGACGACGAACGCGGGCTGATTTTCGTCAAGGGTTCGGTCCCGGGCGCCAAGAACAGCTGGCTGATGGTCCGCGACGCGGTCAAGGTCGACCGTCACGGCGAGGCGCCGTACCCGGCCGGCCTCAAGCAGGCCGCCAACGCCAATGAGACGCCCGACACCATCGGGGCCGCCGAGACGCCCGCCGAAACGGCTGCGGCGCCCGAGGCGAGCGAAGGTCAGGAGGGCTAATCACGTGAAGGTCAAGGTCCTCAATCTCGACGGCTCGGACGCCAAAGGCGACATCGAGCTCTCGGATGCGGTGTTCGGAGTCGAGCCGCGCGCCGACATCCTACACCGGGTCGTCACCTGGCAGCTCGAGAACCGCCGCGGCATCGCCCGTGCGACCCGCGAGCGCTCGGAAGTCGCCCGCACGGGCAAGAAGTTCGGCCGCCAGAAGGGCGGCGGCACCGCCCGCCACGGTGACCGCGCCGCGCCGATCTTCGTCGGCGGCGGCAAGGCTCACGGCGCCCGCCGTCGCGAGTTCGACGTTTCGCTCAACAAGAAGGTCCGCGCGCTCGGCCTGAAGATGGCGCTCTCGGCCAAAGCCCGCGACGGGCTGGTTGTGGTCGACAGCCTCGATTTCGCCGAGGGCAAGACCAAGGCGCTGAGCCAGCAGCTGGCCCAGGCCGGCTGGGGCAGCAAGGTTCTCGTCGTCGACGGCGAAGCGGTCAACGAGGGCTTCGCCCGCGCCGCGCGCAATCTTGCGGGGATCAACGTGCTCCCCGCGGTCGGCGCCAACGTCTACGACATCCTCAAGCATGACACGCTGGTGCTGACCCGCGCGGCGGTCGAAAAACTGGAGGCGCGGTTCCATGGCTAAGGCCCCGAAGAAGGCGCAAGCCGGCATCGATACGCGTCACTACGACGTGATCGTCGCCCCCCACATCACCGAGAAGGCGACCGTGCTCAGCGAGCACAACGCCGTGGTCTTCAAGGTCGCGACCAAGGCGACCAAACCCGAGATCAAGGCGGCGGTGGAGGCGATCTACGGCAAGAAGGTCCTCGGCGTGAACACCCTCACCCAGAAGGGCAAGACCAAGCGCTGGAAGGGCAAGCCCTACAAGCGTTCGGACGTGAAGAAGGCTGTCGTGACGCTCGCCCCGGGCGAGTCGATCGACATCACCAGCGGGATCTGAGGCGCACCATGGCACTCAAGAACTACAACCCGACCAGCCCGGCGCGCCGTGGCCTGATCCTCGTCGACAAGTCGGCGCTGTGGAAGGGCAAGCCGGTCAAGGCGTTGACCGAAGGCAAGCGCAAGAGCGGCGGCCGCAACAACAAGGGCCACGTCACCTCGCGCGGGATCGCCGGCGGGCACAAGCAGAAGTACCGCTACATCGACTTCAAGCGGCGCAAGTGGGACATGCCGGCGACGGTCGAGCGGATCGAGTACGATCCCAACCGCACCGCCTTCATCGCCCTGGTCAAGTACGAGGACGGCGAGCTCGCCTACATCCTCGCGCCGCAGCGCCTCGCCGTCGGCGACAGCGTCGTCGCCGGCGAGAAGACCGACGTCAAGCCGGGCAACGCCATGCTGCTCAGCCAGATGCCGGTCGGGACGATCCTCCACAACGTCGAGATGAAGCCCGGCAAGGGCGCGCAGATCGCCCGTTCGGCCGGGACTTACGTCCAGCTGGTCGGGCGCGACCGCGGGATGGTCATCGTTCGCCTGACCTCGGGCGAGCAGCGCTACGTCGGCGTCGCCAAGAACCCGGTCGACCACCCGCACGGCGGCGGCGAGGGCCGCACCTCGGGCGGCCGTCACCCGGTCACCCCGTGGGGCAAGCCGACCAAGGGCGCCCGCACCCGCCACAACAAGGCGACGGACAAGATGATCATCCGTTCGCGTCACGCGAAGAAGAAGAGGTAACCGCCATGGCTCGCTCCATCTGGAAAGGCCCCTTCGTCGACCTGCACCTGCTGAAGAAGGCGGAAGTGGCGCAGGATCAGGGCGGCCGCGCGCCGATCAAGACCTGGTCGCGCCGTTCGACGATCCTCCCGCAGTTCGTCGGGCTGACGTTCAGCGTCTACAACGGCCAGAAGTTCATCCCGGTGTCGGTCAACGAGGACATGGTCGGGCACAAGCTCGGCGAGTTCGCGCCGACCCGCAACTTCCCCGGCCACGCCGCCGACCGGAAGGGCAAGCGCTGATGGGCAAGGAAAAAGCTCCCCGCCGCGTCGGCGAAAACGAGGCGCTCTCGGTCGGCACGCAGATCCGCGGCTCGGCCCAGAAGCTCAACCTCGTCGCCGGCCTGATCCGCGGCAAGAAAGCCGAAGAGGCGATGAACATCCTCGCCTTCTCGAAGAAGGCGATGGCGGTAGATGCGCGCAAGGTGCTCGCCTCGGCGATCGCCAATGCCGAGAACAACCACAACCTCGACGTCGACGCACTGGTCGTCGCCGAGGCCAGCGTCGGCAAGGCGATGGTCATGAAGCGGTTCCACACGCGCGGTCGCGGCAAGTCGACCCGCATTCTCAAGCCGTTCAGCCGGCTGCGCATCGTCGTTCGCGAAGTCGAGGAGGCCTGATCGATGGGACAGAAAAGCAATCCGATCGGCCTGCGGCTGCAGATCAACCGCACCTGGGACAGCCGCTGGTACGCCGAAGGGCGCAACTATTCCAAGCTGCTCGAGGAAGACCTCAAGATCCGCAAGTTCATCATGGAGAGCCTGCCCCAGGCGGCGATCTCCAAGGTGGTGATCGAGCGCCCGGCCAAGCTCTGCCGGATCTCGATCTACGCGGCGCGGCCGGGGGTGATCATCGGCAAGAAGGGCGCCGATATCGAGAAGCTGCGCGGCCAGCTCGCCAAGATGACGGCGAGCGACGTGAAGCTCAACATCGTCGAGATTCGCAAGCCCGAGATCGACGCCAAGCTCGTCGCGCAAGGCGTGGCTGACCAGCTGGTTCGCCGCATCGCCTTCCGCCGGGCGATGAAGCGCGCGGTCCAGTCGGCGCTGCGGCTCGGCGCCGAGGGCATCCGCATCACTTGCGGCGGGCGCCTCGGCGGGGCCGAGATCGCCCGGGTCGAGTGGTACCGCGAAGGTCGGGTGCCGCTGCACACGCTGCGCGCCAACGTCGACTATGCCGAAGCCGAGGCGCTGACCGCCTACGGCGTGATCGGGATCAAGGTGTGGATCTTCAAGGGCGAGATCCTCGGCCACGACCCGATGGCGCAAGACCGGCTGATGATGGAGGCTCAGACCTCCGGCGTGCGTCCGGCGCGTTGAGCGAAAGCTGAGTAAAAAGCCATGCTGCAACCCAAGAAAACCAAGTTCCGCAAGACCTTCAAGGGTCGGATCAAGGGCGATGCCAAAGGCGGCAACGAGCTCAATTTCGGCTCGTACGGCCTCAAGGCGCTCGAGCCCGAGCGGATCACCGCGCGCCAGATCGAGGCCGCCCGCCGCGCGATCACGCGCCACATCAAGCGCCAGGGGCGCTTGTGGATCCGCGTCTTCCCCGACGTGCCGGTGTCGAAGAAGCCCGCCGAAGTCCGCCAGGGCAAGGGCAAAGGCGCGATCGAATACTGGGCCGCGCGGGTCAAGCCGGGCCGGATCCTGTTCGAGCTCGACGGCGTCGCCGGGCAGATTGCCGCCGAGGCGTTCAGCCGTGCGGCGATGAAGCTGCCGATCAAGACCAAGGTCGTCGCCCGCCTCGGCGACACCTCGCACCTCGGAGGCGAGTGACATGGCCGGAAACACCGAAGACTTGCGGGTCAAGAGCGACGACCAGCTCAGCGCCGATCTCGCCGAGCTCAAGCGCGAGCAGTTCAATCTCCGCTTCCAGGCGGCGACCAACCAGCTCGAGCGCCCGGCCCGCATTCGTGAGGTGCGCCGCCAGATCGCGCGCATCCGCACGCTCCAGGGCGAGCGCGGCCGCGCCGCCGTCAAGGCTTAAGGAGTACACGATGCCCAAGCGTATCCTGATCGGGACCGTGGTCTCCGACAAGACCGACAAGACCGTGGTGGTCAAGGTCGAGCGCAAGGTGAAGCACCCGCTCTACGGGAAGATCATCCGCCGCTCGAAGAAGTACCATGCCCACGACGAGGACAACGCCTTCAAGACCGGCGAGACGGTGCGGATCGAAGAGACCCGGCCGATGTCGAAGCTGAAGACCTGGAAGGTGATCGAGCGGGTCCAGGCCGGCAAGACCGCCGCGATCGAGGCCGACGTCTGATCGCCCTTCGGGGCATTGCGAATTTGGAACTGCCGGACTGGTTTCGGCAAGCCGACTGAGAAGGAACCGGATCGATGATCCAGATGCAATCCAACCTCGACGTCGCTGACAACAGCGGCGCCAAGCGCGTCCAGTGCATCAAGGTGCTGGGCGGCTCGAAGCGCCGTGTCGCCGGCGTCGGCGACGTCATCGTGGTGTCGATCAAGGAAGCCCAGCCACGCGCCCGCGTTAAGAAGGGCGACGTGCACCGCGCGGTGATCGTCCGCACCAAGAAGGACGTCCGCCGTCCCGACGGCAGCGTGATCCGCTTCGACAGCAACGCCGCCGTCCTGGTCAACAAGAACGAGGAGCCGATCGGCACCCGCATCTTCGGTCCGGTGGTCCGCGAGCTGCGCGCCCGCGGCTTCATGAAGATCATCAGCCTCGCTCCGGAGGTGCTGTGATGGCTGCCGCCAAGATCAAGAAGGGCGACAGCGTCGTCGTCCGCTCGGGCAAGGACAAGGGCCGCACCGGCACTGTCCTCCAGGTGATGCCGAAGGACGAGAAAGTCCTCGTCCAGGGCGTCAACATCGCCGCGCGCCACCGCAAGCCGAGCCAGGCGAACCCGCAAGGCGGGATCGACCGGCGCGAGGCGCCGCTGCACATTTCCAAGGTCGCGATCGCCGGCGCCGACGGCAAGCCGACGCGCGTCCGCTTCGAGACCAGGGACGGCAAGAAGGTCCGCGTGGCCGTGAAGTCCGGGGAGACGATCAATGGCTGATAGCTACACGCCGCGCCTCAGGAAGCGCTACGACGAGGTCATCGTCCAGCAGATGACCGAGCGGTTCGGCTACAAGAACCGGCTCGAGGTTCCGCGGATCGACAAGATCACGATCAACATGGGCGTCGGCGAGGGCACCCAGGACCGCAAGAAAGTCCAGACCGCGGCCGCCGAGATGGAGCTGATCTCTGGGCAGAAGCCGGTGATCACCAAGGCCAAGAAGTCGATCGCCCAGTTCAAGCTGCGCGAAGGCATGGCGATCGGTTGCAAGGTCACGCTGCGCCGGGAGCGGATGTACGAGTTCCTCGACCGCCTGATCACGATCGCGATGCCGCGCATCCGGGACTTCCGCGGATTGAACCCGCGCAGCTTCGACGGCCGCGGCAACTACGCGATGGGTCTCAAGGAGCAGATCATCTTCCCGGAGATCAGCTACGACCAGATCGAGAAGGTACGGGGCATGGACATCATCGTGACCACCACCGCCAAGACCG
The DNA here is from genome assembly GCA_019510335.1 of Novosphingobium sp. GTDB lineage: Bacteria > Pseudomonadota > Alphaproteobacteria > Sphingomonadales > Sphingomonadaceae > Novosphingobium. The sequence goes on along the minus strand of JAEKKO010000199.1, from coordinate 4,027 downwards.
ACGACGAGGCGCGCGAGCTGCTTCGCCTGTTCGGTTTCCCGTTCCCCCAGGAAGCCGCCGAACAGCAGCAGGCTGCCTGACAGTGAATTAACCCGTCATCCCGGCGCAGGCCGGGAGCCAGCAAGAAAAGACACCGCGAAGCGACTTCTTTTGTTGGACTGGGCCCCGGCCTCCGCCGGGGTGACGAATTGAGAAGAAGAGAGCTTAAGTCCATGGCGAAACTGAGTTCCATCAATAAGAACGAGCGGCGCAAGAAGCTCGTGAAGAAGTACGCGGGCAAGTATGCCGCGCTCAAGGCGACGGCCGACGACAAGTCGCTCGACGAAGGCGAGCGGCTGATCGCGCGCCTCAAGATGGCTGAAATCCCGCGCAACGCGAACCCCACCCGGGTCCGCAACCGCTGCGCCACCACCGGCCGCCCACGCGGCTATTATCGCAAGTTCGGCATCTGTCGCATCGAGCTCCGGGACCTTGCCAACATGGGCATGATCCCCGGTGTGACGAAGTCGAGCTGGTAAGGATCTTCAAGCGATGGCGATGACCGATCCCCTGGGTGACATGCTCACCCGCATCCGCAACGGCCAGCAGGCGAAGAAGGACTCGGTCCTCTCGCCGGCCTCGAAGCTGCGCGCCCGCGTGCTCGAGGTGCTCCAGCGCGAAGGCTACATCCGCGGCTACACCGAGGACGCCACTGGCGCTCACCCGCAGCTGCGCATCGAGCTCAAGTATTTCGAGGGCGAGCCGGCGATCAAGCACGTCGCCCGCGTCTCGAAGCCCGGGCGGCGGGTCTACTCGGCCAGCCGCGAGCTGCCGGTGGTCCGCAACGGCCTCGGCATCACCATCGTCTCGACGCCCAAGGGCGTGCTCTCGGACGCCGAGGCACGGGCCCAGAACGTCGGCGGCGAAGTGCTGGCGGAGGTGTTCTGATGAGCCGCATCGGCAAGAAGCCGGTGCCGATCCCGGGTGGGGTCAGCGCCGACATCGCGAACGGCACGCTGACCGTGAAGGGGCCGAAGGGCACCCTCACGCTGCGCCTGCGCGACGAGATCAGCTACGTCGTCGAGGGCGATACAATCCTGGTCAAGCCGGCCAACGACACCAAGGCGGCGCGCGCCTTCTGGGGGATGCAGCGGACGCTGGTCGAGAACCTCGTCACCGGGGTGACCCAGGGCTACACCAAGACGCTCGAGATCACTGGCGTCGGCTATCGCGCCAACGCTCAGGGCCGCAACCTCAAGCTCCAGCTCGGCTACAGTCACGACGTCGATTTCCCGGTGCCCGAAGGCATCGAGATCAAGACGCCGGACAACACCACGGTCGAGATCAGCGGAATCGACAAGCAGAAGGTCGGCCAGGTCGCCGCCGAAATCCGCCGCTGGCGCAAGCCCGAGCCGTACAAGGGCAAGGGCATCAAGTACCGCGGCGAGTACATCTTCCGCAAGGAAGGGAAGAAGAAGTAATGGCCAAGCTCTCCCTGTTCGACCGCCGCCGGCGGCGCGTGCGCACGGCGCTCAAGGCTCGCGCTGGCGGACGCCCGCGGCTTTCCGTGCACCGCTCGGGCCGGCACATCTACGCCCAGATCATCGACGATGCCGCCGGGCGGACGATCGCCGCGGCCTCGACCCTCAAGACCAAAGCCGAAGGTGTGTCGAGCGGCGCCAACGTCGCTTCCGCCGCCCGCGTCGGGCAGGAGCTTGCCGAGAAGGCCAAGGCTGCCGGCATCACCGCCGTCGTGTTCGATCGCGGCGGGTTCCTGTTCCATGGCCGCGTCAAGGCGCTGGCCGACGCCGCGCGTGAAGGCGGGCTGGAGTTCTGATGATGGCTGACGAAAAAAGCATGACCCCCGACCAGACCGCCCAGGCACTCGCCGGCAACCCGATCGCGGCCGACGCTCCGCAAGGCGCCGACCACGTCGTCGAGGCCACTCCGGCGCCCCAGGGCGACCGCGGTCGCGGTGATCGCGGTGGCCGCGGTGGCCGTGGTGGCGGCGGCGGCGGCCGCGGGGGTGACCGTGGCGGCCGCGGGCGCGGCCGGGACGACCGGCGCGGACGCGGCGGCGACGACGAAGGCGGCGAGGAGCTGATTGAGAAGCTCGTCCACATCAACCGCGTCTCCAAGACGGTGAAGGGCGGCAAGCGCTTCGGCTTCGCCGCGCTGGTCGTCGTCGGCGACGGCAAGGGCCGGGTCGGCTTCGGCCACGGCAAAGCGCGCGAAGTTCCCGAGGCGATCACCAAGGCGACCACGTCGGCCAAGAAGAAGATGGTCCGCGTGCCGCTCAAGGAAGGGCGCACGCTGCACCACGACGGCAAGGGCCGGTTCGGCGCCGGCCGAGTCAACGTCCGCTCAGCTCCGGCCGGGACCGGGATCATCGCCGGCGGCCCGATGCGCGCGGTGTTCGAGAGCCTCGGCGTCGCCGACGTGGTGACCAAGTCGGTCGGCACCTCGAACCCCTACAACATGATCCGCGCGACCTTCGACGCCCTGACCGACCAGACTTCGCCGAAGTCGGTCGCCCAGCGGCGCGGCAAGAAGGTCGCCGACCTGCTCGGTCGCGGCGGCGCGACTACGGTCGAGGCCGAAGCCTCCGCCGAAGCGATCACGGAGTAAGCCCGATGGCGAAAATCAAGCTCAAGCAGATCGGCTCGCCGATCCGCCGGCCGGAGAAGCAGAAGGCGATGCTCGTCGGCCTCGGCCTCGGCAAGATGCATCGCGTCGTCGAGCTCGAGGACACCCCCGAAGTGCGCGGCGCGATCGCCAAGCTGCCGCACATGGTCGAGGTAGTCGAGTAGGATTTAAGCTCTCTCCCCGATGGGGAGGGATCACAGCGCGACTTAAAGCGAAAGCGAGTGCACAGACCATGAAACTCAACGACCTTCGCGACAATCCCGGCGCCCGCAAGGGCCGCATGCGGGTCGGGCGCGGCATCGGCTCGGGCAAGGGCAAGACCGCCGGGCGCGGCCAGAAGGGCGCCAAGGCGCGCTCGGGCGTCAGCGTCAACGGCTTCGAGGGCGGCCAGATGCCGCTGCACATGCGGATCCCGAAGCGCGGCTTCAACAACAAGTTCGCCAAGGACTACGCCGAGGTCAACCTCGGCCTGATCCAGAAGGCGATCGACGCCGGCAAGCTCGACGCCGCCAAGGTGATCGACCACGCCACGCTCCAGGCCGCCGGGCTCGCCCGGGGCGGCAAGGACGGCGTCCGCCTGCTCGGCAAGGGCGGGTTCACCGCCAAGGCCCGGTTCAGCGTCGTCGGAGTCAGCGCCGGCGCCCGCGCCGCGGTCGAGCAGGCCGGCGGTTCGGTCGAGCTCCCCGAAGCGCAGCCCAGCGAGCACGAGAAGAAAACCGCCCGGCGCGACGCCAACAAGGCGAAGGCCGCCGCCAAGTAACCGCGCAAGGCGGGCGGCCGGCTTCCCAGTCGTCCCGCCGACGGTGGCGATCCCGGGTTTTCCGGGGATGGTGCGCGGGGGTTCGACAAGCCGGGCGGCTGGATTCTCCGGCCCACCAAGCAAGGCTCACGCATTTCCATGGCATCACGCGCCGACAACATCGCGAGCAGTCTGAGCCTCGCCAACTTCTCCAAGGCGACCGAGCTCAAGAAGCGCATCTGGTTCACGATCGGCGCATTGATCGTCTTCCGCTTCCTCAGCTTCGTGCCGCTGCCGGGCGTCAACCCGCTGATCCTGGCCTCGCTCTACAGCAAGACCCAGGGCGGCATCCTCGACATCTTCAACACCTTCTCGGGCGGCTCGCTCCAGCGCATGAGCCTGATCGCGCTTGGCGTCATGCCCTACATCACCTCGTCGATCGTCGTGCAGCTCGCCGCGTCGCTGCACCCCTCGCTCGCCGCGCTGAAGAAGGAAGGCGAGAGCGGGCGCAAGAAGCTCAACCAGTACACCCGCTATGGCGCAGTGCTGCTGACGGCGATCCAGGGCTGGTTCATCGCCTCGGGGCTCGAGGCCTACGGCGCTTCGTCGGGGCTCCAGGCGGTGGTCGCGCCGGGCTACATGTTCCGCGTCGGCGCGGTCATC
>JAEKKO010000198.1 GCA_019510335.1 Novosphingobium sp. | reverse complement strand
ACTCCGCAAGGCGGTGGCGCGGCTGGGCGAGCCGGTGATCCGCCAAGCGGTGCTCCGGGCGATGAAGATCCTTGGCGGAGAGTTCGTGTTCGGCCGCACGATCGAGGAGGCGTTGAAGCGGGCCGAACCGGAGCGGGCGCGCGGGCTGACGCACAGCTTCGACATGCTCGGTGAGGCTGCGATGACCTTCGCCGACGCCGAGCGCTACCGGCACGCCTACACCACCGCGCTCGATCGCATCGCCGCCGAGGCGGACGGCGGCGTGGCGCGGTCAGGTGGCATTTCGGTCAAGCTCTCGGCGCTCTACCCACGCTACGATTTCCTGCACGCCGCAGCCGCCAAGGCGGCGTTACTGCCGATGCTGCGGGAGCTCGCCGCCAAGGCGCGCGACGCCAACGTTCACCTGACCATTGATGCCGAGGAAGCCGATCGGCTCGAGCTGAGCCTCGACGTGATCGAAGCGTTGGTTGCCGACGAGACGCTGTTCGCCGGCGGCTGGGCAGGCTTCGGCCTCGCCGTGCAGGCGTATCAGAAGCGCGCCGTGCCACTGGTCGACTGGGTGATCGCGCTGGCCCGCCGGCAACGCCGCCGGGTCATGATCCGGCTGGTGAAGGGCGCGTACTGGGACAGCGAGATCAAGGCCACTCAGGTCGGCGGCTACCGCGATTACCCCGTGTTCACGCGCAAGGTCGCGACCGACGTCTCGTACCTCGCCTGCGCGGCCAAGCTGCTCGGCGCCGCCGATGCGATCTATCCAGCGTTCGCCACGCACAATGCCTACACCATCGGCGCGGTCAAGGCGCTCGCCGGCGATGCCCCGTTCGAGTTCCAGCGGCTCCACGGGATGGGTGAGGACGTCTATTCCGAACTCGCCGCGCTGGAGGAGCAAGACGGCGGCCGCCGCACGCCGGTGCGAATCTACGCGCCGGTCGGCGGGCACAAGGACCTCCTCGCCTACCTCGTGCGGCGGCTGCTGGAGAACGGCGCCAACTCATCGTTCGTCAATCGCATTGCCCATGCCGAAGTGCCCGTGGCCAAGCTGGTCGGCGATCCCGTCGCCGAGCTGGCGGCGCTCGCGCCGCGGCGAAATCCGCGCATTCCTTTGCCGAAGGACATTTTTCGGCCGGTGCGAGCGAACAGCGAAGGGGTGGACCTGGTCGATCCGCTGGTCGCGGAACCGCTGCGGGAACACCTGGCCGAATTGGCTGCGCGGGAGTGGCGCGCGGAGCCTTCGCGCAGCCGTTGTGCGCGTGCTTCGACAAGCTCAGCACGAGCGGGTGTAGTCGATGATTCAACACCCGCTCACACTGAGCTTGTCGAAGGGCGCGCGATCCGCTCGCCCCACGATCATCGACGGGTGGTAGGCTTCTGCCGGGACGGGACCGCCGAGGACGTCCGCCAGGCCGTGGTCTGCGCCGTCGCCGCCCAGCCTGAATGGGACGGACTCGGCGGTCCCGCCCGCGCCGACTTGCTCGACCGTTGCGCGGCAGCGTTCGAGGCGCACCGCGACGCAATCCTCTCACTGTGCATGCGCGAGGCCGGCAAGACGATCGGCGATGCCGTGCTCGAGTTGCGCGAGGCGATCGATTTCCTGCGCTACTACGCCGCCGAAGCCCGCCGCCTGTTCGACGGCGACGCCGCGCTGCCCGGTCCGACCGGCGAGAGCAACCGCCTGCGGCTCGCCGGGCGCGGGGTGTTCGTGACGATCAGCCCGTGGAACTTCCCGCTGGCGATCTTCATCGGCCCCGCCGCCGCGGCGCTCGCGGCGGGTAATGCCGTGATCGCCAAGCCGGCCGAGCAGACTCCGCTGATCGCCGCGCTGGCGGTGCGGCTGTGCCACGAGGCCGGCATTCCCGAGGACGTGCTGCAACTGATGCCCGGCGACGGCCGCGTCGGCGCCGCGCTGACCGCCGACCCAGGGCTTGCCGGCGTCGCCTTCACCGGCTCGACCGAAACCGCACGCACCATCAACCGCACGCTGGCCGAGCGCGAGGGGCCGATCGCCACGCTGATCGCCGAGACCGGCGGCCAGAACGCGATGATCGTCGACAGCTCCGCCCTGCCCGAGCAGGTCTGCCGCGACGTCCTCGCCTCGGCGTTCCAGAGCGCTGGCCAGCGTTGCTCGGCGCTGCGGGTGCTGTACCTGCAGGAAGACGTCGCCGAGTCGATGCTGGAGATGATCCGCGGTGGAATGGAAGCTCTGGTCATCGGCGATCCTGAGGACTGGGCGACCGATGTCGGACCGGTCATCGACCGCGAAGCCGAGACGGCGCTGAAGGCGCACGTCGCGGCGATGAGGCAGGCGGGCCGCCGCGTCTGGCAACCGCCGTTGCCGCCGCAAGCCATCCACGGCAATTTCGTCCCGCCGACGATCGTCGAGATCGACTCGATCGGAGACCTGAGCGCCGAGAATTTCGGGCCGGTGCTGCACGTCGCGCGCTTCCCGGCGGGCGGGCTCGACGCGGTGATCGATGCGGTGAACGCCGTCGGCTATGGCCTGACGCTTGGCCTCCACAGCCGCATCGCCGCGGCTTGGCGCAAGGTCGAGGCCCGGGCAAAGGTCGGCAATCTCTACGTCAACCGCAACCAGATCGGCGCCGTCGTCGGCAGTCAGCCGTTCGGCGGCGAGGGCCTCTCGGGTACCGGGCCGAAAGCCGGGGGGCCGGGCTACGTCGCCCGCTTCGCGACCGAGCGAGTGACCTCGATCGACACGACCGCGGCCGGCGGCAACGCCACGCTGCTCGCCGGAATTTAGGCCCTTGCGAACCGCTGGCGGAGCATCCGGTCCGGCCCAAGCGGATCGCTTTCGACGTGGGGACGGGCGTCGAACACCATCGTCTCGCGCCGGCTGGTGGTGTACTCGGGCCAGGCAGGCAGACCCGGCGCCGAGGGCCGGCCATCCCGCGCGAACGCCGCCCACGCCGTGCTCGCCTCGTGCGCGAGCGAGCGCGCTACCGGGTTGCCTTGAGTCATCGGCAGGACCTCGGTGTTGTCGAAATAGAACCCGCCGTCGATCCCGTGCGAGGCGCGCAGCTGGGGAATGACTGGGCTCTCCCACTGGAACAGGTACATGAAAGTCGGTGCGCCGCCGCCGCGGATGTGCGCCTCGGCCAAGTCGATCGAGCCGACCCGCGTGGTGTCCGACATCATCCGCACCAGGGTGTCGCCGGGCGTATAGTCGGGGTGGTTCTCCTTGTAGCCCGCGAGCACGGCCGCCGCGTTCTCACCGAGCGCGGCACCGGCGCGGCTCTCGAGCAGCTCCCGCGTCACCTTGCTCGGATCGAGCCCGCCGCCCCACAGGAACAGCTCCGCCTCGTGCCGAGTGCAGCCGATGATCAGCGGGATCGCGGAGGCCGAGCCCGCCGCGACGGCCTCGACCGGCTGGCGCGGCAGTTCGGCTGTGCCGGCGGTCGGAACGAAGCCGCGGCGGCCGGGCAGCGTCGCCGCCTTCAGCTCAAGCCGCGCTTGCGCCGCGAGGATTTGTTCGACGGGAACCTGCTGCAAACGGCGGAAATTGGCGCGGGGGATGCCGAGCTCCTTGAGCAGCTCGTCGGCCCATTCGGCGGCGAGCTCCCTGGTCGGCACGTGGTTGGCGACCCCGCTCTGCTGGATCGCACGCTGGTAGAGTCCCGCGGCGCCGGGCATGGCATTCAGCGTGCCGATCTTCGCCCCGCCCCCGGACTCGCCGTGGATCATCACCCGAGTCGGATCGCCGCCGAACGCGGCGATGTTGTCGCGGACCCATTGCAGCGCGAGGATCAGGTCGAGCTGGCCCTGGTTGCCGCTACGCGCGAACTCCGGATCGAAGCCCCCGAGGTAGGCATAGCCGAGCGCACCGAGGCGGTGGTTCATCGACACTGAGACGACATCGTGCCGCCGCGCCAGGTTCGAGCCGTCGGTGCGCGGGCCGGCGCTGGTCCCGATCGAGAAGCCGCCACCGTGGATCCACACCATCACCGGGCGCTTGCGCCCGTCGTTGATGCTCGGCGTAAAGACATTCAGGACCAGGCAGTTCTCGCTGATCGGCGAGACGGCGCCGGGCGCCGTGCCGAACAGCTTGCCCATGTCCTGAGCCATGCCGGGGCCGGGGTTGGCGGTCGACTGGCCTTGCGGGGCCATGTTGCCCCAGGTCAGCGCGTCGCGCACGCCGGTCCATGGCGCGGCCGGACGCGGCGGAAGAAAGCGGCCGGCGCCACCGCTCGGCGCACCGTAGGGAATTCCCTTGAAGCTGTAGACACCGTCGGCGTAAGCGCCGCGGACTTTGCCCGAACGGGTGGCGACGATCGGTGGGGCGACGGCGCCCTGGCCGAACGAAGCTCCGGGAATGGCATCGGCGGCGGCGATCGCCGCCGTGGCCAGTGAGGCCTTGGCGAACGCGCGGCGGTTCAGCATGTCGACCATGATCCTTCTCCCCCCTCGGCACTGACGGCGAGGCGGTTCGAAAGATGAATTGGTTCGATTGGGTTGGCAAGCGGCCACCGCGACGACCGTGCGCCGGGGGGCTTCGGTGGTTGCGGGGGTTGGATTTGAACCAACGACCTTCAGGTTATGAGTTCTGTTAAACAACTTACGATCAACTACGCTTTTCTTCCTTATTCCTCGCCAATACAAAGACTTTGGTTGACAATATCTCCGTGGAGAGACTGACTGTTCTGCGCAGCATTGCGCGACCACGCGCGCCTTCTTGCTTCCGCAGTGCTGCCGGAAGCGAGCGCTGGTGATGCACAACAGGAGATCTCTATGTCGAAACTGACCAAGCGAGCGGTGGATGCTGCCGCGCCGCGTTCTTCCGAGTACGTCCTTTGGGACGGCCACATCCCCGGTTTTGGAGTTCGGGTGAGCCCTTCCGGCCGCAAGTCCTATTTCGTCCAGTATCGCGCAGGTTGCCGATCCCGCAAGCTGACCCTCGGGCCCCAAGGCGTGCTGACGCCCGAGCAGGCCCGGAGCCTGGCAATCCAGGCACTCGCGGCGGTGAGAGCCGGCCATGACCCCGCCGAGGAGCGAAAGCTCAGGCGTGAGGCAATAACGGTCCGCGAATTGGCCGATCGGTTCGACCGGGAACACATCGCGGTCCGCACTAAGGAGAGCACTGCCAAGGAGTACAGGCGCAATCTCAAGCGCTTCATCGTCCCTGCCCTCGGGCGATTGCGGGTCCAGGAAGTTAGCCGGTCCGACATCGCACGTATTCACCACGACCTTCGGCACATCCCCTATCAGGCGAACCGCAATCTAGAGATCATCTCAAAAATGTTCGTCCTCGCCGAGCTCTGGGGACTGCGGCCGGACGGCAGCAACCCTCGCCGGCACATCGCGAAGTACCCAGAGCACAAGCGCGAGCGGTTCCTCAGCGCGGCAGAATTGGGGCGGCTCGGGACGGTTCTGAAGGAGATGGCAGCGGAGCGCGTAGAGCTTGCCAGCGCCATTGCCGCGGTTCGGCTCCTCCTGTTCACGGGCTGCAGGCTGAACGAGATCGTGAAGCTACGCTGGGAACATGTCGACCTGGCCGAAGCGGTACTCAGGTTGCCAGACTCCAAAACCGGGGCGAAAGTTGTGCACCTCGGCCACGCTGCAGTAGACTTGCTTGCTGCGATCGAACCTCGTCCGCTTAACCCCCACGTAATTGTGGGCACCCTGCCGGGCAAACCTTTGTCCGATTTGCAGCCGTTCTGGCAACGTGTTCGCACCCGAGCCGGTCTCCAGGGCGTGCGCATTCACGACCTGCGCCACACGTTTGCATCCGTTGCAGTGGCGGCAGGTCAAGGTCTGCCCATCATCGGCAAGCTGCTCGGACACTCGCAGGTCCAAACTACGGCGCGCTATGCTCATCTCGCGGCCGATCCGGTCAGGGCTGCTGCCAACGATGTCGCTTCCATGATCGCAGCCGACATGGGATGAACCCAGGTTCTGTAACACCGCCTTGATTCTGCTGTACACCTCATTGCCTCTAAGTTCCCGGCGCAAGATGCGATCGGACGTCAGGCGGGCGCTCGCCGGGTTTGTGACACGCTGAGTGTGGATGGGCAACGTTAGCGGCAATCGCGCTGTAACCGTCCAGAAGCGCATCTGCGCCGGCACTGGGGACTGGCTCGTAAGGACTGCTCCGACTAGAACGGCAGTCGATGCAGGACGAAATTTCCGTCACGCTCGACGAAGAAGATTTCGTTGAGGCTTATCGCCCCGCACTGCGGTCGCGCCGACGTGGTGGACTGCTGCTAGTTTTAGCTCTGATTGTTGCGGTGCTCATCGTCCTCCTCGTGATCCGATTTCCTGAAGCTCGCTGGGCGTTTCTCCATTCACCGCTGATCATCGCACTCACCGGAGCCGTCGTTCTTGCCGCATTACTGGTGCTCCTACTGCTCATCGCCGCACCTGCGCTCCGCCGCCGAGCCGCGCAGAGCACGCTGGATGACCACCCTGGAATGCGAGACCCTATCGACTACACTATCGATCCGGAGAATTTCGCCGTGCGCTCAACCTACACCCAGGCGCAGTACCCCTGGAGCCAGCTATGGGACTGGCGCGAAGGCGAGCGTGTGATCGTGGTGATGCCTACGCCGCGGAATTTCTATGTGCTCCCGAAGCGCGGCGTTGATCTTGCTGTGCTGGAGCGTCTGCGCAGCTATCTCCACCAAGCGCGCAAGCACAGGTCATGAACCGGCTCAACGTGAGCTGGTGTAGTTGAGAATTCGATCAACTCGAAAGCACCCCGGCCGCAATGAATATCAGGTTAGAAGCTCCGACATCGCGATCAAGCCGATCGCAACGCGCATTTACCACGATTAAAGACCAGAGGGATCGTAATCTGCGACGCGACGTGCAAGAGCTATGGTAGATGCAATCAGTATTATGGATGATAGTGCACCGTAAACGACAAAAAAACACCAGTCACTCGGGCCAGAATGACCTACCGATTCAATACCGTACGTGGCTTCAATCCAAGACCAGACCGGAAGCATAAGCAATGTGACCATAAATGACAAGGGAACACCAACCAGCAGGAGGGTGACGAAGACGAGGGCCCGTTTGGCAGCGACTATGATTTGCCAAATCCTCGCGTTTGTCACTCGGCGCTCTCTCCATTCGGCGTCGTCTCCATCTGCAGTGTCGCCTTTATGATTAGGAAAATTTCTGCTTGGAGGTCGTATTCCCCACGCCGTCATCTCACTGCAACCCCTGGACGGCAATGGGCCTTCTGACGATTTCTGCCAATCCCGGCGTCGCTTCATTTTCCCCCAAATTGTGAATTCGCACGGGTTCCTCGGTTCGGCTATTGAGCCTATCCTTGACGCGCTTCTCAGCCCTTTTGAAGCGAACCTTCCGGGGCGGCGCCAGTTCACCACTCCGCCGCCCTCATTTTTCCTAGCGGTTGGCGGGGGCCTG
>JAEKKO010000197.1 GCA_019510335.1 Novosphingobium sp. | reverse complement strand
GATATGACCGAGGAGATCTGAGGGGTTGAGCCAGAGCGCAGCAAGGAGCTAACGCAGGCGGTCACTAGCGTCCTTTACGCTCCTGAATTCCTCTATCGGCTGGCGGGGAGGCTACCTGCTGGTGTGGGACAACCGCCTACTCCAGCTCGATCGTTATGGAACCGGTGACTTGCGGCTGGGCGAAGTTCCCGAGCCGGACTTGCGTGAGCGCGACGAATTGGTTCAGGTCAATTGCGCGATCGTAAACCCACTCGATGCGAAGATCAGGAACGGTGAGTTCAAGGCCATCCTGCCCTATCGGCTACCGCTCATCCTGGGCAACGATATGGCGGGAGTCGTCGTCCGCGTCGGCCCTAGGGTGCGAACGTTTAAGCCCGGTGACGAGGTCTATGCGCGGCCGAATCAGAACCGGATCGGCACCTGGCCGAGCTCATCACCCTATTCGGCGCTGACTGAGCGGAGCGGATGGACGGCTGGGGCGGTGCGGCCGTGCGCTGCGCCGATTTGCGCCAGGGTGGCGGCGGCAAGTGGGCTGCAGAACCTGATCCCGACGCGGTCGCCGTCGGTCCAGCGGACCACGCCGGCTGCCCTGGCGCCCTTGTTCAGGCGGATCTCGACTTCGGCGCCTAGCGCCGGGGCTTTGCCGCGAGCCGCGACGCTGCAGCCTTCGGCCGAGATGTCGACCAGCGCGGCATCCCGGACGACCCAGCTCGATTCCCGGCAACGCGCCTGCACGAAGATCGATAGCCGTTGCGACGCTCGTTTCTGTTCCACGTGCCACCCCTCTCAAATTCCGGCTCTTCCGAGGGTACGCAGTTGTCGTTAACGAACGTTGTTCGTCTCCGCGGCCGCGACGAGCAGTCGCAGATCGCCGCTCCCGCTACGACCTGTCAGGCCCGGACGGCGGAACCATTCGCGGCGCATTTCGTAGCTCTTGCGCAGGGGGTGAAGCGGAGAGAACGCCATGCGTAAGCTGTTGATCGTCTGCGTCGGCCTAGCCGGAGTTGTCCTGACGTCCGGGCCCGCGCTCGCCCAGCGAGACTATCCGGTCTGCGCCTATCGCGGGCAGGACGAGTGCCAGCAGCCCTGGGACGATGGCGCACCAGCGTACCGCGGCTACTACCACGCGCGGTATCATCGGCATCATGTCGTGCACCATTATGCTTACCGCTATCATCCCCGTTATCATCACCGGCATCACTACCGGCACTGATGCTCTTGCCCGCGCGCGGCGATCAGCAGACGCGGGCGCCGTTGGCGTCGACCCTGCCGTTCTCGACGATCCGGCCGCTCATGACCGCCGTTCCTTGGTTGGAGCGCTGCCGGGTGGCCGGTGCGACTCCCTCTGCAAAGGTAGCGCCGGGATTGGCCCTGACGCGGCGCGGGGGCGATAGAACCGTCCGGAAATGCCGACGCGATCGACCGCGTAGGAGCTGGCGAGGGCCGCAAACACGTCGTCGCCGAAATTGACGAAGCGCCGAGGCAGGGCCTGCAACTCGGCGGGTTCGCCGGGAGGGTGCTGCGGGCGGTCGCTGATCTGGATCACCGCGACGGCGTGCCGCTCGAGCATGTCCGTCAGCATCGCGCTCGGCAATCGCCCGGTGCGAATCGCCTGGTTGGCGTTGAAACTGTCGTAGAACATCGGCTTGCCGGCGCGCAGGCACAGCAGTTGCGATTGGCAGACCGCCGGGCCCGGAATGCGCCGCAGGTAAGCGAGGTCGGCGCGGAACAGGCGCTGTTGCATTGCCAAACCGCCGCTGAGCTCGAGCGCCATCGTGGCGAGCGCCAGCGGAGCCGCTGCCAAGGCTCCGGCGTTGACGATCAGCGCGAACGCCATCTGCCAGCACGCGCCGATGGCGCGCCGGCGCAGCTCGGTCGCGATCAGGCCGGCGGCAAGGGCCGTCGCGATGGTGATGTCGAAAAACACGTTGATGTCGGTGCCGGCGCCAGCGCTGAGCAGCGCGCCGATCGCTACGGCCGAAGCGAGATAGGCCAGCACGAAGCCTGCAGGCCGGCGCCGGCGGATCGCGACGAGACCGATCGCGGCGGCGGCCAGCGGCGCCTGATACCGCGTCAACACCTCGGTCGTGAACAGCACCGCGCGGGTCGGCTCCCACGTGCGGGGCGCCAGCAGCTGCGCCAGGAACGCCGAACCCTCGCGGCTCCAGATCAGCGCCAGCGCGGCAGCCGCCAGCCCGACGCCTGTGCCGAAGTACGCCGCTCGCGACTTTCCGGTGCCGTGGATCAGCACGTCGAAGGAGATCAGCAACGGGACGATCACGAGCGTGTGCTTGGTCGACAGGCTCGCGATCAGCAGCAGCGCCGTCAGCGCCGCCCGGCGCGGCAGCGGCGGCCGGGCGAGGTGCGCGGCCAGCGCGAGCGTCGCCAGCGCCTGGCCGAGCAGTTGCGGGTCGTTCATCCCAAGGTAGTCGGGAGCGAAGACGGTGAATTGCAGCAGGCAGGTCGCCGCCGCCACCACTGCCTCGAACTTTCGCCCGGCGGCATTGCCGACGATCTTTGCGCACGCTGCCGCAATGGTGGCGGCCGCGGCCATTGAAATCAGCCGACCGGCGAGAATGGGGTCGCCGAGCAGCCGACCCGCCGCGCCGACGACGTAGAACGAGAGCGGCGGATAGTTGTTGAAGAACAGCGAGTTATAGCCCGAGTACAGCGGCAGACCGCTCGCCGCGCGGAGCTGGAAATAGCCGTTCCAGCCCTCGTTGTAGTCGATCTCGAAATTGTAGAAGGCGCGGATTAGCGGATAGGCGAACAGCACCAGCGCCAAGCCGAGCAGGCCGCCGGCGGTGAGGCGCAGCGGCCGGGCAACAGCCGGTGGCGGGGAGGTCTGCGTATCCAAGCCTGGCGGGTCATCGCGCCCGCGCAGGACCGCGTCAATCGATCAGCCGAACCGCCCGGTGACGTAAGCGCGGGTGCGCTCGTCGGTCGGGTTGAGGAAGATGCGCTCACGGTCGCCGACTTCGATCAGGTCGCCGTTGAGCATGAATGCGGTCCGGTTGGCGATCCGCGCCGCCTGCTGCAGGTTGTGGGTGACGACGACGAAGGTGTAGTCGGCGCTCTGCTCGATCACGAGCTCCTCGATCTTCGCGGTCGAGACTGGATCGAGCGCCGACGTCGGCTCGTCGAGCAGGATCACCTCGGGGCGGACGGCGAGGGCGCGGGCGATGCACAAGCGTTGCTGCTGGCCGCCCGAGAGCGACAGCGCCGAGCGCTTGAGCTTGTCCTTGACCTCGTCCCATAGCGCCGCTTGCTTCAGCGCCAGGGCGACGCGCTGGTGGGTCTCCGCCCGCGACAGCTGCTCGTAATGGCGCAAGGCGAATGCGACGTTGTCGTAGATCGAGAGGTTGAACGGGGTCGGCTTCTGGAAGACCATGCCGACCCGCGCCCGCAAGGCCGAAAGCTTGAAGGTCGGGCTGAGCAGATCCTCGCCATCGAGCAGGATCTGACCGCGGGTATGCTGGTCGGGGTAGAGTTCGTAGATCCGGTTCATCGTCCGCAGCAGCGTCGACTTGCCGCAGCCGGACGGTCCGATCACCGCGGTGATCGAGTTGGCCGGGATGTCGAAGGTGATCCCGTGCAGCGCGCGGCTTTTGCCGTAGAAGAACTCGAGATCGCGCACAGCGAGCTTCACCGGCCCGTCAGCGGCTTCGGCCGGCTTTTCGGCGAGAGCCTGGCTGAACTCGACGGTCATCGGTAAGTCCTTGGTCTGAGGAGAACGCGCACGACGATGCTCAACCCGAGCACGAACGCGGTTACGATCAGCGCGCCGGCCCAGGCCAGGGCATGCCAGCTGTCGTAAGGGCTCATCGCATACTGGAAGATGACCACTGGGACATTGGCCATCGGCGTGCCCATGTCGGTGCTCCAGAACTGGTTGTTGAGGGCGGTGAACAGCAACGGCGCGGTCTCGCCGCTGATCCGCGCGACGGCAAGCAGAACGCCGGTGGCGATCCCGGTCGCTCCGGCGCGATAGACGATGTTGAGCACCACCTTCCACATCGGCAGCCCGAGCGAGAGCGCCGCCTCGCGCAAGGTCGCCGGCACCAGGCGTAACGACTCGTCGGTCGTCCGGACGACCACCGGGAGCAGGATCAGCGCCAGCGCCAAGCCGCCGGCGTAGCCGGAGAAGTGGCCGACCGTGCGCACCGCCAGCTCGTAGACGAACAGGCCGATGACGATCGACGGCGCACTGAGCAGGATGTCGTTCACGAAGCGGATGGTCTCGGCGACTTTCGAGCGCTTGCCGAATTCGGCGAGGTAGGTGCCCGCGAGAATTCCGATCGGGGTGCCGATGAGAGTACCGAGAGTGACGATCAGCAGGCTGCCGACGAAAGCGTTGGCGAGGCCACCTTCGGCACCGGGCGGCGGCGTCATCTGGGTCAGCAGCTTGGGGCTGAGCGCGGCCATCCCCTCCGTTACGGTGGTCCACAGCAGCCACACCAGCCATACGAGGCCGAACAGCGTCGCCGCACTGGCCAGCACCATCACCACGAGATTGAGCGCCTGGCGCCGCCAGATGATCCGCTCCATCAGCCGAACGACCTTTCGATCCGCATCAACATGAACTTGGCGATGGCGAGGACGATGAAGGTCACGACGAACAGCAGAAACCCGAGCGCGATCAGCGACGACAAGTAGATCGGCGAATCCGCCTCGGTGAACTCGTTGGCGATGGCCGCGGCGATCGAGTTGCCCGGCATCAGCAGCGAGCCCGAAAAGTCGTGCGCGTTGCCGAGCACGAACGTCACCGCCATGGTCTCGCCCAGCGCGCGGCCGAGGCCGAGGAAGATCGCGCCGAGCACCGCCGAGCTGGTGTAGGGCAGGGTGACCTTGCGGGTCACCTCCCACGGCGTCGCGCCCAAGGCGAAGGCGGATTCGCGCAATGCCGGCGGCACGGCCTGAAACACGTCGCGCATCACCGACGAGATGAAGGGGATCGTCATGATGCCAAGGACGATCCCGGCAGTGAGCATGCCAATGCCGATCGGAGGGCCGCTGAACAGCGGGCCGATTCCGGGCAGCGGCCCGAGCTTGTCGTTGAGCCAAGGCTCCACGTGGTTGGCCATGAACGGCGCGAACACGAACAGACCCCACATCCCGTAGATGATGCTCGGGATCGCGGCGAGCAGCTCGATCGCCATGCCGACCGGACCGCGCAGCCAGCGCGGCGCCACTTCCGAGAGGAAGATGGCGATCCCGAGGCTGGTCGGGATCGCCACGAGCATCGCCAGGGCCGAACTGACCAGCGTGCCATAGATCGGAATGGCCGCGCCGAAATTGTGACCGACCGCATCCCAATTCGGGCTGGTGATGAACTTCCAGCCGAACGTCCGAAAGGCGAGGCGGCCGCCCCAGGCCATCGACAGCGCGGCGGCGAGTAGGGTGATAAGGACGGCCCACGCCGCGACCGCGGTCAGCCAGCGGAAGGCCCGGTCGCCCGTGCTCATGGACGCCCGGGTGGCGCGACGACGACGGCGAACTGGCGCGATGACAGGCGCGTCAGATCTCATCACGAGCACTTGCTCCATCGTCGTCGGCCCCAGGCGAATCGGCGGTTACTTGATCTCGGCCGCAATGTAACGGTTGATCTGATTCACGACTGTGGGTGGGAACGGGACGTAGTCGAGCGAGGCCGCCTGCGGCTGGCCCTTGGCGAGGGCCCAGCGGAAGAATTTCAGCGCCGCCGCGCTGTGCACGGGGTTCTTCGGATGCTTGTACATCATGATGAACACGGTCGCCGTGATCGGATACGAATCCGGCCCCGCGGCGTTGGTCATGACGAGGTAGAAGTCCTTGGCGGCTCCCCAGTTGGCGTGCGCCGCGGCGGCCTGGAACGACCGCGCGTTGGGCATGATGAAGCGCCCGGCCGCGTTCTGGACCTGACCGAACGCCATCTTGTTCTGCAGCGCGTAAGCGTATTCGACATAGCCGATCGAGTTGGGGATCTGCTTGACGTAAGCCGATACGCCCTCGTTGCCCTTGCCGCCAACGCCGGTCGGCCATTGCACGGCCGTGCCCTCGCCGACCTTGCCGCGCCAGTCGCCGCTGACCTGGCTCAGGTAGTGGACGAAATTGAACGTCGTGCCCGAGCCGTCGGAGCGATGAACCACGTTGATCGTGGTCGCCGGCAGGCGCACGCCGGGGTTGAGCCGGACGAGGTTCGGGTCGTTCCACTTGGTGATTCGGCCGAGGTAGATGTCGGCCAGCACCGGTCCGCTGAAGCGCAGCTGGCCCGGTCGGGTGCCGGTAAGGTTGTAGACGGGCACTACGCCGCCGATCACCAGCGGAAACTGGGCGAGCCCGGCCTGGGCCAGCTCTTCGGGAGCAAGCGGCTTGTCCGACGCGCCGAAGTCGACCGTCGCCGCCTTGATCTGGGCGATGCCGCCGCCCGAGCCGATCGACTGATAATTGATGTGGTCGCCGGTCTGGTTGCTGTAGTCGGCGGCCCACTTCGACAGGATCGGAAACACGAAGGTCGAGCCGGCGCCGGTGATGTTCTCGGCAGCGTAAGCAGTGGCGCCGCCGAGCGCGGCGACGGTGGCGACGATCGCCAGCGGCCAGGACATTTTCTTCTTCACAATCTTCCCCCTTGGTGAACGGGCGCGAGTCAGCGACGGCTGCCCATCAGCCGTCGCGATCGGCCAGTCCCTAGGATTGCCGCGTGACAGTACCGTGACAGCGGCGGCGCACCTCGGCGAAGTTGCTTCGCCCCTCTTTGCCGCCGGTGCGGCCAATTTGTGCTGCCGCGGCAATTAAAATCCAGCAGAACCAAGTACAAGCGCACCCAGTCCGCGGGCGTCGGGCAAGTTACACATTCTTGTAACAATCGCTTCCTAGGGGCGACTGGCAGAGCAAGTGTGCCTGCCGGGGTCGAAAAGAGACTTTGCCGGGTTCAGGATCAAACAGAGGGACGGACTTCAGACATGCGACTTCATTCGACGATTGCCGTGGCCGCGCTGGTGGTTTCGCTGGCCGCGCCGGGCGTGGCTTCGGCCAAGGCCAGGGTGCGCGACGCGGCCCCAAGCGCGCTCGACGAGCTGCGCCAGGCCGAGGACCAGATCGCCCAGCTGCGCGCCGAAGTGAACGAGCTCAAGGCGCGGATGAGCCAGCCGGTCGCGAGCCAGGCCGACGTCCAGGCGGTGTCGGCCAAGGCCGACCAGGCGCTCGCCGCCGCGGCCGCGGCCAACACCACCGCGATCGCGGCCAAGGCCAAGGCCGAGAAGCCGGGCGTGCCCGAGGCGGTCAAGTGGGCCGCCGCCACGCAGATCAGCGGGCGGATGTACTTCAACGCCAGCAATATCTCGCAAAAGGCGAACGGCGTGCCCACCGCCGCCAACGGCACCGGGTTCAACATCAAGCGGATGTACCTCGGCGTCGATCACAAGTTCGACGACACCTTCTCGATGAACGTCACCACCGACATCAGCAACGTCATCGGCCAGACGTCGAACGGCAACTTCGCGGCGCCGAGCGTCACGGTTCCGGCTTGCGCCGCGACCCCGTGCCCGGCGACTGCGGTGAACGTCAGCAACGCTGCGCTCGTCGGCCGTGGATTCTACGTCAAGAAGGCTTACGTCCAGGCCAAGATCAACCCCGCGTTGATCGTGCGGCTCGGTGCGGCCGACCTGCCGTGGGTACCGTACGTCGAAGGCCAGTACGGCTACCGCCATATCGAGAACATCATGGTCGACCGGCTGAGCTTCGGCACGTCGGCGGATTGGGGCATCCACGTCCTCGGCGACCTGCCGGGCAAGGTCATCAGCTACCAGGTCTCGGTGATCAACGGCGGCGGCTACCGCAACGTCAAGGTGACCAAGGGGGTCGACGTCGAGGGCCGCATCTCGGCGA
>JAEKKO010000311.1 GCA_019510335.1 Novosphingobium sp. | reverse complement strand
GCCGGAGGCTGATGGTGGCCGGCGCCAGCTCAGCACCGGTCCGAGCGATCAGCGATGCCGCCGATTGCCTGGTTTCCGCCGACAAGGCGATCGCCGCGCTGCAATTGCGCTGCGGCGGCGAGCTGCCGGGCACCATCGCGGTGCCGGCCCTGCTCGAAGTGGTGCGCAAGGCGCGGCGTTACGGTCTGAAGCTCGCGCGGACGATTCAGGCGCAGGACGGGACCAATGCGATCACCGCCTGGGTCGAAGTCGAGCCGATCGCGGGCGAGGACGCCGGCTGCGAGATCGTGCTGCGCAACTGGCACACGGCGCCGCTCCCGCCCGAGGATGCCGCCGAGGCGGAAAGCCGCCCGCCATTTTGCCGAGCTGACCGTCCGGCTCGATGCCGGGCAGCGGGTGCTGACGGTCGAAGCCGAGGCACCCGATCTGGCCGCGCTGGCTGCGGCAATGGAGGCGGGCTTCGGCCGACCTTGGACCGATTTCGTCACGATCGCCGGGAGCATCCACCATCAGCCGATGCACTGGCGGCTGCTCGACGGTGCCGAGGTCGTCGTCCCGGGTTCGCTGCGCAGCTGGCGCGCCAGCATTTTCCCGCAGCAGGGGCCGGGCGAGGAACCCGCCGGTTTCGAGCTGTGCCTCGTCTCACCCGACCTGCCCGCAGAACCGGCAGACGCGTCTGCCGCCAAACCGCCCGCAGCGCGCCGCCGGCTGGTCGGCCGCGATGTCGCGCCGGTGCTGCGCCAGCCGATTGCGCGGATTATCGCCAATGCCGAGACGATCCGCTCGCGGCTTGCCGGCCCGCTGGCCGACGACTACGCTAATTATGCCGCCGACATCGCTGCGGCCGGGCAGCACTTGCTCGCGCTGGTCGAGGACCTGACCGATCTCGAAGTGGTCGAGGCCGACGACTTCTCCACCACGCCCGACCGGATCGATCTCGCCGACGTGGCTCGGCAGGCGGCGGGTATCCTCGGCGTCCGCGCGCGCGACAAGCGCATCATCCTAGACCCCCCGCGCAATGGCGAGAGCCTGCCGGCGATCGCCGAATTCCGCCGCGTGCTGCAGGTGCTGATCAACCTGATCACCAACGCGATCCGCTATTCACCCGAAGATTCGCAAGTATGGATCCGGCTCGAGGAGGAAACAGGGCGCGCCCGCGTGGTCGTCGCCGACCAGGGGCCGGGCCTGTCCGAAGCAGATCAGGCGAGGGTTTTCGAGAAGTTCGAGCGCCTCGGCCGCAGCGGCGATGGCGGTTCGGGCCTCGGTCTCTATATCTCGCGGCGCCTGGCGCGCGCGATGGGCGGCGATCTCATCGTTGAAAGCGCATCGGGGCAGGGCGCGAGGTTCATCCTCGAAGTGCCCGGGGTCAGCCCTTCCATCCTCCCCGAAACCTAGTTTCGGGGAGGATGGGGAAAATCGTTAGCGCTTGTCGACCGGAATGTAGTCGCGCTGGGCCGGGCCTGTGTAGAGCTGGCGCGGGCGGCCGATCTTCTGGCCGGGATCGGAGATCATCTCGTTCCACTGCGCCACCCAGCCGACCGTGCGGGCCAGCGCGAACAGCGCGGTGAACATCGTCGTCGGGAAGCCGATCGCCGAGAGGATGATGCCCGAATAGAAGTCGACGTTGGGGAACAGCTTCTTCTCGATGAAGTAGGGATCGCTCAGCGCGATCTCCTCGAGCCGCAGTGCGGTCTCGAACACCGGATCGGTGACCTTCAGCACGTCGAACACCTCGCGCACGGTCTTCTGCATGACCGTCGCGCGCGGGTCGTAGTTCTTGTAGACGCGGTGGCCGAAGCCCATCAGGCGGAACGGGTCGTTCTTGTCCTTGGCCCGCTCGATATATTCGGGAATGCGCTCGGGCCGGCCGATCTCGCGCAGCATCTCGAGCGCCGCCTCGTTGGCGCCGCCATGGGCCGGGCCCCAGAGGCAGGCGATGCCCGCGGCGATGCAGGCGAAAGGATTGGCGCCCGACGAGCCGGCAAGCCGCACGGTCGAGGTCGAGGCGTTCTGCTCGTGATCTGCGTGGAGGATGAAAATCCGGTCCATCGCCTTCTCGATCGCCGGCAGCACCTCGTATTCCTCGGCGGGCACGCCGAACGTCATGCGCAGGAAGTTGCCGGTGTAGGACAGCGAATTGTCGGGATAGAGGAAGGGTTGGCCGACCGAATACTTGAATGCGGCCGCGGCAATCGTCGGCATCTTGGCGATGAGCCGGTGCGAGCTGATCCGGCGGTGCAGCGGGTCGGCGATGTCGGTGGAATCGTGGTAGAACGCCGACAGCGCCCCCACCACGCCGCACATGATCGCCAT
>JAEKKO010000312.1 GCA_019510335.1 Novosphingobium sp. | reverse complement strand
GCTTGAGCAGCGTGAGCAACTCTGTGTCCGTGCCGCCGGCGAGGACCTTTGCGACGAACGCCCCGCCCGGCGCGAGCGTGGCGATGGCGAACTCGGCCGCCGCTTCGACCAGCCCCATCGTCCGCAAGTGGTCGGTCTGTTTGTGGCCGACGGTATTGGCGGCCATATCCGACAGCACCAGGTCGGGCGGCCCGTCGAGCGCCGCGGACAACGCGGCCGGCGCTTCGTCGGCCATGAAGTCGAGCTGCAGCAGGGTCACGCCCTCGATCGGATCGGTCGGCAGGAGGTCGATCCCGACCACCGCCGCCTTCGGCGCGCGCTTGCGCACCACTTGGCTCCAGCCCCCCGGAGCCACCCCGAGATCGACCACCCGGTGCGCCGTCTTGAGCAAGCCGAAGCGATCGTCGAGCTCGGCCAGCTTGTAAGCGGCACGGGAGCGCCAGCCTTCGGCCTTGGCCTTGCGTACGTAAGGGTCGGCGAGCTGGCGCGAGAGCCAGCGCGACGAGCTGGCGGTGCGCTTTTTTGCCGTGCGCAGCCGCTCGGGCTCCTTGCCGGAGCCCCTCACGCGCGTACGGCGCGGATGGCGGCGCGGGCGCGCTCGCCGGCGCCGCCGGAACTGATCAGGCTGCGAAGGATGCCCTCGCGGATGCCGCGGTCGGCCACGCCGAGCCGGTCGGCCGGCCACAAGTCGAGGATCGTCTCGAGGATCGCGCAGCCGGCGATGACCAGGTCGGAGCGTTCGCGCCCGATGCACGGCAGGGCCTGGCGCTCGGCCGGGCTCATCTCCGACAGGCGCGTGCTGATCGCCCGCATCGAGTCGGCCGGGACGATCAGTCCATCGACCGCGCGGCGATCGTACTGCGGCAGGTCGAGGTGGACGCTGGCGAGCGTCGTCACCGTGCCGCTGGTGCCGAGCAGGCGCGGCCCGCCGAAGTTGGCGGCCTCGGCCCGTGCCGGCGCGATCCGCTCGGCGAACTCGGCGAAACTGTCGCGGACCAGGCGGCGCATCTCGGCATAACGGGCGGCGCGGGCAGCGGGGCAATCGGTTTCGGCGCCGAGCGTCTCCGTCAGCGAGACCACGCCCCACGGCACGCTCTTCCAGTCGAGGATCCGCGGCACGGTCGGTCCGCTCTCGATCAGCACCAGCTCGGTCGAGCCGCCGCCGATGTCGAACACCATGGCCGGGCCGACCCCCGGCTCGAGCAGGATGTGGCAGCCGAGCACCGCGAGGCGCGCCTCCTCCCGCGCGCAGATCACGTCGAGGGCGATGCCGGTCTCCTCGCGGACGCGGGCGATGAACGCCTCACCGTTGCTGGCCCGGCGGCAGGCCTCGGTCGCGACCGAGCGGGCGAGGTGGACGTTGCGGCGCTTGAGCTTGTCGGCGCAGACCTGGAGCGCGCCGACCGCGCGGTCCATCGCGTGGTCGCTGAGCCGCCCGGTCTGGGCGAGACCTTCGCCGAGCCGGACGACCCGGCTGAAGGCGTCGACGATGACGAAGTGCTCGTCGGTCGGGCGGGCGATCAGCAAGCGGCAGTTGTTGGTTCCGAGATCGATCGCGGCATAGGCTTGACGGTAGAAGTTGGGCGGGCGCCAGTCACGCTCGGCCGTGTCGGCGCCTCCCGCCGCGGGAGCTTCGTCGGACCGGCTGCCGGCGGGGCCGGGCCCTTCCGCCGGGGGACTATTGGTGTGCGGGGCTGCCTGGGCACCGCCGCTTTCGCCCCCGTTCGCAAGAACCTCCCGGCGTGCCCCCGGCGAAACGTCTTCCGCCATCGTCATCGCACTCGATTTCGTTATCCCGCCGGGTGGGCGGGGACCTGCCGCCGATGTAACCCCAGGGGGCAAATCGGGCAAGTCCCGCGGCTTGACGCTTGCGGTGCTCTTGCCTAGAGGCTCGCGCCTTACTGCCCCGTCGTCTAATGGTAAGACAGCGGACTCTGACTCCGTCAATCGAGGTTCGAATCCTCGCGGGGCATCCAAAAAACCG
>JAEKKO010000315.1 GCA_019510335.1 Novosphingobium sp. | reverse complement strand
GAGCAGCTTCACCGCCACTACAAGGACCGCGGCTTTGAGGTGCTCGGCTTTCCCGCGAACGACTTCGGCGCGCAGGAGCCCGGGACGAACGATGAGATCGTCGAGTTCTGCTCGGCCAGTTACGGCGTCGACTTCCCACTGTTCAGCAAGGCCGACGTGACCGGGCCGGGCAAACAGCCGCTCTACGAGGCGCTGACCCGGACGATGCCCGAGAAGCGCGGCGACACCGCCACGATGCGTGAGGGGTTCAAGGGCTACGGGATCACGCCGACCGAGGACCCCGAGGTGCTGTGGAACTTCGAGAAGTTCGTGATCGCCCGCGACGGCACGGTCGCGGCGCGGTTCGCTCCGACGACGACCCCCGACGACCCCGAGCTGATCGCGGCCATTGAAACAGAGTTGGCAAAATAGTCTGGAATGTTACAGCCTTACCCCATGCGCTGGGGTAAGGCACTCGGCGAGCGCTACCGCGACGTGCTCGCTTCGATCTACATCTACAATGAGCATCGCGGCTACACTTCGCTCGACCGCGTGCTCGAAGCGGTGCGTGCGCGCTGCCCCGACGAGCCGGCGTTCATCGCCGAAATCGAAAGCCACCGCGCCGACGAGCGCAAGCATTACCTGATGTTCAAGCGCTGGTTCGAGCGGCAGGGGCGCATGCCGCTCGCGGTCGGGCGCAGTTGCGGTCACATCGACCGCTTCATCCAGTGGGTGTTCGGCTGCCCGATCGACGAGCTCGACACCGCAGCCGTGATCGCCGACGGTGGCTTGTTCGAGCAGCTGTGCCGCGTGATCGCGCTGACCGAGCAGCGCGGCTACGCCCAGCTCGCAATCCTCCTCCGCAGTCCGCTCGTGCTGGCGGACCCGGTGCTGACGCGGATCTTCCGCATCATCTACGAAGACGAACCGAGTCACTTCGGACCGTATTGCCGCTGGCTCGAGCGCCACGACCGACCGACCGCACTGTGGCGCGAGCGCGCGGCGGACTGGTGCATCCACAAGATCCTGATGCTGGCGGTCCTGCCGGTGCTGTTCCTCGATGCCGGCGCCTCGCGGCGGACCCGCTGGCACGATGATGGCGAGGACTTCACTCCCGACACGCGCGGCGATCGTCCGGCGGCAGCGGCTTTTCAGGAACTTCGCTGCCCAGTCTGAACGGCCCCGCTCAGGCCTGTCCCATCGGCACGTCGAAGCGGTCGCTGTAGAACCGGAAGCGCTCGCGCAACGCGGCGGGGTCGAGCCCGAACTCGGCGGGATCGTATTCGTGGGCGCCGTGCTGGCCGCGCGGGGTCGACTCGCGCCACGCCAGCATCCGCGACCGCGCCTCGGGGGTGAAGTCCTCGCCGAGAAAGGCGTACAGCCGCTCGAGCACCGGAAAGGGATCGCGCTGGAATGGCGCGAACAGGATATCGAAGAAGCGCTGCTCGTTGCCGGCGTCGCGGAAGGCGATCATCCGCTGCATCCCGAGTTCGCACCACTCGGTGTTGATTGCGCCGAGCCAGCCCTTGTCGGGGCTGTCGGTGCCGATGCGGCTCATTTCGAAGTAAAGGTCGGCGACCGAAGGGATCACGTTGGCGACGTCGCGGTGGGTCATGCAGTAGCGGGCGTCGGGGAAGACTTCGTCGAGCGCCTCGATGAACACGGTGTAGCCGGGGTTCTTGAGCCGCCACCGCGTCGGCGGGCAGCGCCACTGCAGCAGCTTGAGCACGCGCTTCAGGTAGCGGAAGGTCGGGACCAGGTCGGCCTCGTGGTTGAGCCAGCGGATGTAGCCGGGGATGCGGTTGGAGGCCTGGAAGATCTGCGACTTGAAATCGTAGCCCATCAGCAGCTGGTCCTCGACCGGCGAGGTCGCGCTCGACGGCAGCATCTGCCGCATCCGCGGGGTCAGGCGGTCGCGCCGCTCCATGTGGCCCTGCATGATGGCGATGCGCGGATCGCTGGCTTGAGTCGCGGCTTCGGGCGGCGGGGTCGGGTTCATCCCTTCCCA
>JAEKKO010000115.1 GCA_019510335.1 Novosphingobium sp. | reverse complement strand
ATCGCCCCGCGATCCGCGCTTCGATGCATGGCGCGCGCGGCTGCCGGCGCCGCTCGGCGCGCAGGCGCATTTCGCCGTCGCCGGGGGCACTGTGCGGATTGCCATTCCGCTGCCGGCGAGTGTCGCGCTCGACCAGCCGCACCTGTTCGTGGCGGCCGATCACCTCGTCGACTACGCCGCGCCGCAACTGTTCTATCGCGACGGCGACCTCGTCGTGGTCAAGCTGGCACGGCCCAAGCTGCTGGCGGCCAGCCCGCAGCAAGTCCCCGCTGTGCTGCGCCTGAACCGCGCCGGCGACGGGCTGGCCTTCACCGCCATGCCCGGCGGCGTCCCCGCCGCGGGCACGCCGCTTGGCGACGCGATACCGCTGGCGCGTCTGCCGCTGCTGGTGGCCGCAGCGCTGCTCGGCGGGCTTCTGCTCAACGTCATGCCGTGCGTGTTTCCGATCCTCAGCCTCAAGGCGCTGAGCCTCGCCCGCGCCGGCGAGAGTGAGGCCGAGGCTCGGACCGAAGGTCTCGCCTACAGCGCCGGCGTGGTGCTCGCCACCCTCGCCCTCGGGGGACTGCTGCTGGCGCTGCGCGCGGGTGGGGCACAGGTCGGCTGGGCGTTTCAGCTGCAGGAGCCGGCGGTGGTCGTCGCGCTGCTGCTGGTGGCGACCGCCATCACCGCCAACCTGCTCGGCACGTTCGAGCTGGCGATCCCCGGCTTCGCCCGCGCCGGCGCGCCGCAGGGTGCTTTCGCCACCGGCCTGCTCGCCGCCTTCGTCGCCACGCCATGCACCGGGCCGTTCATGGCCGCGGCGATGGGCGCGGCGCTGTTGCTGCCGACGCTGCTGGCGCTGGGCTTGTTCGCGGCGCTTGGGCTCGGGTTGGCGCTGCCATTCCTGGCCATCGCGTTCGTCCCGGTGCTGCGCCGCGCGCTGCCGCGCCCCGGCCGGTGGATGGTCACGTTCCGCAAGGCGATGGCGGTGCCGATGGGGCTGACCGGCCTGGCGCTGCTGTGGCTGCTCAGCCGACTCGGCGGCCGGGCCTTCGCTCTTACTGCGGCGGTTGCGGCAGTGGGGACAGTCGCAGTGCTGGTTGCCGTCGGTCGCGCCCAACGCGCGGGTTCAGCGGACTCGCGGCGGTTCGCGTGGGCGCTCGTCCCGCTGCTGCTCATGGCGGCAATCGTGCTGCGCCAGGACTATGCTCCGCCTGCGGCGGGCGGCAGCCAGGGCGTGCTGCCGGCACAGCCGTTCTCGGAAGCCGCGCTGGCGAAAGCGCGCGCGGCGGGGAGACCGGTATTCGTCTGGCTGACTGCCGACTGGTGCCTGACCTGCAAGGTCAACGAAGAGGTCGCGATCGAGCGCACCGCCACCCGCGATGCGTTCGCCAAAGCCGACGTGGTCGTGCTGCGCGGCGACTGGACCCGGCGCGACCCGGCGATCACCCGGTACCTCACCGCACAAGGCGCGGCCGGCGTGCCGCTCTACGTCTGGTACCCGAAGGGCGGCGGCGCCCCGCGCCAGCTTCCTCAAGTGCTGACTCCGGGGGAGCTGGAGGCACTGGCCCAATAAGCACCTCCCCGGGATGGGGCGGCGGTGGAGCGGGCGGGCGTCAGGCGCAACGCTCAGCCCGACGCACGCTCCGTCAGCCCTCGGGGCTGCCACTTGCCCATCCCGCGGAGGAATGGGCGGCGTCGATCGCCAGCAGGAATGCCCCCGCGAGCCCCGGCACCGGACAGCGCGGCGGGACGATCAGAGCGTCCACCGCCGCTCTTTCGCGCAGCGGCGCGATGTAGCCGCCGAGCGCCTCGGCCGCGGCGGTGCGGATCGCGGGAAACAAGTGACCGCGGTTCATCACTCCGCCGCCAAGCACCATCCGCTGCGGCGACAGGGCCAGGGTCAGCGCGGCGCAAAGCTGGCCGAGCGTGTCGGCAACGATCGCCCAATGCGGGTGATCGCGGTCGAGCGCTTCCGCCGGCGCTCCACTGCGCGCGGCGATTGCCGGTCCGCTCGCCAACCCTTCGCAGCAATCCCCGTGGAACGGGCAGACCCCGGCAAAGTCCACGTCGGCCGGATGGCGGCGCAGCTTCATGTGCCCGGCTTCGGGATGGAGCAGGCCGTGCACCGGGCGTCCACCGCTGATCACCCCGGCGCCGATGCCGGTGCCGACGGTGACATAGACGAGGTCGCCGCACCCCGCCCCCGCCCCCAGGCGCACCTCGGCCAGCGCCGCAACGTTGACGTCGGTGTCGATGGCTGCCGGGCAAGCGGCCGCCTGGGCGAGCGTCTCCAGGATCGCGGCGCCTTGCCAGCCTGGTTTGGGCGTGACGAGGATGCGTCCGTAATCGGGCGCGGCCGGGTCGAGCTGGACGGGGCCGAAGCTGGCGATGCCGAGCCCGGCCAGCGGCCCCAGCTCGCGCCGTGCATCGCGGAGGAACTCGCCGACTGCGCCGAGCGTGGTCGCCGGGTCGGCGGTCGCGATCCGCTGCCGGCGCAGGATCGCCGCGGGGCCGGAGCCGACGGCGACGACGAACTTGGTCCGAGCAAGCGGGAGTCATCGCATGGATTTCACCGGGCGACACGTCGTCATCACCGGCGCTTCGAGCGGGATCGGTCGGGCCACTGCCGCGAAAATCGCCGGCCTCGGCGGCACGGTGACGCTGATCGCGCGGCGTTCGGAGATGCTCGAGGAAGTGCAGCGTGAACTGGGCGAGCGCACCGCCTGGGCCGCGGCCGACGTCGGCGACGAGGGCCAGCTGATCGCAGCGCTCGACGCCGCAGTCGAACGGAACGGGCCGATCGACGCGCTGTTCCTCAACGCCGGCGCTGAAGGCATGTACGGGCAGACGCCCGACTACACCGACGAGGCGCTCGAGGAAGTGCTGCGGGTCAACGCGGTGTCGCCGTTCTGGGCAATCCGCCACGTGCTTCCGGCGATGCTCGAACGCGGGCGCGGCTCGATCCTGATCACAGGCAGCCTCGCCGCCGAGACGGGCATGGTCGGCAACATCGGCTACCTGATGAGCAAGCACGCCGCGCTCGGTCTGGCGCGCGGCATCGCCATGGAAGCGGCGGCGGCGGGCGTGCGCTGCAACGTGCTCAATCCGGGCTTCATCGCCACGCCGATGCTCGGCGCCTCGCCCGAGGACTTCAAGGCCAAGATGGCCGGCCGCGTCCCGCAGCAGCGCCTCGGCACGCCGGAGGAAGCGGCAAACGTCGCCGCGTTCCTGCTGTCGGACGACGCCAGCCATGTGACCGCGCAAAGCTGGGCCGTCGACGGCGGTCTGTTGGGGACGCTAATGATATGACCGATCCCGAGGACATCCGTGCGTGGCAGCGGATCGGCGAGCAACTGACGACGTCCGGTCGTCTCGAAGCGAGCGATGTGCCACGTCTCGCTGCCCTCCGCGTTCGGCACGTGATCAATCTGGCACTAGCAAAGCATCCCGAGGCGCTCGCCGACGAAGCTGCGCTATTCGCTGCGGAGGGCATCGCCTACACCCACATTCCGGTGCCGTTCGATGCCCCCGAGGACGCACACTACGATGCCTTCCGCGCCGCGCTCGAGGAAGAGCCTGGTCCGGTCCACGTCCACTGCATCATGAACTTGCGCGTCGCGGCGTTCCTCTACCGCTACAATCGCGGCAACGGGATGGCGGAGGCGGAGGCACGCGCGCTGATGGAGCGACAGTGGACTGCGGAAGCGATGCGCCATCCTGCTGCAGCGGTTTGGGCTGACTTCATGGGGCGACGCTAGACATGCTCCCCTTGTCGCGCCGCGCGAACTTATGGGGTGGCGCTTCGCGCCCGCAGCCCCCATCTGCACGCAAATGCATGCGCCGGCCTCCACGTCGTCCGCGTTCCGGCTCGGGATGCGCGAGCTCGTGGTCATGCTGGCGCTCACCCAGGCGCTGCAGGCGCTGGCGATCGACGCGATGCTGCCGGCGCTCGGCCAGATCTCGGCCGACCTCCACCTCACCGACCCCAACCAGCGCCAGCTGATCGTCGGGCTGTTCCTGGTCGGCGCGGGCGTCGGCTCGCTGCTGCCCGGCGCGCTCGCCGACCGTTATGGACGCCGCCCGGTGCTGCTCGGCTGCCTCGCCTCCTATGTGGTGTTCGGGCTGGCTTGCGCCATAGTGAGCGACTTCCGGGCGCTACTGGCGATGCGAATGCTCCAGGCGCTCGGCAGCGGCGGGCTCGCGGTGCTGCCGGTGGCGATCATCCGCGACAAGTTCGAAGGCGACCGCATGGCGCGGCTGCAGTCGCTGATGTCGATGATCTTCATGGTCGTGCCGATGCTCGCCCCGACGCTGGGCCAGGCGGTGCTGGTGTTCGCCGGGTGGCGGTGGATCTTCGGGCTGATGGCGGTGCTGGCGCTGATGCTGACGACGTGGATCGCGCTGCGCCTGCCCGAGACGCTCCATCCCGAGTTCCGCCAGGCGGTGCGCGTGACGGTGATCGCCGACAACCTGCTGACGACACTGCGGACGCGCGCCTCGATCGGCTACGTGTTCGGGGCGGCGCTCGTCCAGGGCACGCTGTTCGGCTACGTCCAGTGCTCCGAGCAACTTATCGCCGAGCATTTCGGCGCCGGCACGCGGTTTCCGCTGGTGTTCGGCGGAATGGCGCTATGCATGGCCACCGCCAACTTCACCAACAGCCGCATCGTCGAGCGCTTCGGCGCGCGGCGGGTCGGCCACACGGCGACCCTCGCCTACATCGTCGTCGGCGCGTTGCAGGTCGGCCTGGCCCACCTGCCGCACCAGACGCTGTGGGAATTCGTCCCGGTGATGACCGCCAACATGTGCCTGATCGGATTCATCGGCGCCAACTTCAGCTCGATCGCGCTGCAGCCGTTCGCCCGCATCGCCGGATCGGCGAGCTCGGTCCAGGCGTTCATCCGGGTGGTGCTGGCCTCGCTGCTTGGGGCGCTGATCGGCCAGGCGTATGACAACTCGGCCCGCCCGCTGGCGTTCGCCTTGCTGCTTGCCGGGATCGGCTCGCTGGCGCTGGTGCTCTACAGCGAACGCGGCACGCTGTTCCGGCGGCTGCATTATCCGGCCCGGGTGCCTGCCTGAAGAACCGCCAGCGCGCGTCCTTCGACAGGCCCAGGACGAGCGAGTGTGGGTACTTTCCTGACTCCGCTCATCCTGAGTTTGTCGAAGGATCGTGCTGAGCCTGTCGAAGCACGCGCGCGACCGATGCCCCTGCGCGAACTACTCCTCGACCTTGGTCACCCGAGCCAGCAGCGCCTCGACCTGGACTTGCGAGCCGGCTTCGACATTGAGCTCGGCGACCACGCCGTCGAAAGGAGCGGTCAGCGCGTGCTCCATCTTCATCGCCTCGAGCACCAGCAGCCGCTGGCCCTTCTCGACGACCTGCCCGCGCCCGACGTCGACGGCAATGACTTTGCCCGGCATCGGCGCCAGGATCGCGCCGTCCGAAGCGGCGCCGGCGGCATCGCCCCCGGCGCGGAACAGCTGAAAGCGCCGCGGAAAGGCGTCTACGAACGCCACGGTGTCCTCGACCGGCTCGGCGTCGGGGACGACCATGAGCGGCACGGCATAGCGCTCGCCGAGGTCATCCTCGAGCTCCGCCACGCCGCGGGGAGCAGCGTTCGCGCGAAATCCGGTGAGCCGCGACCACGGTCCGCTGCCCGGCGTCGCCGCCAACAATCCCGCCAGCTGTTCGAGATGCTCGGGTCTAGGTGGGAGCGGCGCGGTGACCGCTTCGCCGAGCCGATCGATGAGTCCGGTGTCGAGCTGGCCCTTCGTCACCGCTTCGTCGGACAGCAACTGCCAGAGGAACCCGGCGTTGGTCCGGACCGGCCACACCGCGACGAGCTTCAGTTCGCTGGCAAGGTGCGTCAGCGCAGCCTCGCGAGTCGGGCCTTTGGCGATGAGCTTGGCGATCATCGGATCGTAGAAGGGGCTGACCTCGGCCCCCGCGTCGATGCCGGTCTCGATCCGCAGCATGTCGGGAAGGGAGAACTCTTCGAGGAGTCCGACGCTCGGCAGGAATCCCTTCGCCGGGTCTTCGGCGTAGAGCCGCGCTTCCACCGCCCACCCGTCGATGCTCAGCTGGTCCTGGCGCAGCGGCAATGGCTCGCCGGCGGCGACGCGGAGCTGCCATTCGACCAGGTCGACGCCGGTGATCTCCTCGGTCACCGGATGCTCGACCTGCAACCGGGTGTTCATCTCCATGAACCAGATGCGGTCGGCGCGAAGCCCCTCGGAGGCGTCAGCGATGAACTCGATCGTGCCCGCCCCCTCGTAGTCGACGGCTTGGGCGGCGCGGACCGCGGCGGCGCAGATCTGCTCGCGGGTGGACGGGTCCATGCCCGGCGCGGGGGCTTCCTCGATGACCTTCTGGTGCCGCCGCTGAAGCGAGCAGTCGCGTTCGAACAAGTGGACGACGTTGCCGTGCGCATCGCCGAACACCTGGACCTCGATGTGCCGGGGCGAGAGGATGTACTTTTCGATCAGCACCCGCTCGTCGCCGAACGAGGAGGCCGCCTCGCGCTGGCAGCTCTCGAGCATCTCGAGGAATTGCGCCTTGGCATCGACCCGGCGCATGCCTTTGCCGCCGCCGCCTGCGACCGCCTTGATCAGCACCGGATAGCCGATCGCGTCGGATTCCTTCTGGAGCCGCGCGGGGTTCTGGTCCTCGCCCATGTAGCCGGGGGTGACAGGCACACCGGCGGCCAGCATCTTCTGCTTGGCCGCGTCCTTGAGGCCCATCGCCCGGATGCTGGCCGGTTTCGGCCCGACCCAGATCAGCCCGGCATCGAGCACGGCCTGGGCGAAATCGGCGTTCTCGGAGAGGAAGCCGTAGCCTGGGTGGATCGCCTCGGCTCCGGTTTGCCTGGCCGCGGCGAGGATCTTCTCGCCGACCAGGTAGCTCTCGCGCGCCGGCGAGGGGCCGATGTGCACCGCTTCGTCGGCCTCGCGGACGTGCAGCGCTCGGGCGTCGGCATCCGAATAGACGGCGACGGTGGCGATGCCCATTGCCCGCGCGGTGCGGATGACGCGGCAGGCGATCTCGCCACGGTTGGCGATCAGGAGCTTGCTGAACATGGCCCGGCGATTACTGCGCAACCGGGGAATTGCAAACCGAGTTCGGTGGACGCCGCACGGCTCCTGCGATCAGGCGGTCTCGCGGGCGCCCTCGGCGAGGCCCCGGCGCGACCGCGGCGGCGGCTCGGTCGCGCGCCGCGGTGTCACCAGCGCCGACGGCAGCGCACCTAGCAGGTACCACCACTTCGCCGCGCCGGAGATGACTGGGTGTCGGTCCCAGGCATGCGCCCCGCCGCGCTCGACCTTGCCGGCCATCGCGCCAAAAACCCCGGCGAGCGCGAGCACCGCCCAGCGGCTGCGGAACGGCAAGCGCCGGGCCCCGCGTCGGGCCGATCGTCGATACGTGCGCTCGAGCGCACACACGCGGCCGACCAGCGGCAGCAGCGCGGTGCGTGCGTGCGGCTTGAACTGCTCGCCCGGCGGGATGTCGGCCTCGGCCAGCCACTCGAGCGGCAGATAGCAGCGCTGCGCGGCGTCGTCCTCGGCCAGGTCGCGGGCGATCGTGGCGAGCCTTACGGCGATGCCGGCCTCGCAGGCACGGTCGAGTGTCGCCTCGTCGCCTGGCGCCACCCCCATCGCCAGCGCCGCCATCATCGCGACTGCCCCGGCACTACAGTACGCGTAGCGCAGCAAGTCGGCTTCCCCGCGCGGCACCCACTCGCCGCCGTCGAGGGCGAAGCCGGCGATCACGTCGTGGGCCAGCGCGCGGGCTATCCCGCACTCCCGGGCGAGCACGCCGAACCCGTCGAATGCCGGATCGCCGGTCGCTTCGCCGGCGAGGGCCTGCGCGGTCAGCTGGCCGATCGCCGTCACCCGCGCTGGCAGCGCGGTATGAGCCCCCCGCCAACCGCCGCTCCGGTCGCCGTCGACCCGGTCGACGCAGGCGCGCCACCACGCGTAGAGCAGCCACGCCCGCTCGCGCGTGCCGCTGTCGAGCAGGCGCGCCGCCGACGATAGGCCGCGAGAGCGGCCGAGGGTCACGGCGTGGGCATGGGCGACGAGCTCGGCACGCTCCCAGACCTCGGCAGGCGCGAGGGACTCGGGGAGGACTTGGGCAAGGCTGAGCGAGGGCGCCACCGCGATCCTAGCTAATCCGAACGAGGCGAATGGGGAGTCCGCCCGGCCAAATATTTCTCACAAGTCGCTCGCTTTCATCGCAAATATCGGCGTGTGCGGCTCGTGCGCCGCCATCCGCCGCAGCAGCAGGTCGAGCTCGGCCTCGTGGATGATGATCCCCTGGTGCGCCGGCCGGATGAAGCCGGCGTCGATCATCTGGCGGTTGAAGGCGAGCAAGTGGTCGAAGAACCCATAGGCATTGAGCACCCCGACCGGCTTGGCGTGATAGCCGAGCTGAGCCCAGCTCACCGCCTCCCACAGCTCGTCCATCGTGCCGACCCCGCCCGGCAGCGTCAGGAACCCGTCCGACAGCTCGGTGAATGCCGCCTTGCGCGCGTGCATGCCGGGCACCACCCGGAGCTCGGTGCACTCGCTGTTGGCCACCTCGCTGCCGACCAGCGCCTCGGGGATGACCCCGATCACCTCGCCCCCTGCGGCCAGGGCCGCGCCGGCCAGGGCGCCCATCAGTCCGAGCCGACCGCCGCCGTAGACCACGCCGATCCCGCGCCGCGCCAGCGCCTCCCCGACCTCGCGGGCCAGCGCGACGTAGCGCGGATCGGGCGGCGTCGCCGAGCCGCAATAGACCGCCAGGCGGTTCACCGCCGCTCGTCCAGCATCAGCCGCGCGGTCACCTTGGCGCTCGCCAGCACGCCAGGAATGCCGGCGCCGGGGTGCGTGCCGGCCCCGACGAGGTAGAAGTTCGCCAGCTTCGGGTCCCGGTTGTGCGGGCGCAGCCAGCCGCTTTGCGAAAGGATCGGCTCGAGCCCGAAGGCGCTGCCGAGGTGGGCATCGAGGTCCAGCGCGAAGTCGCGCGGCGCGTAGTGGAACTTGGTCAGGATGCGGTCGTGGATGTCGGGGATCAGGCGCCGGCCAACTTCGTCGAGGATGCGCTTCTCGAGCATCGGCCCGAACTGTTCCCAGTCGATCGGCAGCTTGCCGAGGTGCGCGACCGGCACCAGCGCCGTGAACGTGCTCTTGCCCTCGGGAGCGACCGAAGGGTCGGTCACGGTCGGGTGGTGCAGCTGAATCAGCATGTCCTGCGGCAGCACGCCGTGATCGAAGATGTCGTCGAGCAGGCCGCGGTAGCGGGGCCCGAACAGGATCATCTGGTGGGGGACGCCGGGCCAGCTCCCCTCGATCCCGAAATGGACGACGAACAGGCTTGGGCTGAACCGCTTGCGCGACAGCCTCGCCGCCGTCGCCGGCCCCGAGACGGTGCCGCCGAGCAGCTTGCGATAGGTGTGGATCAAGTCGGCGTTGCTGGCGACGGCGTCGAACCGCTCGTGCCAGCCGCTTTGCGTCTCGACCCCGGTGACCCGATTGCCGAGAGCCTCGATCCGGCACACCGGATCGTGCAGCCGGAGCGTCCCGCCGAGCCGCTCGAAATGACGCACCATGCCGGCGACGAGACGATTGATGCCGCCTTGCGTCCACCACACGCCGCCATCCTTCTCGAGCTTGTGCATGGCAGCATAGAGCGCGCTCGCGGTCAGTGGATTGCCGCCGATCAGCAGCGTCTGGAACGAGAGCGCCTCGCGCAGTTTCTCGCTTTTGACGTGGCTGGCCACGATCGCAAAAAGCGAGCGCCACGCCTGCCAGCGGGCGAGCGCCGGGGCGGCGCGGATGATGCTTACGAAATCCGGGAACGGCTGCGAAGCCAGGCGCAAGTAGCCCTCGCGGTAAGCGCCGGTGGCATAGCGCAGGAATTCTTCGTAACCGGCAAGGTCGTCCGGCGCGATCTTGTCGATCTCGCGGCGCAGCGCGGCCTCGTCGTTTGAAATCTCGAAGCTGGTGCCGTCCGGCCAGCTCAGCTGCCAGAATGGGCGCACCGGCATCAGCTTGACGTCGTCGGCGAGCGCGTGACCCGAAAGCTGCCACAGCTCTTCGAGGGCGCCGGGATCGGTGATCACCGTCGGCCCGGCATCGAAAGTGAAGCCGTCGCGCTCCCAGAAATAGGCGCGGCCGCCGGGCTTGTCGCGCGCCTCGATCACCGTCGTCGCAACCCCCGCCGCCTGCAGCCGTATCGCCAGCGCAAGGCCGCCGATGCCGGCGCCGATGACGCAGGCGCGGGTCATCCGCCGGCAGCGGCGGTCGTCAGCGGGGGCTCGGCGGGTATGGGGGCGGCAACGCTCGGCCGCGGCTCCGGGGCGCCGAGCGGGGCGAGCGGAAAGCCGCCGCCGAGCAGGGCCGACAGCGCGCGGAGCACCGGTACCGGTGGCCGCCCGGCGAGCACCCGGAGCTTGTCGCGCGTGCTCAACGTGCCGGCATGGAACCGCTCGATCCGTTCGCGCTCGAGGCTGAAGAACCGTTCGAGCAGCTTGTAGCGGCGCTTGGGAAGGGCCGCGCCGAACATCAGCCGCGCCAGCATCCGGTAGTAGCCGCCGCGCCGCCAGTGCTCCGCCGCGAAAGCGCGGGTCGACCGCGCGAGCGCCTCTCCCGAGAGATCGGGAAGCTCGGCAACGTGGAGCGCGAGCTTGACGGCGCAAGCGACCGTGTTGCCGGTCAGCGGGTGGAACAGGCCGGCCCGCCTTCCGGCGAGCGCCGGAGCGGATTCGCCGGCCGGCCACAACTCGGCGAAGCGGCCGCGGGCGATGATCGGCAGCTTGCCAGTCTCCTCACCGAGCACTTCGGCGACCTGCCATCCGCTGATGGCGCATTGGGCGCGGAGCCGCTCGTCTAGCTTGCCGCCTTCGAGCTCGGACCCGTCGGTGTAGTAGGTGTCCTCGACCAGCAGCGTGTCTGGCGCAAGCGGCAGGTAACGGCCGACGCGGAACCCGTCGCGCTGCAGCACGCGGGCGTCCATTACGACGGGCCTGGCCAGGGCATGCGGCTTCGTCAGCCGCACCGTGCGCCGGAGAAAAACTTGCCAGCCGCCGCTCAGCTCGGGAAAGCCGGCGCTGTCGCGGGCGTCGATCACTCCGCCCGCGCGGACCACGCGGCCATCGGCCAAGGTCACCCTCTCGCGCTCCACGCGGGTGACGGCAACGCCGCTGAGCACCGCCTCCGCCGGGAGCGTCTGGCGCAGTACAGAGTCGAGCCGCTCGCCACCGATGGTGCGGTATGGCATGCGCAGAACCCGGAGGAACCGGGGGAAGCGCGCCTCGCACTGAGGCCACGCGGCCGTCACGAGCGGCTCAAGCAGCCACGCGTCGCCGTCCGCGATGTCGCTGGCGAAGAACGAAGCGGGGTGATTGCCGCCGGCTCCTTCGCCAGCCTCGATCAGCAGCAGGCGACACTCGGGCCGCAAGTGCGCCAGCGCCAGCGCGATCAGGCCGCCGGCCAGCCCACCACCGACGATTGCCACGTCGGCAGACAGTTCTCCGGCCATTTCGAAAGAGTTGCCCGCCATGAACCGGCGGTTGTAGTGGCCTCGCCCGGCGCGGGCAACACGCTGCTTGGCGCGGTCGTCCCGTTGCGGCAAACCTCTCGCGATGGACTTGACGATCGGCCCGGCCTCGGAAGCGGATGCCCGCGCTTGCGCGGCGATCTACGCCCATCACGTGCTTCACGGCACCGCAACGTACGACCTAGAACCACCCACGGCCGAGGTGTTCTCCGCCCGCATCGCCAAAGTTCACGCCGCCGGCTGGCCGTGGCTTGTCGCGCGCGAAAGGGGCGACGTGCTCGGCTTCGCTTATGCAACCCAGTTCCGCGACAGGCCAGGCTACCGCTTCGCCTGCGAGGATAGCATCTACGTTCGTGAGGACCGCCGCGGCGAGGGCATCGGCGCTGCCTTGCTGGCGGCGCTGGTCGGCGCCTGCAGTGATGCGGGGTTCCGGCAGATGTTCGCGGTGATCGGTGGCGCCGAGCCGGCCTCGGCCGCGCTCCACAACCGCGCCGGCTTCCGCACCGTCGGACGGCTCGAGGCGATCGGCCGCAAGCACGGCCGCTGGCTCGACAGCCTCTACATGCAGCGGGCCCTCGGCGAGGGAAGCTCGACTTCGCCGGAGGTCGAACCCGGATGACCCGGACGAGTCAGGTCGCGACGGTCCCCGGCGGGTCCTGATAACGGGCGACGACGCGCAGCAGCACGGCGGTCATGGCTTCCTTCTCGGCGTCGTTCGGCGGCTCGGCGAGGGTCTTCTGGCGCGCCGCGACGATCTGCTCGAGCACGGTCGCCATCTTTTCGCCGACGGCGGTTCCGGCAAACGCCGTCAGGCTGCGCATGTCCTCGCTCGACAGATCGAGCGTCGAGTGGCCGGAGCCGTCGCTCTTGACCCGCGCGGCGACCAGCCGGCGCCCGGTGTCGGAAGCATAGAAACTGTTCGCCGCATCGGCTTCGCCGGGGGTCAGGCCGCTGCGCAGGATCGTCAGCTCCTTGATCCGCAAAGCGGCGTCCTGGCGCGCGATCATCTGGGCAATGACGGGCCCAATCTCCTGCTTCAGCGCGGGCAGGAACTCGGGCTTGGTCCGGGCCAGCGCGCCGAGCGTATCGCTGTCGCGGACGAGCCCGGCGATGAGCACCCTCACCACGCTGTCGCGGACCTCGGCCGGATCGTCGGCCGGCAGCATCGCTTCGAGCAGGCGCGCGTAAGGCGAGTTCATGTCGGCCAAGGCCGGCGCAACGGACGCCGGCGGCGACCGTGCCGCCAGCGCGGGACTGGGAGAGAGGGCGAGGATCGCCAGCGAGGCGATCGCGGCAGTGCGGGACATGGTGCGACTCCTTGGTGGCAGTCTGCGGCCCTTTTCGGGACGGGCGGCATGTCCTGCCTTGACCCAGAAGCGAGCGGAGCGGCTGGAAGTTCCCGGCGCAGCGCATGAGCGACGTCGAGCTCCTCCTCCTCTCCCGGGCGGGGAGAGGAGCGGGGCTCGAGCCGGCGCTGCCCCCGCTAGCTACAGCCCGGTGCCGCCGTCGACCGGGATCACCGCGCCATCGATCCACCGCGCCTTGTCCGAAGCGAGGAACGCGACCACGTCGGCGACGTCGTCGGGCTGGCCTATCCGCTGCAGCGCCTGCATCGCGAGCGTCACGCGGCGGCCGTGCTCGGTGTCGGTGAACGGGCGCACGCCCTCGCTGGCGATCGTCGCCGGGGCGACGGCGTTGACCCGAATCCAGCGCGGCGCGAGCTCGGCCGCGGCGCGGCGGACCAGCGATTCCAGCCCCGCCTTGGTTGCAGCGTATGCGGCGACATCGCCGATCGCGCGGTGGGCGGTGATCGACGAGACCAGCACCACGCTGGCCCCCTCGGCGAGCAAAGGCGAAAGGTGCTGGAGCAGGAAGAATGGCGTCCGCAAGTTGACGGCGACGAGGCGATCGAACGTCTCCACTGTGCAATTCGCAAAACCAGAAGGCGCCATCAGTCCGGCGTTGAGGACGACCACGTCGAGCCCGCCGCACAGCCGCGCCACCTCATTTGCGATGCGCTCGGCGGCGTCGGGCGCGGCGAGGTCGGCGTGGAGCGTATCGGCGCTGCCGCCGCCGTCGACGATCTCGTCGGCGAGCGCTTCGGCGCCTTCGCGGCTGGAGCCGTAGTGGAGGATCACGTGAAAGTTCTCGCCGGCGAGGGCGCGGGCGATGGCGCGGCCAATGCCGCGCCCCGCGCCGGTGACGAGCGCCGTCCGCTTCCTCACGGCACCAGCACCGTGTCGCGCGCCTCGGCCAGCATGTCGGGATAGTCGAGGGTGTAATGCAGCCCCCGGCTCTCGTGCCGCCCGAGCGCCGAACGGACGATCAGCTCGGCGCACTGCAACAGGTTGCGGAGCTCGACGAGGTCCGTGGTCACGCGGAATTGCCCATAGTAATCCTCGACTTCCCCGCTCAGCAGGGCGATCCGGTGCTGCGCGCGTTCAAGCCGCTTGGTCGTCCGCACGATCCCGACGTAGTTCCACATGAACCGGCGGATCTCGGTCCAGTTCTGCTGGATCACGACTTCCTCGTCCGAATCGGTGACGCGGCTTTCGTCCCACGCCCGGACCAGCGGCGGCGGCTCGAACTCGGCCCAGCGCCCCAGGATGTCCGCCGCCGCGGCCTCACCGAACACGAAGCATTCGAGCAGCGAGTTCGAGGCGAGGCGGTTGGCCCCGTGCAGTCCGCTTTCGGTGCACTCGCCCGCGGCGTAAAGCCCCGGCAAGTCGGTGCGTCCGGTGAGGTCGACGACGATCCCGCCGCAGGTGTAGTGCTGTGCCGGGACGACCGGGATCGGCTGCCGGGTCATGTCGATGCCGAGTCCGATCAGCTTTTCGTAGATCGTCGGAAAGTGGCTTTTCACGAACTCGGGCGGTTGATGGCTGATGTCGAGGTGGACGTAGTCGAGTCCGAGCCGCTTGATCTCGTGATCGATTGCCCGCGCCACGATGTCGCGCGGGGCCAGCTCGGCACGCGAGTCGAAGCGCGGCATGAAGCGTTCACCGGCGCCGGGATGGCCGTACGGGATCTTGAGCTGTCCGCCCTCGCCGCGGACCGCCTCGGTAATCAGGAAGTTCTTGACCTCGAGATTGTAGAGGCAGGTCGGGTGGAACTGCATCATCTCCATGTTGGAGACCCGCGCCCCGGCTCGCCAGGCCATGGCGATGCCGTCGCCGGTCGCGCCGCGCGGCGCGGTCGAGAACAAGTAGCAGCGCCCCGCTCCGCCCGTGGCGAGGACCGTGGCTCGGGCGGTGTGAGCCTCGACCGTCCCGGTCGCCTGGTCGAGCGCATAGACTCCCCAGACCCGCCCCGAGCCCGAGTAGCGCGTTTCGTGGCGACCGGTGATCAGGTCGATGCAGGCCCGCCCGGGCAGCAGGGTGATGTTGGGATTGGCCTCCGCCGCCTTCAGCAGCGCCTGCTGCACGGCCCACCCTGTGGCGTCGTTGACGTGGACGATCCGGCGATGCGAGTGGCCGCCCTCGCGGGTCAGGTGAAGGTCGGCGCCCTCGGTGTTGAACGGGACGCCGAGCTCGATCAGCCGATCGATCGCGCGTGGCGCTTCGCCGATGACGAATTCCACGGTTGCCAACCGGTTGAGCCCGGCACCGGCAACCATGGTGTCGCGGATGTGGTGCTCGAACGTGTCACCGGCGTCGAGCACCGCGGCGATGCCGCCCTGGGCCCATGCGGTCGAGCCGCCGGTCAGCGAGCCTTTTGCGAGGACCAGCACCTTTAGCCGCTCGGCCAGCGCCAGCGCCGCCGTCAATCCGGCCGCGCCCGAGCCGACGACGATGACGTCGTGAGTCACGCGTTCACGCCGCCTGGCGGGCGTTGCTGGTCAGCGACACGAACACGTCCTCGAGGTCGGCCTCGCGGGTGGTGACGTCGACGATCGCATAGCCCTGCCCCTGGACCAAGGCGAGGATCTCGCCGGCGTTGGCGCGATCCTTGTCATAGGTGATCTCGACGGTGCGCTCGCCGGTGACCTCGGCCTTGAGGAACGCCGGGTTTGCCGGCGGCACGGTGATCGCCCGGTCCAGGGTCAGCGCGACGATCTTCTCGCGCGCCATGTCGACCAGCTCGCGGGTCGGCTTGTCGGCGATCACCCGGCCATGGTTGATGATGGCGATGCGGTCGCACAACTGCTCGGCCTCCTCGAGATAATGAGTGGTCAAGACCACCGTCACCCCAGCCTGGTTGAGCTCGACCACCAGCTCCCACAGCTGGCGCCGCAGCTCGACGTCAACTCCGGCGGTCGGCTCGTCGAGCACCAGCACCGGCGGCGAGTGGACCATTGCCTTGGCCACCAGCAGCCGCCGCTTCATCCCGCCCGAGAGCGTCCGCGCGTAAGCGTCGCGCTTGTCGGCGAGGTGGACGGCGCGGAGCAGCGCGTCGGAGCGGCGCTCGGCCTTGGGCACGCCGTAGAACCCGGCCTGGTTCTCGAGCACTTCGAACGGGGTGAAGAACGGGTCGAACACGATCTCCTGCGGGACGATGCCGATCGCCCGCTTGGCGTTGCGCGCATCGCGCGAGATGTCGAAGCCCCAGACGCAGGCGGTCCCGGAGGTCTTCATCACCATTCCGGCGAGGATGTTGATCAGCGTCGACTTGCCCGCGCCGTTGGGCCCGAGCAGGCCGAAGATCTGCCCTTGCGGAACCTCGAAGCTGACATGGTCGAGCGCCAGCTTGCCGGGCTCGCGGCCGCTTCCGGCGTAGCGCTTGGTCAGCTCGCGGATGACGATGGCCGGGCCGTTGTCCATGGGCGCCGCTCTTGCGGCAGGATCGGCGGCGCGTAAAGCCCTGGGCGGCCGGGAGGAAGGCGCTGGTCAGCGGTCGGCGCGCTTGCTAGGGCGGCGCGCGATGATCGACCCGCCCGAAATCGTTTATGTCGACCAGCGCCGGGTCAAGTGCGACGGGGCCGGCGACATTCCCGCCGCGCTCGGCCACCCGCGCGTCTGGCTCGAGATCGACGACAGCGGCTTCATCGACTGCAGCTACTGCGACCGCCGCTTCGTTCTGCGCGGCAGCCCCGCCGAACGCGGCGACCGCGAGCTCGCCCCCGGCTACCTGCCCGAGCCCGGAGACGGCTCGGTCGCCTGAGCGGCAACCCGTCGGCTTCCCCACATCGTCATCCCCGCGCCGGTGGGGAGCCAGCCGTATTTTACAGCTCTCGAGCCCCGCTCCGCCGCATCAAGCCGGCGTGAACTCGATCGGCAGCCCTCTCAGCCCCCACGCGCCCATGAACGGCCGCCAGTGAATCTCGCCCGCCAAGCGCGGCTCGCGCATGCGCCGGGCGACCTGGTGGAGCGCTTCCTGGATCTGGGCGCGGGCGATGTACTGGCCGAGGCACATGTGCTTGCCTAGCGCGAAGGCGATGTGCCGCTTCTCCGGCCGTTCCGGATCGAAGCGGTCGCCGTCGGGGAACGCCTTGGGATCGTGGCCCGAGATGCTCAGCGGGAAGAACAGCATCGTCTCTTTGGGCAAGAGCACGTCGCGGTAGGTGACGTCGTCGTCGGCGAAGCGCGCCACGGTCGAGGGGTTGAACCAGCGCAGCCCCTCCTCGACGACCTTGCGGCAGTAGTCGATGTCCTCGGCACAGCGGCGGTAGATGTCGGGGTGATCGAGCAAGGTGTACATGATGAAGGTCAGCACGTTCTTCGACGTGTCGTAGCCCGCGATGAAAAAGAACATGATCAGGTCGGCGAGCTGGCGATGGTTGATTTCGCCCTCATCCGCGGTGCGGATCAGCAGCTCCAGCAGATCCTCGACCCCGTCGGCGCGCGGCTTGGCCCGGCGCTCGGCGATGATCTCGTCGACGAACTTCTCGAGCCGGACCATGCCCTCCTGAATCCGCGGAAAGCGGTCGAGCTCGTAGCTGTGCGCGAGGCCGATCGCCTCGAGGTCGTCACGCAGCAGCGGGACCGCGTCGACCGGCGCGCCGACCAGTCCGAACATGACCGAGATGGGGAAATGCGAGGCGAACATCTCGAAGTCGATCTTGCCCTTGGGCGCCCACTCGTCGAGCAGCTTGGTGATTGTTGCGACCATCATCGGCCGCAGCTGGTTGGCGAAGCGCGGGGTGAACTTGGCGGCGAACGTGTCGCGCAACTTCTTGTGCTGGT
Source organism: Novosphingobium sp. (assembly GCA_019510335.1). Classification (GTDB taxonomy): domain Bacteria; phylum Pseudomonadota; class Alphaproteobacteria; order Sphingomonadales; family Sphingomonadaceae; genus Novosphingobium. The sequence goes on along the minus strand of JAEKKO010000115.1, from coordinate 10,385 downwards.
CTTCGGGCAGCGAGATCATCTGCTCGGAGGTAAAGCGGCCCCACGGGGTCCCCTGCATCCCGAGCAGCTCGACCACGCCGGCGTACGGCGGGCGCATGTCGTCGCGCGCGAACAGGTCGCGCATCGCGCCGTAGTCATGGATCACCGCGCCCAGGTTGCAGCTTGCCAGCCACGGATGCTTGGCCCGCGCTGCGTCGAAATGCGGCCACGGATTGGCGGCGAATGCCGGGTCCTCGATCGGCAGGTGGTAAAGGTCGAGCTCGCTCAAAGCCTGCATGGGTGTGCGATCCTGTCCGGTCCGGCGCGGCGACGGGTTCGCCGGCTCTTTGGTGTTATGATACACTTTGGCGCACAACAGTCCATCCCATTTCCGCTGCGGATCTTGCCTTTGACGCGCAGTCCCGCGGCGGGCACAAATGAGAAATTCAACACGGGGGCCTCACCATGGATTGTTTTGCACGAACTAAATGTCCGGAATGCGCCCCGCTGTAGAGCGTTTTCTCAATCATCGGGAAGTGACGCTCCATGCAACTTTCAGTGCTCCGCTATTTCCTTGAAACCGCCAGGCTGGGTTCGATCCGCCGCGCCGCTGAGGTGCTGTATGTTGCCCCTTCAGCGGTCAGCCGCCAAATCGCAATTCAGGAACAGAACTTCGGCGCACCACTTTTCGAACGGCATTCCGGCGGCGTTCGCTTGACTCCGGCGGGCGAAGTCTTTGCAGTACAAGCCCGTTCGACCTTGCGAGATTTCGAGCGTTTGCGATCCGAAATCGATGATCTGCAAAATCTCAAGCGAGGTGTGGTCAGGATTGCCACTGTTGAGGCCGTGGCAGCTGGCCTCCTGGGCCAAGCTATCGAAACGTTCACGCGTGAATATCCCGGAATCAGTTTCGAGGTGCAGGTCATTGGGAGTGTCCTGACGCTTGCCGCGCTCGCGCGTGAAGAGTGCGACATTGCGATCGCCTTTGAGCCCGATCCCCATAAAGACGTGACAGAAGTGCAAGCCATCGATGATCCGATCGTTGCGATCATGCATCCATCCCATCCGCTCGCGTCCCGCGAACGAATCCAGATGCGCGAACTCGCTGACCACTGGATTGCCATGCCCGACCGCACGCACGTGACGCGGATGCTGCTCGACCGGGTTCTGGCCGAGGAAGGTCTCTCGATCAAACCGAGCTTAATTTTCAATCAGTTCGCTTTACCGATCGCGCTTGCCCGAGCGGGCGAGGCGATCACGTTTATACCCCGCCTGGTTGCGCGCGCCGATGTTCAGTCCGGTCTGCTCAAAGCCGTGCTGATCGACCACCCGTTGCTGCTGAACACGCGCTTCGTCTTGTGCCAACACCGGACGCGACGACCCACCGTGCCGGCCCGGGCATTTCTGCTCGAACTGCGGCGGCAGTTCGACAGCCTCGATGGCGAGGTCAATGGAACCCACGGGCGAACTTGAGGCGTTGCGATTTCGGCAACAGAGCGACGCAAAATCTCTGTTACCCCGGAAAGTTCGCTCGCCCCTATAAGTACCGGCAACGGGGCGTTCTGACTTCGCAAACGTGTGGCCGACCACATTCCTGGTCAGCCAATAGAGGGCTAGTGAAACATCATTGGGGGCACGATGATGGACGCAGCGATAACCGAAGACCTGGTATTTGTGCCGCACGGCGCCAGGCAAGTTGAACCGGGCGCTACCGGCATGCGCCTTGTCGTTACAGCGTCATCGGCGGGAACGATCTTCGAATGGTATGATTTCTTCATATACGGCACGCTGGCCTCGATCGTCGGCAAAACCTTCTTCCCGGCGGGCAATCCGACGCTGCAGGTGCTGCTCGTCTGGGCAGGATTTGCCGCGGGGTTCGGGTTCCGGCCGCTGGGAGCAATTCTGTTCGGCTATCTGGGTGACAGGTTCGGCCGCAAATATACCTTCCTCGCCACAGTTACCCTGATGGGCATCGCTACCGCTGGCATGGGTGTGATCCCCTCCGCTGCCAGCATCGGCATCGCCGCGCCGATCATCGTCGTCAGCTTACGTATCTTGCAGGGCTTGGCGGTGGGCGGCGAATTCGGCGGTGCGCTGATCTATGTCGCTGAACATTCGCCGGTACATAAGCGAGGCTCTTTTACCAGCATCATCCAGGCGGCCGGCCTCGGTGGCTTCGTACTGAGTCTAGTCGTGGTACTCGCCTGCAAGGCGGTGATGCCGGATGTGACCTGGGCGGGCTGGGGCTGGCGGGTGCCGTTCCTTCTGTCATTTGGACTGCTGGGAGTCTCGCTCTGGATGCGCCTAAAGCTCTCGGAAAGTCCTGTGTTCCAGGCGATGAAGGAAGAAGGTCGGCTGGCCAAAAATCCCTTTGTCGAAAGCTTCACATATCCAGGAAATGGGAAGCGCCTGTTCATCGCTTTGTTCGGCATTGCTGCAGGGATGAACGTTATAATTTACACTGCGGGATTTTTCAGCCTAAACTTCCTCAAGTCCACCATGCGGATGAGTGACACTGCCGCAGAGATCATTGTCGGAGTTTCGGCGGTAGTGGGCATTGCCTTCTACATCCTCTTCGGCAGACTGTCCGACCGGATCGGGCGCAAGCCTCTGATCGTCTGGGGCTATGCACTGACCCTGGTGCTGCTCTTCCCGATCTTTTGGACGATCGGCTCTTACGCCAATCCCGGCATGGCCGAAGCTGCCCGCAAGGCCCCAATCGTCGTCACCGGCCCCGATTGCAGCTACAGCCCGTTTTCATCCGAGCAGCCGACCCGCTGCGGCAAAATGCTCGCCGACCTGTCGGGGAGCGGCGTCGCCTTCAAGCATGTGCAAGGCGCCGATCTCGTCGTCAGCGTCGGCGGCAAGCCGATCCCGCTGGACAGTTACAACTGGTACGACCGAACCGCGCGCGGGCAGCAGCTGCAGGCGTGGCTGCGCAACGCCGGCTATCATCTCGCCAAGGTCAAGCCCTCGCTCAAGAATTCGCTCGCGATCATCGCGGCGATGCTACTGCTGTTCGCACTGGTGGGGGCGATATTTGGCCCGGTGGCGGCATTGCTGACCGAAATGTTCCCGGCACGCATCCGCTACAGCTCACTGTCGATCCCCTATCACATCGGCGCCGGTTATTTCGGCGGCTTCCTGCCGCTGATTGCTGCCTATATCGTCGCGAGGACAGGCGATCCCTATGCCGGGCTCTGGTACACCTGGATCGTGGTGGCATTGGCGCTGCCGGTCGCCTTGTGGGGTCTCGAAAGTGGAGTCGCGCGCCCGGACGTTGGCGGCGAGACCGCTAATCGTCGACCGAATCTCGACCCATCTCCGTCGCTGTCTTAAATCCGCCAGTGCGCCGCCCCGACTCCCCGGTGGGTACCGTAGCAACAGCGGCCGGCCGCGCTCCTTCCTTCGGCTGCGGCGAGCCGGCCTCGCCGCGCAGCGTCACACGGTGACGGTGGGCGCGCCGCCGGGGGGGATCGCCGTGACTTGCTCGGGAACTCCGGCGACGCGCTCGGTCACCGGCACCGGCGCCGGCGCCTGGTCCTCGAAGGTGTAGTCGGGCAGCGAGTAGAACGCCTGGCGCAAGGCCTCGCCCCAGCGCTGCGAGATCGAGCGGAAGTACGGATCGGCTTCGGTGATCCGGCTGATGTGGAGCGGCGCGAACTGATCGCGCTCGATCACCATGACGTCGAGCGGCAGCCCGACCGAGAGGTTCGCCTTGATCGTCGAATCGAAGCTGACCATCAGCAGCTTGACCGCGTTCTCGAAGCTCATCCGCCGGTCATAGCCGCGCAGGATGATCGGACGGCCGTACTTGGTCTCGCCGATCTGGAAGAACGGCGTGTCGAGGCTGGCCTCGATGAAGTTGCCTTCCGGGTAGATCAGGAACAGTCGCGGCTCCATTCCCTTGATCTGGCCGGCGACGATCATCGAGGCGGAGAAGCTGGTCGTGCCTTCGTAGCCGCTGTCGGAGCGGCGGGTGAGGATCGTCTCGCGCAGCAGCTTGCCGACGATCGTCGCTACTTGGAACATCGTCGGCGCTTCGAGCAGCGAGTTGTGCCGCTCGGCCGGGGCTTTGGTCCGCTCCTCCAGGTCGCTGATCACCTGCTGGGTGGTGGCGAGGTTGCCGGCGCACAGGATCGAGACGATCCGCTCGCCCGGGTGCGTCCAGTAGAACATCTTGCGGAACACCGAGATGTTGTCGACGCCCGAGTTGGTGCGAGTGTCGCTCATCAGGACCAGCCCGCGGTCGATCGTCATTCCCACGCAATACGTCATGGGCGCGTCATAAGGCGCTCGGTCGCCCCCGCCAAGTCGCCGGTGCGGGTTACTGCTGCGCGGTCTGCTGCTCCACCGCGAGGCACACCTCAAGGTGGGTCGCCCCGGCGCCGATGGCGATGCCGGTGACCGGCGCCGCCTCGCGGTAGTCGCGGCCGCTGGCGACGCGGACGTAGCGCGAATCCGGGCTGATCTGGTTGGAGATGTCGAACCCGACCCAGCCGAGCTCGGGTAAATGCGCCTCGGCCCAGGCGTGGCCGGCTTCCTGCTCGATCCGATCGTTGAGCATCAGGTAACCGCCGACGTAGCGGGCCGGCACGCCGAGGCTGCGGGCGGCGGCGCAGAACACGTGGGCGTGGTCCTGGCAGACGCCGTGGCCGATCCCCAGCGCCTCCTCGGCATTGGTCGTGACGGTGGTGTGCCCGGCCTCGTAGGGCAGCGCGTCGAGCACCGCGGCCGACAGCGCGTGGAGCGTGTCGACGCCTTTGTCGGTGTGGGCGAACGGCGCCGCCAGCGCCCGCAGCTTCGGCCCCGGCCGGGTCAGCGCGGTTGCGCCACAGAACACCCACAGCGGCAGGAAACCGTCATGGCGACCGACGACGCCGGCATTGTCGGCGGTCTCGACGGTGCCGCTGCACTCGACCGTCACCTCCTTCACCCCGGGCTCGAGCGAAATGAGCGTCGTGCGGTTGTGGTTCTGGTCGTCGTAATCGGCCTCGCGGGCGGCCCCGGTGAGGCGCATCGACCAGTCGAGCACCTGCTGGCCGTGGGTGTCCTTGGGGGTCAGGTGGAGCCGCTGCAGGCCATGGCCGACCGGCTGCTCGAAGGCGTAGTGGGTCACGTGATTGATCGCGAGGCGCATCCGCTTACTCCACGAAGCGGTAGTCGGCCGCGATCGCATCGGCGATCCGCTGGTTGGTCTTGATGAACTGGCCGATGAACTCGTGCAGCCCGGCTTCGATGATCCGGTCGATGCCGGTCTGATGGAGCCCGGCCCCGGCATCGCGGAGCAGCTCGTGCGCGGGCGATTCGTGGCCGTACTCGCGCGCCAGGCAAGCCATGTTGCTGCGCAACTTGGCGTAGCAGAACGCCAGGCTACGCGGGAAGCGGCCGTCGAGGATGAGGAATTCGGCGATCCCGCGCGGCTCGATCGGGCCAGCGTTGAGCCAGCGATAGGCGCGTTCGCCGGCGACCGAGCGCAGCACGCTCTCCCATTGGACGTTGTCGAGGCTCGACCCGACCCACGCCACCGACGGCAGCAGCACGTAATACTTGACGTCGAGGATACGGGCGGTGTTGTCGGCGCGCTCGAGGAAGCAGCCGATCCGCGCGAAGTTGAAGATCTCGTTGCGCAGCATGGTCCCGTCCATCGCCCCGCGAACCAGCGTCGCCTGGCGGCGCACGGAGACCAGCACTTCGCCGAGGTTGCTCTCGCGCACCGGGCGGGCGAGCAGCCGGGTCAGGGTCATCCAGCTCTCGTTGGTCGCCTCCCACACCGCCCGGGTCAGCGCCGTGCGCACGCCGCGGGCGTTGGCGCGGGCATTCTCCATCATCGCCAGAACGCTGCCGGGGTTGTCGCGGTCGCGGAGAATGAAGTTGCAGACCTGCTGGCCGTTGTAGTCGTCGAATCGGGCGCTGTAGGCCTCGTCCTGGCCGATCGTCTCGAGCACCGAGCGCCATTCGGCCTGGGCCTCGTTGATCCCGCGGGTCAGCGCCATGCGGAACCCCGCCTCGAGCAGCCGCGCGGTGTTCTCGGCCCGCTCGAGATAGCGCGTCATCCACACGATGCCGTTGGCGGAGCGGCCTAGCATGGCGAACCGGCCTTCACTCTTCGAGCACCCAGCTATCCTTGGTCCCGCCGCCCTGGCTCGAGTTGACGATCAGGCTGCCTTTCTTGAGCGCAACCCGGGTCAAACCGCCCGGGGTGATGTCGATGCCGCCGGGCGAGACCAGCACGAACGGGCGCAAGTCGACGTGGCGCGGGGCGAGTCCGGACCTGGCCAGGATCGGCACCGTCGACAGCGCCAGGGTCGGCTGGGCGATGTAGTTCTCCGGCCGGGCCCGCAGCTTGGCTTCGAACGCCTTGAGTTCGGCCCGCGACGAGGCCGGGCCGACCAGCATCCCGTAGCCGCCAGAGCCGTGGACTTCCTTGACCACCAGCTCCTTGAGATGGTCGAGCACATACGCCAGCGCCTCGGGTTCGGCACAGCGCCACGTCGGGACGTTGGCCAGCAGCGGCTTCTCGCCGGTGTAGAACTCGACGATCTCCGGCATGAAGCTGTAGATCGCCTTGTCGTCGGCGATGCCGGTGCCCGGGGCATTGGCCAGGGTGATCCGCCCGGCACGATACACGTCCATCATCCCGTGGACACCGAGCATGCTACCGGGGTTGAACGTCAGCGGGTCGAGGAACTCGTCGTCGACCCGCCGATAGAGCACGTCGATCGGCTGGTAGCCGCAGGTCGTGCGCATCGCGATGCGCCCGTCGACCACCCGCAAGTCGCTGCCCTCGACCAGCTCGGCGCCCATCTGATCGGCGATGAAGGCGTGCTCGAAGTAGGCCGAGTTGTAGAGCCCCGGAGTCAGCACCGCGAGCACGGGGCGGCCGCTGCCCGAGGGGTCCGGCGGAGCGCATGCGGCGAGGCTGCGGGCGAGCCGCTGCGGATAGTCCGACACCGGCCGCACCGCCACCCGGGTAAACAGCTCGGGGAACATCGCCATCATCGTCTCGCGGTTCTCGAGCATGTACGAGACCCCCGACGGCGTCCGCGCATTGTCCTCGAGCACCATGAATTCGTCGGGCCCGGTGCGGACGAGATCGATCCCGACGATGTGGGTGTAGACCCCGCCCGGCGGCGTGAACCCGGCCATCTCAGGCAGGTACGCCGGATTGTCGCGCAGCAGCCGCTCGGGCAGGCGCCCGGCGCGGACGATCTCCTGCCGATGATAGATGTCGTGGAGGAAGGCGTTGAGCGCCCGCACCCGCTGCTCGATCCCGCGCGACACGCGCCGCCACTCGCCCGCGGTGATCACCCGCGGGATCATGTCGAACGGGATCAGCCGCTCCTCGCCGGCATCGTCGCCGTAGACGTTGAAGGTGATCCCGGTGGTGCGAAAGAAGCGCTCGGCCTCGGCGCACTGGCGGTGCAGCCAGCGCGGGTCCTGCTCCTCGAACCAGCCGCAAAAGCCGCGATAGGCCGCGCGCACCGATCCATCGGCGTCGATCATCTCGTCAAACGACAAGCTCGCTGGCTTCACCGGCAGGCGTACCCCCTGTCACAGGAGTGCCGCAATCTCCGGCGCTTGCCAAGCAAAATGCTGCGACTGCGAAAAGGCTGTTCGAGGTGCCTCCCCTTGCGGAAGGCGCTAGTCCTCCCGATCCAACTGCCGCAGCACTTCCGCGATCACCGCCGGGTCGCTGGCGAACCCGAGGTGGGTACAGCGCAGCGCCACCGCGCGGTCGCGCTCGCCCGGGCGGCCGCACGCCGAGCGCGGCGCGACGACGCCGTCGCGCGGGCTCCACAACGCAATCGTCGGGACCGGCGGCTTGGTCGCGAAATCGCACTCGATCGGCGGCTCGTCGACGGCGTGGCCGGCGATCAGCTGGTAGGCGCGCCAGGCGTTGTTGGCGTGGAGGTCGCCGGAAAATGGCGTGCCCATGGTGATCACCCGGCTGACCGCCTCGGGATGGCGGCGCGCCATTTCGCGCGCGTAAAGCCCGCCGAGACTCCACCCGACCAGCGCTACCGGCTCGCCCTCGCTTCGCTTCAGCGAGCGCAGGCGACGCGTCAGATAGGAGAAGTTCTCGGGGGTCGGGCCGAAGTTGAAGCCGAGCCCCCACTCGTGGACGCGGTGACCGGCGCCGGTCAGCGCCCGCCGCAGCCGTCGCATCCGGTTCGGGTGGGCGAAGAAGCCGGGGATCAGCATCACCGGCTGCGGCCGCGCCGCCTCCATGCCGGGGAGTTGGCCGCGGCGGATCGCCGCATAAGCGCGAATCTCCGCCAGAAGCAGCTTGAGTGGCGGCCCGCTGACCCCCTCGGGCGCGGGCTGCCGGGCGAGCGCGGCGCGCCGGGCGAGCTCGCTCCGCGCGACCGCGGTGCGCTCGCTGGCCTGCCGCCACAACGCGCTCCCGGCGCCGAAAGCGACCTCGCGAAAGTTCAAGAACATGGCCATTGCCATAGGGTTACATCGAACAGCTCTACGCACGATGAACGCCCGGCAGGCGGCATTGGTTTCATCAAGGTGCAGAGCACGCTGTTTCCGGGCACGGAAGGGGAGCTCCCTACTCCTTGCCCGTGCAATCCCCCACCCGGTGCGCGGTGATCGCCATGGCCATGTTCATTGGCATCCCCGGGCCGGTCGAGCCCTCGCTGGTCACATGCATCTGATAGGTCTGCGCGTCGTAGCTCCCGGCGACGGTCATTCGCTGAGTGCCCGAGGGGCGCTTGCAGGTCATCGCCGCGTCGATCTTGCCGCCACCCATCGCGAAGTGCTCGTACGTGCACGACGGATCGCCGTGGAAGAAGTCGCCCTTCGGCTTGGCGGCCTGCTCGGGGGTGAGGCAAGTGGCCATGTGCTGCTCGGTGCCGAGCGCCTTCTGCATCATCGCCCGCGCCTCGGGCGGCATCTGGCCCATATCCATCTTCTCGATCCGCGTCGTCGATTCCCACCGCCCGGGAGCGAGCCGGATGTCTGCCGCGGCCACTTTGCTGGCGACCGCCTGCGGGCTCGCGTTGTGCGCCTCCACCGCCTTGTCGCGGTTGCACCCCGCGAGTGCCAGCGCGACGAGGCCGAGCCCGGCAGCACGAATCAGCGAATTGCGCATGTCTTGGTCTCTCCCCTGCGTTCCAGCGGCAGAGGCTATCAGCGGAGTGGGCCCGCGCCAATGGGGGCAGCGACCCCACGCAAATCGCTTGCCCGCCGTGTCTTAGCTGTCTAATACAGCGTGACCAGGCCGGTCCAGGTCCGTCTGCCCGGCTGATCAGAGGTGGATGACAGCGCCCATGGCCAGCACGCCGACCGAAACCGCCGCAGCCCCATCCGCGCCGGCCGCCGCGCCGACGATCACGCTCAACCCGCCCGACCCGGTGCCGGCGGTCTCGCCCGAGCAGGCGGTCGGCCTGGTCCCGGTCTCGTCCGAGGCCAAGTCGAAGCTCGAGGCCAAAGTCGACGCGTTCATCGCCGATCTCGTCGCCCAGGACGCCAACTCGCCCGAGTTCGGCAAGCGCGTCGACCAGCTGACCAACATGGGGCGCAAGGAGATCGCCACGGCCTCGGCGATGTCCAACCGCTTCCTCGACCGGCCGATCCGGGCGATGGACAAGGACAGCGGCGTCGGCGCGAACCTCGCCGAGCTGCGGCGGACGATCGAGGAGCTCGATCCCGGGCGCCAGGGCAAGCTCTCGTCGGGGCGCAAGCTGCTCGGGGTGATCCCGTTCGGCAACAAGGTGAAGCGCTACTTCGACGGCTACGTCAGTGCCCAGGGCCACATCAAGGCGATCCTCGACCGCCTCGCCTCGGGCAAGGACGAGCTGTTGATGGACAACGCCGCGATCGACGTCGAGCGCCAGAAGCTGTGGGAGGCGATGGGCAACCTCGAGCAGATGGTCCACATTTCCAAGACGCTCGACGAGAGGCTCGAGGACAAGGCCGCAGACCTCGACGCGACCGACCCGGCCAAGGCCAAGGCCATCCGCGAAAGCGCGCTGTTCTACACCCGCCAGCGCACCCAGGACCTGCTGACCCAGATGGCGGTGACCGTGCAAGGCTACCTCGCCCTCGACCTGGTCAAGAAGAACAACGTCGAGCTGGTCAAGGGTGTCGACCGCGCCAGCACCACCACCGTCGGCGCGCTGCGCACGGCGGTGACGGTCGCCCAGGCGATGACCAACCAGCGGCTCGTGCTCCAGCAGATCACCGCGCTCAACGAGACCACCGCGGGGATCATCGATTCCACCGGCAAGCTGCTGCGCGAGCAGACCGGCAAGATTCACGAGCAGGCGGCGGCGAGCACGATCCCATTGGAGACGCTGCAGCGCGCTTTCCAGAACATCTACGACACGATGGATTCGATCGACACGTTCAAGCTGAAGGCGCTCGACGCGATGAAGCAGACGGTCGACACCCTC
>JAEKKO010000314.1 GCA_019510335.1 Novosphingobium sp. | reverse complement strand
TGACTTCGTGGAGCATATCGATCTCGCGCACTTCGGCGTCGCCGCTGCGCAGGCGCTCCATCACCCGCCACATCCACCCGGTGCCCTCGCGGCAGGGGGTGCACTGGCCGCAACTCTCGTGCTTGTAGAAGTACGAGAGGCGGCTGATGGCGCGGACGATGTCGGTCGACTTGTCCATCACGATCACCGCCGCGGTGCCGAGCCCCGAGCCGACCGCCTTGAGCCCGTCGAAGTCCATCGGCGCGTCGATGATCTCGGCGGCCGGGACCAGCGGCATCGACGAGCCGCCGGGAATCACCGCCAGCAGGTTGTCCCACCCGCCGCGGATGCCGCCGCAGTGGGTCTCGACCAGCTCGCGGAACGTAATGCCCATCGCTTCCTCGACCACGCACGGTTTCGCGACATGGCCGGAGATCTGGTAGAGCTTGGTGCCCTCGTTGCCCTTGCGGCCGATGGCCGCGAACCACGCCGCGCCGCGGCGCAGGATGGTCGGGGCGACGGCGATCGATTCGACGTTGTTGACCGTCGTCGGGCAGCCGTAGAGCCCCGCTCCCGCAGGAAACGGCGGCTTGAGCCGCGGCTGGCCCTTCTTGCCCTCGAGGCTTTCCAGCATCGCGGTCTCTTCGCCGCAGATGTAGGCCCCGGCGCCGCGGTGGACGAACACGTCGAAGTCGAAGCCCGAGCCGCAGGCGTTCTTGCCGACGAGGCCGGCGTCGTAGGCCTCCTGCACGGCCGCGAACAGCACTTCGGCCTCGCGGATGAATTCGCCGCGGATGTAGATGTAGGCGGCGCGCGCGCGCATCGCGAAGCCGGCGACAAGCGCGCCTTCGATCAGCTTGTGCGGATCGTGGCGGATGATCTCGCGATCCTTGCAGCTGCCCGGCTCGGATTCGTCGGCGTTGATGACCAGGAAGCTCGGCCGGCCGTCGCGGCTCTCCTTGGGCATGAAGCTCCACTTGAGTCCGGTCGGGAACCCGGCCCCGCCACGGCCGCGCAAGCCGGAGGCCTTGATCTGCTCGACGATCGCCTCCGGCCCGCGGGCGAGCAGCGCCTTGGTGTCGTCCCAGTCGCCGCGCGCCTGCGCCGCCGGCAGCCGCCAGTCCTGGTAGCCGTAGACGTTGGTGAAGATGCGGTCCTTATCGGCGAGCATCAGCGGACCTCGCATTCGCGGAAGCGAGCGATTACCATCACCACTCGCCCCGGTAATCGTGGTTGGCGTCGACCATTTCCTTGAGCGTCGTCGGCCCGCCGAGCGGCTCGACGGTGTGCCGGCCCGGCTCCTGGGTCCCGGTCTTCGGCTGGCGTCCGGCGGCGAGCTCGTCGAGGATGTGGTCGAGCCGCTCTGCCGTCAGGTCCTCATAGTTGTCGTCATTGATCTGGACCATCGGCGCCGAGGAGCAGTTGCCCATGCATTCGACCTCGGTCAGCGTCCACAGCCCGTCGGCGGTGGTGTGGCCTTTGCTCAACCCGCGCTTGTTGCATGCCTCGAACAGCTCGTCCGAGCCGCGCAGCATGCACGGGGTCGTCCCGCAGACCTGGACATGGAAGCGCCCGACCGGAGCGATGTTGTACATCGTGTAGAACGTCGCGACCTCGAGCACCCGGATCGCCGGCATGTCGAGCTGACGCGCGACGAACTCCATCACCGGAATCGGCAGCCACCCTTGTGTGCCATCTTCCGCGCCGACCTGGCGCTGGGCCAGGTCGAGCAGGGCCATCACCGCCGAGCGCTGCCGCCCAGGCGGGTAACGCGCGATGATCTCGGGCACTTTGGCCGCATTCTCCGGCGTCCACGCGAACCCGTCCCAGCGGGCGCGCAGCTCGGGAGTGTCGGGTTCGGTGTGGCGTTCAGCCATTCGGTCCCCCGGGACCACGGCCGCTGATCCGGCGCCACTGCTCCTGCGCGAACAGGTAGAGCTCGAAGCCACCGATCGCGGTGACCATCATCGGCATCCACTCGTAGGGCTTCACGCCCTGCCACAGCGCGCCGAAATA
>JAEKKO010000313.1 GCA_019510335.1 Novosphingobium sp. | reverse complement strand
TCAACATACCAGGAGTTGTCGCGCGCCAATGCTGGCGTGGCGAGGGCCGTCGAAGCCAACGCCATCCCAATGACGAGTTTCCGCATTTAGTTTCCCCTTTTAACGATTTAGGCCACCGAGCAGCCGGTTGTTATCGCCTTCGAAAAGGCCGTGCAAGCGGGCAAATTCCGGAACTGTTGCAAGAATGTCGCGGTCGAGCACTCGAGCTCGCAGAAAAGTTCGGAAATTCCCTCATGTGCACGCCGAGTAATGATCGATGGGGTAAATTGTTCCCGTCATCCCGTTGGAAAGATGCCAGCTTCTCGCAGCGCGGCGACGATCGCGCCGATCGCCGACCGCGCCTCGCTGTCGATCGTCGCGCCCCCGCTCGGCGCCGCCGGCGCGGCCGGCGCCAGCCAGCCCCCGGAATAGCGATGTTCCTGGCCAGTGCTGCGGTCGAGCAGGCGCATTCCGTCGCGCGGCGTGACGAACAGCCAGTTGCCGGCCGAGCGGCACGCCAGCTTGCCCGACTGCCCGGCCCACTCGCCGGTCGGTGCGGTTCCGGTGAGCCAGCATTGGCCGTCGGCCGGGCTGCTCGGCGGCATATTGCTCTCACCTTCGAACGCCGCGTGCATCAGCGCGTCGATGAGCGCGAACCCCTCGTTGACGAAAACTTCCTTCTGCGCCTGGGCGGCAAACAGCATTGGCAGGGCGAATCGCGGGCTGGTGCCCGAGAAGGTGATCGGGTCGGTCATGCTGGTCTCCGAGTCGTAAGCGTTTAAGCAGGCGGAAAAATCAGCGGCTCGGAGACGGCGTAACGGCCACGTTGCCGGACATGGAACGCGCCGCCGGGTAGCGCCGAAGAGAGCGCCGCGACGGTGGTCGCGTCCAGCGTGAGCGTCGGCGCGTCGGTTTCCCACTGCGCGAGCGGCGCATCGGGTGGGCCGTAGCCGGCGAGGTACGCCTCCGTTTCCTCCTGAAGTGGAATGTCGACGCCGTCGCGCCAGGCGTAAGCGCCGCGGGCGCGGCGGGTCCACGCCAGGCGCAATCCCCCGACCGACACGGTCTCCGCCCGCCCGTGGACCGGCGAGAGCGGCCGCAAGGTGATCCCGCGACATGCAATCGGCGATTCGACCGGAGCCGTGTCGCCGAGCCCGAGCGCGGCGATTTCCGCGTCGGGGTTTGCGCCGAGCGCCGCCGGGTCGAGCGCGACCGCCCTACCGTCGAGCAGCACGAACCGCTCGCCGGCGCCGTGCCCGAACACCGCTGCTTCGGTGCCGCCGCGGCCTCGCAGCAGCTGCGACAAGCGCCAGTGCCCGCCGCCGAGCGGATCGGCACGGCCGAACTGCAGGACCTCCCCGCCGAGCAGCGCGCGATTGGCGCCGGCGCCAAGCTGAGCCGGAGTGGCGCCGCTCAGCGCCATGTCGGCTCCGACCAGCGCTACTTCGATGCTGGCGCTCCGGTCGAACAACAGCGGCGACGCGGGTGCGAGCGCACTGACCGCCGTGCCGAGGATGCTGCGCTCGCGGCCGCTCGTGGTCAGCGGCTGAAGCTCGCCGTCGCCGGCGTCGAGGTACAGTGCCGCCCCGCGCCAGCCGGCACCTGAGGAAGAGGCCGCCGCGAACAGCGCCGGTGCATCGCCGCTCCCGCTCCCATCCCACGGCAGCTCGAATGCGGCGAGCACGGTCTCACTCATCGTCACGTCGACGGCGAGCGCCGCCTGACCGGGATCGGCGGCAAGCGTGGCCGGAGGTTCGGCCGGGGCGAGGCGCGTCAGCGTCAGGTCGATGCCGCTCGCCCGCCATTCCCACTCACTCACCCGCCAGCGGCCCGGTTGATCGGGAACGGTGACGATGGCGCCGGGGGCAACCGCCGGATCGAGCTCGCAGCTGCGCCAAGCTAGCGTTTCACGGGCCCAGGCCTCGCGCTTGGCGGTGCGGGCGATCAGCTCCCGCGCGTCGCCCGCCGCGAGCGCGGCAGGCAGCTCGAGCGTCCGCGGCTCGCCCGGGCTCGGCC
>JAEKKO010000309.1 GCA_019510335.1 Novosphingobium sp. | reverse complement strand
TCCGACCGGATGTGACGATCGCCGCGATCCACGGCAAGGCGCCACGGATCCACGACAGCGCCTTTATCGCGCCGGGTTGCAGGATCATCGGCGACGTCGAGATCGGGCCCGACGCCAGCGTCTGGTACAATTGCGTGATCCGCGCCGACGTCAACCGCATCGTCATCGGCGCGCGCAGCAACATCCAGGACGGCAGCGTGATCCACTGCGACAGTCCCAAGCCGAAGCGCCCGCAAGGCTTCCCGACGCTGATCGGCGAGGACGTGCTGATCGGGCACCTGGCGATGGTCCACGGCTGCGTGCTCGAGGACCGCGCGTTCGTCGGACTCGGCGCGATTGTTATGGACGGCTGCCGTATCGGCTCCGACGCAATGCTCGCGGATGCGCGCCGGCGTCGCCGGCTACGTCGTCAACGCGCGCTACCATGCCGCGGCGCTTGAGGATGCCGGGCTTGGCAAAGCCCAGGGCTGAGCTGCCGCCAGCCGAAGCTATTCGCGCGCTGGCGAGCCCGGAAGGGCGGCTGGCGCTGCGCGTCACTCCTGGTGCTCGCACCGAATCGGCCGAGATCAGCGGGGGCCGGCTGTTCATCAAAGTTCGCGCCAAAGCCAGCGACGGCGAAGCGAATGCGGCGGTCCTGGCGTTGCTCAGCACCGCGCTTGGCGTGCCACGATCCCAGCTGCAGTTGTTGCGCGGCGCAACTTCGCGCGAGAAGCTGGTGCAGATCGCCGACTAATCGTTACTGCTGTCACCTTCGAGGCGGGCGACGGCCGCGTCGAGCGAGCGCACCCGCTCGGCTCCTGCAAAGCGTGGGTGCGTCCGCGCAAGTGTCTCCCATACGGGGCGCGGCATGTCGCACAGTAGCACTCGCGTTCCTCGGATCTTCGCCTGGCGAACGAACGTTTGCAGCACCTGTGCGCCCGACGAATCGATGTAGGGCACGCGGTCGAGACGGAGGATCAATGCGCGCGGAGCGCGGTCGATCCGGGTCAATGCGTCGAGCATCTCGCTGGCGACGCCGAAGAACATCGGGCCGGCGATGCGGAAAACCTCAACCCCCTGCGGCAACCGCGAGCGCTGGTCCGGGTCCTCGACGCTGGCGTCATCGCCGAGCACGCCGGTGGCTTCGCTCATCCGGGCCATGAACAGTAGCGAAGCGAGCGTGACGCCGACGCCGATCGCCACCGTCAGGTCCACCAGCACGGTCAGCGCGAAGGTCAGCAGCAGCAGCGCGCGTTCGCCCGCGTCCATCCGCATCAGCATCCGGAAGCGATCGACCTCGCTCATGCCCCAAGCGACGATCAGCAGGATCGCCGCGAGCGCGGCCATCGGCACGTAGGCGATGAGTGACCCCGCCCCGAGCAGGATCAGCAGGAGAAAACACGCATGCGCCATGCCCGCGACCGGCGTCTTCGCCCCGGCCCGGATGTTGGTTGCGGTTCGAGCAATGGCCCCCGTGGCGGGTAGGCCTCCGAACAGCGCCGAGGCAACGTTGGCGACCCCCTGTCCGACGAGTTCCTGTCCGGAGCGGTGCTTGAAACCGGTCATCCCGTCGGCAACGACCGCCGATAGCAGAGCCTCGATGCCGGCCAGGAAGGCGATTGTGAAGGCCGAGGGCAGCACTTCACGCACCATCGGAAGCGAGAACGCCGGAAGGTGTGGCGCCGGCAGCGAGGTCGGCATGTGGGGGAACCGGTCGCCGACGGTCTCGATCGGCACCTTCCACAGCGCGACGATCGCCGACGTCGCGACCACCGCGACGAGATATCCGGGTAGGCGCGGGTTGAACTTGCGCAGCCCCAGGATCAGCGCCAGGGCGCCCGCACCGACCAACAATGTCGGCAGCGAAAGCGAGTGCAGCGCGCGGAGGTAGGCGATCCATTTGCCGATGAACTCTGCGGGTACAGGGCCGGCCTTGAGCCCCAGAAAATCGCCGACCTGGCTCGAGGCGATGATCACGGCGATTCCGGCGGTAAAGCCGGTAACCACCGGCATCGGCACGAAGCGCATCAGCTTGCCGACTCCCGCGTACCCGGCGATGATCAGGATGATTCCGGCCAAGAGCGTCGCCAGGACGAGCCCGGCGTAGCCGTGGCTGGCGATCACGCCGGCGATGACGACGACGAACGCGCCCGTCGGCCCGCCGACCTGGACGCGCGAGCCGCCGAGTGCGGAAATCAGGAAACCGGCGACGATTGCCGTTACAAGGCCTTTGTCGGGCGAGGCGCCACTGGCGATTCCCAGCGCCATCGCCAGTGGCAACGCGACGATCGCGACCGTTAGTCCGGCAATGACGTCGGCCCGGAACTGCCCGCCGTCATAGGTCCGCAGCGTTGTGAACAGCTTGGGCGTCATGGGCCACTGGTACGGAGCGGATGGTGGCCCCGCAAGCGGATG
>JAEKKO010000252.1 GCA_019510335.1 Novosphingobium sp. | reverse complement strand
CTTCCGGCCCCTGCTTGCCGCTAGTCCCGTGGCCGCATGTTCCGCCGCCGCAAGCCGAGCCGTTCCGCCGCCCAGCACGGCTTCGCCTTTCGCGTCGCCACGTCGATCGCCCGGATCATCGTGCTGTTCGTCGGAGTGAGCGTGCTGTGGGTCGTGCTTTACCGCTTCGCGCCGCCGCCGGTGACGGTGACGATGCTCGCCGATTCGAGCGGCTTCCACAAGCAGTGGACTCCGCTCAGCCGGATCGACCGGAGCATGGTCGACGCGGTGATCGCCGGCGAGGACGCGCGGTTCTGCCAGCACAACGACTTCGACCGCACGGCGATCGAGCAGGCGCTCCAGCGCAACGCCCAGAGCGAGCGCATGCGTGGCGGCTCGACGATCAGCCAGCAGACCGCCAAGAACGCCTTTCTGTGGCAGGGCAGCGGGTGGGACCGCTGGCTGCGCAAGGGCCTGGAGACCTGGTTCACCTTCCTGATCGAGCACTTGTGGGACAAGCGTCGGATCATGGAGGTCTATCTCAACGTCGCCGAGACCGGGATCGGCACGTATGGGGTCGAGGCCGCCGCGCAGCGCTATTACCACCATTCGGCGGCGCGGCTCGACCCGGTCGAGGCGGCGCGGATCGCCGCCGCCCTGCCGGCACCCAAGCGCCGCGCGGTGATCGGCGCGAGCGGGTTCACCCGCCGCCACGGCAACGCCATCGCCGCCCGCTCGGGCGTCGTCCGGCGCGGCGCGCTCGACGGCTGCGTGTACGAATAGCGGCGCGGATCGTTGCCGCACTGCGGCATTTGTGCGAGCGGGAGGACATGAGCGCTCATCACCATTCTCACGACCACGCGGCCGAGCCCCCCGCCAGCGTCGGCGCGGCGTTCGGGATCGCGATCACGCTGAACCTCGGGTTCGTCGTGGCCGAAGCCCTCGCCGGGTTGATCGGCGGCTCGCTGGCTTTGCTCGCCGATGCCGGCCACAACCTTTCCGACGTGCTCGCCCTGGTCCTTGCGTGGGGCGCCAGCCACCTCTCCGCGCGTCCGCCGAGCGCGCGCTTCACGTATGGCCTGAAGGGCTCCTCGATCCTCGCCGCGCTGGCCAATGCGGCGCTGCTGTGGGTCGCGCTCGGGGCGATCCTGATCGAGACGCTACGCCGCCTCGCCCATCCGGCGCTGCCCGACGCGCGGCTGATGATCGCCGTCGCCGCTGCTGGGATCTTCGTCAACGGCGCCAGCGCAGTGCTGTTCGCCCGCGGCCGCAAGCGCGATCTCAACTTGCGCGCGGCATTCCAGCACCTCGTCGGCGATGCCGCGGTCTCGGCCGGCGTGGTCGCTGCGGGCGTGGCGGTGACGCTGACCGGGCGCGCCTGGATCGATCCCGTTACCAGCCTGGTCATCACCGCGATCATCGGCGCGGGGAGCTGGGCGCTGCTGCGCGACTCGGTCACGATGGCCCTGGCCGGCGTGCCCGCCGGGATCGACGAAGGCGGAGTGCGCGCGCTGATCGCCGCCCAGCCCGGCGTGGCCGCCGTCCATGACCTCCATATCTGGGCGATGAGCACCACCGAGACCGCGCTGACCGCCCATCTGGTGATGCCCACCGGCCATCCGTCCGACGCTTTCCTCCACGACCTCGCACACGAGCTGGCCCACGATTTCGCAATCGGCCACGCCACCTTCCAGGTCGAAACCGACCACGGCCACGACTGCGCGCTGCACCCGGAGGAAGTCGTCTAAAGCGCCCCGGCAAAGCGCAGCGGCTCGCCGCAGGCTTCGTTGGCGAGCTGGTTTTCCCACATCACCTGGCGGCCCCGGACGATCGTGCCGATGACCCGTCCGGCGAGGTCCATCCCGGTGTAGGGCGACCATCCGCAGCGGCTCTCGAGCCAGTCCTCGTCGACGATCATCCGCCCCTTGAGGTCGACCACGCTGAAGTCGGCGTCATAGCCGGCGGCGATGCGGCCCTTGCCGACCAGGCCGAAGATGCGCTGGACCCCGGCGCTGGTCAGATCGATCAACCGCGCCAGCGACATCCGTCCTTGCAGGACGTGGTTGAGCATCAGCGGCAGCAGCGTCTGGACGCCGGGCATCCCGCTCGGGCTCGCCGGGTACAGCTTGGCCTTCTCTTCGAGCGTGTGGGGCGCGTGGTCGGAGCCGAGCACATCGGGCACGCCCTGGTTGAGCCAGTGCCATAGCCCCTCGCGATGCGCGGCCGAGCGGATCGGCGGGTTCATCTGGGCGAAAGTGCCGAGCCGCGTGTAAGCATCGTCGGCGAGCGTCAGGTGCTGCGGGGTGACTTCGCAGGTGGCGACATCGCGGTGCGCTGAGAGCAGCTCGAGCTCAGCCGGGGTGGTGACGTGGAGCACGTGGATCGGCCGCCGCGCCGCGCGGGCGAGGCGCAGGATGCGCCGGGTCGCCTCGATCGCGCTTTCGTCGTCGCGCCACACCGGGTGCGAGGCGGGATCGCCCTCGACCCGCAACTCCTTGCGCTGCTGGAGCCGGGCCTCGTCCTCGGCGTGAATCGCCACCCGGCGCGTGCCGCTCGCCAGCACCCTGGCGAGGGGTTCGTCCTCGGCGACCAGCAAGTCCCCGGTCGATGCGCCCATGAAGATCTTGACCCCGGCCGTGCCGGGAATCCGCTCGAGCTCCGCCAGCTGCTCGGCATTGGCGGCGGTGGCGCCGACGTAGAACGCGTGATCGCACCACATCCGGTGCCGGCCGCGGGCGAGCTTGTCGGCGACGCGATCGGCGGTGTCGGTGTTGGGCGAGGTGTTGGGCATCTCGAACACCGCGGTGACGCCGCCCATGACCGCCGCGCGGCTGCCGCTCTCGAGGTCTTCCTTGTGCTCGAGCCCGGGCTCGCGGAAGTGGACCTGGCTGTCGATCACGCCGGGCAGGACATCGAGTCCGGTGCAGTCGATCCGCCGGGCCGCGTCGGGATAGCAGCCGATGCCGAGGATGCGGCCGTCG
The DNA here is from genome assembly GCA_019510335.1 of Novosphingobium sp. Classification (GTDB taxonomy): domain Bacteria; phylum Pseudomonadota; class Alphaproteobacteria; order Sphingomonadales; family Sphingomonadaceae; genus Novosphingobium. The sequence goes on along the minus strand of JAEKKO010000252.1, from coordinate 4,697 downwards.
CGCACGGCGACGTCGGCCAGCTGCGGCCCGGACGGGGTGTGGACGGTGCCGCCGGTGAGGACCAGCTCGGCGGCGCCTGTGGCGGGCTCGGAAACGGAAGCGTTGGGCATCGCCCGGCCATGCCACAGTGCCGTCGAGGCTGCCACTGCGATGACGGGACTCCCGTGGTTGTGCCGACCTTCGGCCATGTGCCATGCGGGGCACCGAACAGGGGAGAAGCACGTGCGCCCGATATCGCTGCACCAGATCATCGCCCCGGATGCATCACCGAGGGATCTCGTGACCATGGCCGCCGAGCTGGGATGCGAACACGTTTGCCTGTTCACGCAAGCCATTTCGCCGAGCCTGCCGTCGGTCGGCGATGCCGACGTGCCGGCGCTCGCCGCGGCAATGGCCGACGCCGGCGTTTCGGCATACGGCGTGACCTCGTTCGTGGTCGGCGGCCCGATCCCCCTCGCCGACCTGGAGCGCGGACTGGCCCGCGGCCAGCAGCTCGGCGCGCAGTACGCCAGCGTTCGGATCGAGGAGCCGGACGAGGCTCGCGCTGCCGAAGGTTTCGCCGGCCTCGCCGAGCTGGCGGCGCGCCATGGCCTCGTCGCCAGCATCGAGTTCGTCGGCTACGGCAACCCCGAACTGCTGCCACGCACGCTGCGGATCATCGAGGCCGCCGGCGCCGGCGCGTTGAGCATCGACCCCACGCATATCGTCCGCTCGGGCGCCTCGCTCGACTTGCTGCGGCGCGTCAGCCCGGCGCGGATCGGCTATGTCCAGCTGTGCGACGGCCCGGCCGAGGCGCCCGAGAGCGCCTACATGAACGAGATGCGCTACGAGCGCCTGCCGCCCGGCGAAGGTGCGTTTCCGCTCGCCGAAATCCTCTCAGTGGTGCCGGCCGGCCGCGCGGTGTCGCTCGAGGTGCCGCAAGCGAGCCTCGCCGACGCGTCGGCGATCGACCGCTGCCGCCGCGCCGTCGAGGCGACGCGGCGCTTCCTCGCGGCAACCGAGCCCGACTGATCCTCAGATCGGGCCGCTGGTCCGCTCGGCCGCGCGCATCAGCCCGAGCCGGCGGATCAGCCACGGCATCGTCAGCCCTTGCGCGAAGATCGAGAACGCGACGACCGCGAAGGCGACGACGATGATCTCGTGCCGCTCAGGCACGGTCGTCGGAATCCCCAGCGCCAGCGCCAGCGCCAAGGCGCCGCGCAAGCCGCCCCACACCAGCACGTGCTGGTACTTGGCCGGCAGGCGCAGCCGCGACCGGCAGAACAGCAGCGCCAGCGGATAGACCGCGGCGGCCCGTCCGATCAGGACCAGCGCGATCGCCACGATAGCCGCGCCGCCGAACGCCGCCAGCCCGAGGTGGGCCTCGTGGCCGCCGATCAGGATGAACACGAACGAGTTGGCGAGAAACGCCGCGTATTCCCAGAAGTTCAGCACGTGACCGCGCCCGCCGGCGGAGATCGGCCCGCGCCAGCCGAGGTTGCCGACGACCAGCCCGGCGGTCAGCGTCGCCAGCACGCCCGAGGTGTGCAAGTCCTCGGCCATCAGGAACGAGCTGTAGGCGGCGATGGTCGTGAGGGTGATCTCGACCAGGTGGTCCTCGGTGCGCCCGGCGACCGCCAGCACGAGCCCCGCCACGGCCGCTCCGCAGGCAATTCCGCCGGCGATCGTCCACGCCAGCGAGCCCACGATTCCCCCGAGCGACGGCGCCGCGCCCTCGGCCAGGGCGGCGAGCAGGACGAACCCGACCGCCGCGGCGCCGTCATTGAGCAGGCTCTCGGCTTCGACGATCAGCGCCAGCCGCGGCTCGGCGCGGGTCTCGCGGAAGGCGGCGATCACCGAGACCGGGTCGGTCGCCGCGATCAGCATCCCGAACAGCCCGGCGCCGATCCAGCTCCACCCGAGGAGGAAATGGCTGCCCGAGGCCACCACCGCGGCGGCCAGCGCCACGCCGGCGAACGCCAGCACTGCGGTCAGCGGCAGCTCGCGCCGGAACTCGGTCCAGCCGAGCTGGAGCGCGGCCTCGAACACCAGCGGCGGGAGCAGCACCGAAAAGATCAGCTCGCGGCTGAGCGACAGCTCGACCCGCAGCGGCAGCAGCGCCAGCACGATCCCCGCGCTCACCAGGCCGACGCTGTAAGGCAGGCGCAGGCGCCGCGAGAGCATCGCCACGAGGGAGGCGGTCATCAGGATGATGCCGAGCGTCACGATCGACGATTCCGTCACGGCCTGCTCCAGACCCGGTGCGATCCGCGCGCGAACCGCTTGAACGCGCGCGCGTGATGGCGCGGCGTGCAACTCGCGGCAAGGTCCAAGGAGGACCGTCGTGTGGAAGTCGGCCGGATCGAGGTCGCAGCTGGGCGACGCGGCCGAGCTGAGCGGGCTACTCGGCCCTCAGTTCTGGAACGCGATCCGGCTGTCGCTGATGGTCAGGCTGGGCAAGCCCATGCCGACGGACGCCACGGTGTAGCTGGCGGCGATCGTCAAGGTCGCGCCGCCGTTGCTGGTGCCGTGAGTCAGCGTCAGGGTGAGGTTGTTTGTGTTCAGCCCGAAGGCCTTGGCGGTGATCTGGTTCTGGATCGTGGTGTCCGTCGGCCGCGGATAGATCGTGGCGAGCCGGACCCCCTCGTCGAGGGCGTTCTTCATCCCGGCGCTCGCCGCGTAATAGAGACCGACCTGCATGAAGCCGACGATCGCAAGCACGATGATCGGCGCCGCGACCGCGAATTCCACGGCCGAAGCGCCGTCGCGGTTCCGTATGAGCCGCATCATTGGACCCTGATCCGCGAAGACCCGGTGATCGTCATGCTGCTCATGCCGGTTGCCCCATAGCGGCGCGCGAACGAGCCATAGTCGAACGGCGGAGTGAAAGTCCCGGTGACGCTCAGCGAGATGTAGCGGCTGATGATTGCGGTGCTGCTGCACGAGCCGTTCCAGCTCGACTGGGCGACCCCGTCGCACTCGAGCCACTTGGTCTCGGTCACGCTGGTCAGCGGCAGGCCCGAAGCGGTCGCGACTTCCTGCTTGAGGTAGTCGTAGTCGTTGGAGCCGGCGCCGACGACCAGCGCTTCCTCGATCACCTTGTTGACCGCCTGCTCGAGCTTCAGCTTGGCCGCGATCGCCACGGCATAATCGACCGCTCCGAGGAGCAGGAACATCAGCAGCGGAAACGCCAGCGCCAGCTCGATCACCGAAGCCCCGGCGCTGTCGGCAAGGAGGATCGAGAGGCGGCGGCGCATCGTTAGGCCACGAGCTTGACGGTGGTGCCGGTGAACGAATGGGCGCCGGAACCCGAGGGGCAGACGTTCGAGATCGTGCTGTTGCCCGAGAACGTCGCGCGCTTGACCACCATTTGCAGGCAATCGGTCGTCATCCCGGAAGTGCCGTTATAAGTGACCGACTGGCTCGGAATGTACATCGCGCCCTGCAGGACCGAGCTGGCGTTGCCGTTGATGGTGTTGGTGCCGGTGTCTTGCGCGCGCCGGTCCTGGTAGAACAGGATGCCGGCGTATGTTCCCGTGCCCGGCGCGGTGAGGTTCAGCTGCGCGCCGGCATTGATGGTGATCTGCCCGATGCTTTGCGGCTGGGTCGCCGCCGTGCTGCTGGTCAGCACGATCGTGACGCCGGTCCCGGAAATGACCGCTTGCGCGCCGACGCTGAAATTGCCCGCGTCGATGTAATAAGTGCCCGGTTGCAAGGTGACATTGCCCTTGAGGTCGAGGCCGCCGTAGCAGCCAGGGCTCAGGGTCCGCGTCGAGTTCGCATTGACCACGGTGTTGCCGGAGCACCCGGTGAAGGTCGGGTTCGAAAGTGAGGCGAACGGGTCCGTCTGCTTGAGCGAATGCGGGTAAAGCGAGACCCCGCTGTAGGACGACGACGAGGGGATCCCGCCAACGGCCGTCAGGCTCGACAACGACACCGAGATCGAGCCGCTGCCGTCGATCGCCGTCGAGGCCGACGAGTTCGTCGCCATGCCGCAGCCGAGCGAGAGCGTGGCGTTGCCGCTCATCGTGATCCCGGTCGTGCTGCCGGCGCCGACGGCGAGGACGCAGAATGTCCCCATCGAGACCATCTTGGTGGTCGCCTCGGCCGTCAGGGTGGTCCCAGAAGTCAGGAACAGGCTCGAGAAGGCGAGCTTCTGATACGACGTGAGACGGACCCGAATGGCGGCCGTATCGCCCGCATACGTGCCGGCCGAGGGCGGGTTCTCGACCGTGGTCGAGGTCACCGTCAGCTTGTGCATGGCGCTGATCTCGTGGGTGGCGGCGTCGCTGATGCCGGCCGATTGGCTGCCGGCGGCGGCCGCGGCGAGCGCCGCGGCGTCCGCTTCCTGCTGCAGCACGCGCTTGAGCATCGACAGCTCGACGGTGTCGGTCGCCATCCCCGCGGCGCCGACGAGCATGGGCAAGGCAGCGGCGGTGATCAGCATCACGTTGCCGCTCTTGTCTGAGATCAGGTTCCGAAATCGCATCGCACGCCCTCCGCGCGCGACGTTATGGGGCATGGGTTAACGTTCGGTATCTGCGGCGAAAGGTGCCCTGGCGGTAGGCTGGTGGTGGTTACCGCGGCGCAAATCCGCTGTCCCGCAACGGGACAGGCGCTTGGCGACGCTTGTCCGAGTCGACGGAGCATGGACGTAATCGCCGCGCCTGCGAATCCACCGCGAGGCGAGGGGAAAGCCAATGCGCCATCTGAGCAAC
>JAEKKO010000251.1 GCA_019510335.1 Novosphingobium sp. | reverse complement strand
GCAGGCGGCGAACTATCCGTTCTGCACGATCGAGCCCAACGTCGGCCAAGTCGGGGTGCCCGACCCGCGCCTCGACACCCTCGCGGGGATCGCCAAGAGCGCCAAGACCGTTCCGACCCAGCTGGCCTTCGTCGACATCGCCGGGCTGGTCCGCGGGGCGTCGAAGGGCGAAGGGCTCGGCAACCAGTTCCTCGGCAACATCCGCGAGGTCGACGCGATCGTCCACGTGCTGCGCTGCTTCGAGAACGACGACATTCAGCACGTCGAGAACAAGATCGACCCGATCTCCGATGCCGAGACGGTCGAAACCGAGCTGATGCTGGCCGACCTCGAGAGCCTCGAGAAGCGCGTTCCGGCGGCGCAGAAGAAGGCGGCGCAAGGCGACAAGGAAGCGAAGTTAATCGCCTCCGTGCTCGGCCGCGCGCTCGAGCTGCTGCGCGAGGGCAAGCCGGCGCGACTGGTCGTGCCCAAGGACGAGGAGGAAGCGCGGGTCTTCGCCCAGGCGCAGCTGCTCACCGCCAAGCCGGTGCTTTACGTCTGCAACGTCGATGAGGACAGCGCGGCCAGCGGCAACGCTCACGCGGCGCGGGTGTTCGACAAGGCCGCGGCCGAAGGCGCCAATGCGGTGGTGGTCTCGGCGGCGATCGAGGCCGAGATCGTCACGATGCCGGCCGAGGAGCGGAGCGAGTTCCTGAGCGAGCTGGGGTTAACGGAAGCCGGCCTCGCCCGGATCATCCGCTCGGGCTACGACCTCCTCCACCTGATCACCTTCTTCACCGTCGGGCCGAAAGAAGCGCGCGCCTGGACCGTGCACAAGGGCGCCAAGGCGCCCGAGGCGGCGGGCGAGATCCACTCCGACATGCAGCGCGGCTTCATCCGCGCCGAGACGATCGCCTACCCGGACTACGTCGCCCTCGGCGGCGAGGCCGGCGCGCGCGATGCCGGCAAGTTGCGCCAGGAAGGCAAGGACTACGTCGTCCAGGACGGCGACGTGATGCACTTCAGGTTCAACGTCTAGCGGGGCGCGGAACCGGCGCCTGCGCTTCCCGTTCTCTGTGCGGGAGGATACCCGAGGCAAGCGATGGAGCGGATCGGCCGGCTAGACTGGATTGCCAAGGCCGGCTTCGTCGCGCGCGGCTCCGTCTATATCCTGTTCGGCTGCATCGCGTTGACGCTCCGCGACCGGGCCGACGAGGGCCAGAGCGCGGTGTTCGACGTGCTCGAACGAGCCCCCGCCGGAACCGTGCTGCTCGCCGCGACCGCCGCCGGGCTCACGGCATACGGGCTGTTCCGCCTCGCCTGTGCGGCGCTCGACATCGAAGGGAAAGGCCCTTCGCTCAAAGGCTGGGCCGGGCGCGCAGCGCAAGCGGGGAGCGGCGCAATCCACCTCGCGCTGGCGTGGTCGGCGGTGCAGTTCCTGATCGGGTGGAAGCACAGCTTCGATCATGCCGGCGACGCCAGGAGCCGGGCCGCGGTCCGCACGCTGCTGACGCTGCCGCTCGGCGACGCAGCGCTTTACGCGATCGCCGCCGGGTTGTTCGTCGCCGCCGGGCTGCAGCTGCGCAAGGCCTGGACCGGCAGCCACATGAAGCAGACCCGCGGCGATGCTCCCAAGCTTGCCGACGCCATCGGCCGGATCGGCCTGGTCACGCGTGCGGTGGTGTTCGCGCTCGTCGGGCTCTCGTTCTGGCGCAGCGCGCACAGTGAGCAGCCCGGCCAGGTCACCGCGGTCGGCGGGGCGATCGGCGGCCTCGGCGCCCACCCCCTGCTCTACATGGCGGTGTGCGTGGGCGTGATCCTGTTCGGAACCTTCAGCCTGTTGCTCGCCCGCTATCGCATGGTCCCGCCGATCGACGTCGTCGCCACCGGCAAAGCCGAAGCGCGCCGGCTGATAGCGTGAAGCCTCGCTCTAGCTCCCGCACTGGACCGTGCCGGCGCTGCTGAAGACGATCTGGTCGACATCATCGCGCACCGTCAGCTGCCCGTCCCAGCGCAAGCGGTCGAGGCCGGGGGCGGTGCCGTCGCCCGGCGCGCGGGCGAGGGTCAGCGACTGCTCCTTGCCGACGTAATGCGCCCAGGTGCCGAGCGGCATCGCCGCCCCGCCCTTGTCGGCCGCGAGGGTGACGAACTTGCCGGCGAGCTTCAGCGTCGCCCGCTCGGGCGTGGTCAGGACGATCGGATCGCCACCCGGCACCGTCCTGGCGACGAAACCGCAACCCGGCCCGTAGAGCTTGTTCTGCTCGATGTCGGCAGCGGTGATCGACTGCGGGTCGAGCGGGCTCGGCGGCGGCTTTGCGTGGTTGATCGCCTCGACTTTGGCGACGTCGCGAGCATCCTGGCGCGCCTGCTCCTGCGGGGTCAGGCCCTCTTGGCAAGCCGGCAGGAGCAGCACCGCGATCGCCACTCCGGGCCACGCCTTCATCATCGTCTCCCGAACAGCCTTTCGATGTCGCCGTGCGCGAGCTTGACCCAGGTCGGACGGCCGTGGTTGCATTGTCCGGAACGTGGGGTCCGCTCCATTTCGCGCAGCAGCGCATTCATTTCCTGCACCGACAACGCGCGACCGGCGCGAACCGATCCATGGCAGGCCATCGTCGCCAGCACGTGATCGAGTCGCTCGCCGAGCAGCAAGGCCTCACCATGAGCGGCAAGGTCATCGGCGATGTCGCGGACCAGCGCGCCGACGTCGCTGCGGGCGAGCGCGGCGGGGACCGCGCGGACCAGCAGCGCGGTCGGGCCGAACCGCTCGAGCGCGAGGCCGAGAGCCGCGAGCTGGGGCGCGGCCGCCTCGATCCGGTCGCAGGCCGGCTCGTCGAGCTCAACGACCTCCGGCAGCAACAGCGCCTGGCTAGCCGCCGTCTCGCCCGCGCCGGCAGCGCGCAGCCGCTCGAGCACCAGGCGTTCGTGAGCGGCGTGCTGATCGACGATCACCAGCCCGTCCGCGGCTTCGGCGATGATGTAAGTCTCGGCGACCTGGCCGCGGGCGACGCCGAGCGGGTAATCGGCGGCGGCCGCGGTCTCTTCGGCCATTTCGGCACGAGCGGATGGGGGGTCGAGCACTTCCGCCTCGGCGCCGCGCCAAGGCGTGCCGGTCTCGCGGACGCGGGTGGACGGAACCGAATGCTCGCGGGCGAACAGCGAGGCCAGCGCCGGCGGCGGAGGCGGCGTCACCGGCTCGACCTGCCACACCCCCATCGCCGCCGCGGCCGGCGCCTGCGCGGTGCGCTGGGCGGCGCCGTCGAGCGCATGGCGCAGCGCCCCGATGAGGAAGCCGCGGACCAGCGCCGGATCGCGGAACCGCACTTCGGTCTTGGCCGGGTGGACGTTGACGTCGACCTCCTGCGGCGGCAGCTCGAGGAATAGGGCGACGACGGCGTGGCGGTCACGCGCGAGCATTTCGGCATAGGCGCCGCGGACCGCTCCGACCAGCAGGCGGTCCTTCACCGGGCGGCGGTTGACGAACAGGAACTGGTGATCGGCGACGCCGCGGTTGAAGGTCGGCAGGCCGGCGACCCCGGTCAGCCGCAGCGCCCCGCGCTCGGCCTCGATCGCCACGCCGTCGGCGGCGAGCTCGCGCGCGACGATCCGCGCGACCCGCGCCGCGAGCTCCTCGCCCGGCTGCACCGCGAGCACGCGCCGCCCGTCGTGCTCGAGGGTAAAGCCGACCTCGGGCCGGGCCATCGCCAGCCGGCGGACGACGTCGAGGCAAGCGGCGTATTCGGCCCGCTCGGAGCGGAGAAACTTGCGCCGGGCGGGAACGTGGGCGAACAGCGCCTCGACCCGGACCCGCGTGCCGCCCGGGATCGCCGCCGGCCCTTCGCCGATGAGCGCACCGTGATCGACCACGCGCCGCCAGCCCTCGCCCGCGGCTTGCGCGCGGCTTTCGAGCGTGAGCCGGGCGACGCTGGCGATCGAGGGCAGCGCTTCGCCGCGAAAGCCGAGGGTGACGACCTCCTCGATCCGCCCCTCGGCGCCGATCAGGCTCTCGGGCAGTTTCGAGGTGGCGTGGCGTTCGAGCGCCAGAGCCGCTTCGTCCGCGGTCATCCCGCAGCCGTCGTCCTCCACCTCGATCGCCTCGAGCCCGCCCCCGGCGAGGCGTACGGCGATCGTCGTGGCGCCGGCATCGATGGCGTTTTCGACCAGCTCCTTGAGCGCCGCGGCCGGCCGCTCGACCACCTCGCCGGCGGCGATGCGGTTGACCAGCGCTTCGGGCAGGCGGCGGATGGCGGGCACGTCGGCTCCTGGTTATCGACGGGGTGCGGAAAGGCCGCGCGAGCGTAGCGACGAACCGCCGAAAATTCGAGACGGGCGGCGGAAACCTTCCTCCGCTTTCGATACAAAATTTTGGCCTTTAAGAATTCGTTCGGCTAAGGGGGCGCATCCCACCTCGGCCGGGACCTTTTGCGCTGCCGTAATTCCCTGCGGCAAGGTGCCGGAAAGCATATGGATTTGTAGATGGCTTCGTTGATGTCGCGATTCTTTCGGTTCGGCTCGCAAAACATGGCGATCGACCTCGGCACGGCCAACACCCTGGTCTATGTCCAGGACCGCGGAATCGTCCTCAATGAGCCGTCGGTAGTCGCGATCGAGACTCTCAACGGGATCAAGCGGGTCAAGGCCGTCGGCGACGACGCCAAGATGATGATGGGCAAGACCCCGGACACGATCGAGGCGATCCGTCCCCTGCGCGACGGCGTCATCGCCGACATCGAAGTCGCCGAGGAGATGATCAAGTACTTCATCCGCAAGGTCCACGGCGGCAAGAAGAGCCTGTTCCGCTATCCAGAGATCGTGATCTGCGTTCCTTCGGGCTCGACTTCGGTCGAGCGCCGCGCGATCCGTGACGCCGCCTCGAACGCCGGGGCCAGCCAAGTCCACCTGATCCTCGAGCCGATGGCCGCGGCGATCGGCGCCGATATGCCGGTGACCGAGCCGGTCGGTTCGATGGTCGTCGACATCGGCGGCGGCACGACCGAGGTCGCGGTGCTGAGCTTGCGCGGGCTCGCCTACACCACCAGCGTCCGGGTCGGCGGCGACAAGATGGACGAATCGATCGTCAGCTACGTCCGCCGCCACCATAACCTGCTGATCGGCGAAGCCACCGCCGAGCGGATCAAGAAGGACTACGCGGTCGCCACCGTCCCCGCCGACGGGATCGGCGAGACGATCCACATCAAGGGCCGCGACCTCGTCAACGGCGTGCCCAAGGAGATCACGATCACCCAGGCCAACGTCGCCGAGGCGTTGTCGGAACCGATCGGATCGATCATCGAAGGGGTGCGCATCGCGCTCGAGAACACCGCGCCCGAGCTGGCCGCCGACATCGTCGACCAGGGCATCGTCCTGACCGGCGGCGGCGCGCTGATCAAGGGGCTCGACGACTACTTGCGCGAGGAGACCGGGCTGCCCGTCAGCGTCGCGGAAGACCCGCTGTCGTGCGTCGCGCTCGGCACCGGCCGGGCGATGGAGGACCCCGTTTACCGCGGCGTCCTGATCACCGCCTGACGGGGTAGGCCTGAGCCATGGCGCCGCCGTCAGCCCGGCGCACCGGTCATTCCCGCAGAGCGCAGTACACGACGTTCTTCGGCTACCTCGCCGCGCTGGTCGGAGCGCTTGCCGGCGGAACCCTGCTGGTCATCTCGATCCTCAATCCCCACGCGTTTGCGAGTTGGCGCGGCGCGGCCAACGACGCCGCGGCGCCGGCAGCGCGAGTCGCGACCGTGGGCCGCAGCGGAAGCTATGGCCTGTTCGGAACGATCGCCGGCTACGTCATGGCCGGCAGCCAGAACGCCCGGCTGCAGAAGGAGATGGCGATCGCCCGGGTGCGCCTCGCCGAAGCGCAAGCGATCGCCGACGAGAACCGCCGTCTGAAGGCCTTGCTCGGGTTGCGCGACGCCGATCCGCGCCCGGTGGCGATCGCCCGGATGATCTCCTCGACCGCCGCGAGCACCAGGCGGTTCGCATCGATCTCGGCCGGCGCGCGGGACGGCGTGACAGTGGGAATGCCGGTGCGCTCGCCGCTCGGACTGGTCGGCCGGGTGCTCGAGGTGGGCCAGTCGAGCTCGCGCGTGCTGCTGGTCACGGATACCGAAAGCGTAGTCCCGGTGCGGCGGGCCAGTGACGCCGTCCCCGCTTTCATAACCGGACGTTCAGACGGGATGTTGCAATTGCGCCTGATCAATCTCGGGATCAATCCGCTGCACATCGGCGACGTCTTCGTAACTTCGGGGTCCGGCGGGCTCTACCGGCCCGGCGTGGCCGTGGCGATGGTCACTGCGCTGACCCGCGACGGCGCGATCGGACGCGTCCTCAGCGACCCCGCCGCGACCGAGTACGTCACGGTCGAGCCGGTGTGGAACCCCGCGCCTGAGCTTCCTCCCGCTCCGACGCCGACCGCGCCGCCACGCAAGAAGAAGGCGAGCGCCACGCACAAGCCCACCGCCAAGAAGAAGAGATGATCGCCCCGCGGCTGCAACGCCAGCTTTCGAGCCCGTTCCGGAAGCGCATCAATCGCGCTCCCTCGCCTACGGTGGCACTAGCCCTGCCGTGGCTGACGATCGTCTTCGGCAGCCTCAGTCCGATCCTGCCGGTGATCGCTTCGGCGCCGGTGATGCCGCCGTTCGGGTTCCTGTTCCTGATCGCCTGGCGCCAGCTCCGCCCGGGGCTGCTGCCGGTCTGGGCCGGCGCCCCGCTCGGCGCGATCGACGACCTTTACAGCGGCCAGCCGTTCGGCAGCGGCGTGCTGCTGTGGTCGGGCGCGATGCTCGTGCTCGAGCTGATCGACGCCCGCTTCCCCTGGCGCAACATCCTGATCGACTGGACGGTCGGCGCGGTGTTGATCGTAGCCTACCTGGTGCTTGCCGCCGTGCTGGCCAACGCCGCCGGCGGACATGCGCCGCTGAGCGTGATCCTGCCGCAACTGCTTACCTCGCTGCTGATCTACCCGCTGGTCGAACGGCTGATCGCGCGGTTCGACCGGATGCGACTCGTCCGCATCCGCCGGGTGCACTGATGGCCGGCGGCCACGTCACCTCCGGCACGCTGCACAACAGCTTCGACCGGCGCAGCGTCCTGGTCGGCGCGCTGGGCGGCGGGATCGGCGTGCTGCTGGCGACGCGGCTCGGCTACATCGCCCTGGTCGAAAACGCCAAGTTCAAGATGATGGCGGAGAGCAACCGCGTCAGCCTTTCGTTGATCCCGCCGCGGCGCGGTTTGATCCTCGACCGCAACGGCGACCCGATGGCCGCCAATCGCGCCGATTTTCGCGTCGACCTCATTCCCGAGCGGGTCATCGACCGCGGCGCGACGATCGCCCAGCTCAGCAAGCTGCTCGATCTCAGCGAGGCCGACGTCCAGGACCTCAAGGACAAGATCGAAAAAGCGCGCGGCACCGCCCCGGTCGAAGTCGCCTCGCGCATCGGGCCTCGGCGGAGGAATACGAAAAGAGCAAAGACCCGCTCCTCATCACCCCCGGCTACAAAGTCGGAAAGGACGGGCTGGAAAAGACGTTCGAGACGACCCTGCGCGGCGTTCCAGGGGCCCGGCGCACCGAAGTCACCGCCTCGGGCAAGATCGTCCGCGACCTCGACATGCGCGAGGACGTGCCCGGCCAACCGATCAAGCTGACCATCGATGGCGCGCTGCAAGACTATGCGGCACGGCGCATCGGGCTGGAATCCGCCGCCGTCGTGGTGATCGATTGCCACAGCGGCGGGATTCTCGCGCTGACTTCCATGCCGGCATTCGATCCGAACAGCTTCGTCGGGGGGATCGGCCGGTTGCAATGGAAGATGCTCAGCGAGGACGATCACATCCCGCTGCTCAACAAGGCGTTGCGGGGCCTCTATCCGCCCGGCTCAACGATGAAGCCGATGGCGTCCCTGGCCTTGCAGAAGGCGGGGGTCGACCCGAAGGAACGGGTGAATTGCCCTGGCGGCTACCGGCTCGGCTCCCGCTTCTTCCGCTGTGACGCGGTGCATGGCCTGCTCGACATGCGCCAGGCGATCGAGCACAGCTGCAACACCTTTTTCTGGACCATGGCCCACCGTGTCGGCTACGATGCGATCGCCCCGGTCGCCCGCCTTCTCGGTCTGGGGCAGCAGTTCGAGCTGCCGGGCAGCGCTCAGCGCTATGGCACCATTCCCGACGCCGCCTGGAAGATGCGGCGCTACAAGCAGGCATGGACCGTGGCGGACTCGCTGAACGCCTCGATCGGGCAAGGCTACGTTTCGGTCTCGCCGCTGCAACTGGCGGTGATGGTTTCGCGGATCGCGTCGGGGCGTAATCTTCAGCCTTCGCTCATGTTTGGCCATCCCAAGCCGCTTGGGGCCGCCCTGCCCTTTACGCCGGAGCAGCTTGCCGTCGCGCATGACGGGATGTTTGCGGTCGTCAACGGGTCGGGCACCGGGGTCGGCAGCAAGCTCGATCTCCCCGGCATTCAGATGGCCGGGAAGACCGGTACGGCGCAAGTCCGGGCACTGGTCGGCCGCGGCAGCGTCGGCGCCTGGAAATCGCGGGACCACTCGCTGTTCGTCTGTTACGCCCCCACCGACGCCCCGCGCTACGCGATGTCGGTCGTGGTCGAGCACGGCACCTTCGGAGCCCGCGCCGCCGCGCCGATCGCCAAGGATGTGATGACCTTCCTGTTCGACCCGGCCAAGGCGTGGGCATCGCTGCTCGCCATGGAAAAGACCTGGGGCGGCACTCCGCAGCAGCGGATGGAGGCGCGCTACAAGGAATACGAGGCGCAGTACGGCGCCAAGGCGCCGCAGGCCCCAGCCGAGGATGCCGCCGTGCAGAGCGAGCAAGCGCGCGAGGAGCGCGCCGCGAGCCCGCCCGAGCCGGTGGTCAGCCCCGCCGCCTCGCCGTCGCCCGAGCCGGTCGACCAGGCGAGCCCGGCCGCGCCGCCTGCCGCATCGCCGAATTCCCAGTGAGCTTCGGCCGCTCGATCATTCCCGAGCCGCTCGCGCGCCAGCCGTGGGGCGTGCTGCTGCCGCTGACGGCTCTGGCGCTGTTCGGCGCGACGGTCCTGTACTCGGCCGCCGGCGGGAGCCTGAGGCCGTGGGCGGCGATGCACTTCCTGCGGTTCCTCGCTTTCCTGGCGATGGCGATGATGCTGGCGCGCGTGCGCCGCGACCGGTTCAAGCAGGTCGCCTATCCGCTCTATGGCGGGCTGATGGTGTTACTGGTGCTGGTCGAGGCAATCGGGCGGATCGGCGGCGGGAGCCAGCGCTGGCTCAACCTCGGGTTCATCACGCTCCAGCCGTCGGAGCTGATGAAGCCGGCGATCGTCCTCGTCCTCGCGCGCTTTTATGACGCCCTGCCGCCGGCCGTGACCGGGAGCTGGCGGGCGCTGGTCCCGGCGCTGGCGCTGATGGCGCTGCCGGCGGCCCTCGTCATCATCCAGCCCGACCTCGGCACCGCGCTGGCGATCTGCTTCGGCGCTATCGTCGTGATCTTCCTCGCCGGGATCCCGCTGCGCTGGTTCATCGGCGCGGGCCTCGCGGCCGGCATCGCCGCGCCGATCGCTTTCTTCGCCCTGCTCCAC
>JAEKKO010000114.1 GCA_019510335.1 Novosphingobium sp. | reverse complement strand
CGGAGCAGGGTGGGAAATCTTTACGCACGGCGGCCGCCGCGCCACCGGCATCGACGCGGTCACTCACGCCGTGCGCCTCGCCAATCTCGGCGCGGGCGAGCTGCTCGTCACCTCGATGGACGGCGACGGGACCCAGGCCGGCTACGACCTCGCTCTGACCCGGACGATTGCCGACGCCGTCGGGGTTCCGGTCATCGCCAGCGGTGGGGTGGGGACGCTCGAGCACCTCGTCGAGGGCGTCACACGGGGCCATGCCAGCGCGGTGCTCGCGGCGTCGATCTTCCACTTCGGCACGCACACGGTGGCCGAGGCGCACGCCGCGCTGCGCGCCGCCGGGCTGCCGGCGCGCAGCTGAGCCGAAGTCGGAACGGCTTACAGAGACGCTTTCGACGGCACCGTGCTTAACCTTCGACTCACCGGCATTTCAGGGCTTTGGCGGCTCATGGCATGGGCCTTGCGTTAATGATGGCGAAGTCCCGGGAGTCGCCACCATCCGCTCGCATCTCGCCTTGCTATTCGGGCTGGCCGTCAGCTTCGCCGCCGCCGCTCCGGCGCTGGCCCTGGGCCAGGCGTCGGTGCCCGAGCCGTCGGACTTCACCTTGTTCGCGCTCGGCGTGCTCGGCCTGGTCCTCGGCCGGAAGGGAAGCCGCAAACGCCCGCCCGACTGACGGGAGACCGACGGCCGCAGCTTGACCGGGCCGGGCGCGCGTCCCATTCGGAAGCGATGGACGCCGTCGACAGCCTCAGCCGCCTCGCCAGCACGATCGCCGCGCGCCGCGCCGCCGATCCGAACGAGAGTTACGTCGCCAAGCTCCATGCCCGCGGCATCGGCAAAATCGCCCAAAAGCTCGGCGAGGAAGCGGTGGAGACGGTCATTGCCGCCCTCACCGAAGACCGCGCGGCGCTGGCTGGCGAAGCTGCCGACCTCTTGTTCCACCTGCTGGTGCTGCTCGATGCCAAGGGGGTGCCGCTCGGTGAAGTTCTCGCCGAACTTGAGCGCCGCGAGGGCACGTCGGGTATCGCCGAGAAGGCGAGGCGCACACCATGACCATCCCATGGCTGACCCGCTTCGTAGCGGTCGAGGCGGCGCTCGAACAAACAGAGGCACCGGTCGCCGTCGAGCACGGGACAATGCGGACGCTGCTTTACGCCCCCCGCGGGGAGGATAGCCAACAGCCGCACAAGCGCGACGAAGTTTATGTTGTGCGCACCGGGACCGCCGAGTTCGTCCGCGATGGCGAGCGGGCGCGAATTGCCGCAGGCGACGTGTTCTTCGTGCCTGCTTCCATGCAGCACCGCTTCGAGAATTTCAGCGCTGACTTCCAGACGTGGGTCGTATTCTGGGGACCCGAAGGCGGCGAACACTGACGGAGCCACCATGCCGATTGATCCGACACTCGCCTATGACGACCACAACGTCTTCGCCAAAATCCTCCGCAGCGAGATCCCCTGCCGGAAGGTCTACGAGGACCAGTGGGCGTTTGCCTTCCATGACATTAACCCCCAGGCGCCGGTCCACATCCTCGTCGTTCCCAAGGGCCGCTATATTGGCTGGGACGACTTCTCGACACAGGCTAGTGAGGCCGAGATTGCCGGCTTCGTCCGCGCCGTCGGCACAGTCGCGCGCGACGCCGGCCTCGCCGAACCCGGCTACCGGCTGCTCGTCAACATGGGCCAGCACGGCCATCAGGAGGTGCCGCACCTGCACGTCCACATCTTCGGCGGGCGCCAGTTCACGTACATGATCCCGCGCGAGTAGCGCTTCGTCGGGTCGCGGCTTGCCGAGCGAGTCGCCGCCCGTCTAAGGAGCGCCGCCATGACGTCGCTGCCCGAGCCAGCCGGCGGCCGCTTCGACGGGCCGCTCCACCGCTTTGCCGTGCGGGTCTATTTCGAGGACACCGACCTTTCCGGCGTCGTCTACCACGCCAACTACTTGCGCTGGTTCGAGCGCGCCCGCTCCGACATGCTGCGCCTGCTGGCGATCGACCAGCGCGGCGCCTTTGAAGCCGGCGAGGGCGCCTACGCCGTCTCCGAGCTGACGATCCGCTACGTTGCTCCGGCGCGGCTCGACGATGCGGTGATGATCGAGAGCCGGGTCGAGGAACTCCGCGCCGCCAGTTGCCGGATGCACCAGCGCGCGCTCAACGGAGAGACGCTGCTCGCCGACGCACATCTCCGCGTCGGTTTCGTCGGACCAGACGGCCGCCCCCGCCGCCAGCCTCTCGCGTGGCGTGAGGCGTTTGCCGCAATCGCACCGCTTGCCGAAGGAACCGCATGACCTCGCTGCTGCTGCTCGCTGCCGGGGCCAACGCTTCGGCGCACCTCAATCCGGTCCGCCTGTTTCTCGACGCCGACATCGTCGTCCAGATCGTCATGGCCGGGCTGATCCTCGCCAGCATCTGGGTGTGGACGATCATCGTCTCGTTCGCATGGCGGATCGGTCGGGTCCAGCGCCGCTGTGACGCCTACGAGCGCGACTTCTGGAAGGCGCGCGACATCGAGGCCTTTCAGGAAGAGCGCGGCAAGGGCGACTTGCCCGCCGCGCGGGTGATCGGCGCCGCGCTGTCCGAGTGGCGGCGCTCGCTGGCGGGCAAGGCGCTCGACCGCGCTGGTCTTCGCGAGCGCCTGGCGCTGGTAACGGGCTCGACCGTGGCGGGCGAGAGCGACCGATTGGCCGAGCGGCTGAACTTCCTCGCCACTGTCGGAGCAGTTGCTCCGTTCGTCGGCCTGTTCGGCACCGTCTGGGGCATCATGAACAGCTTCTACCAGATCGGGCAGCAACAGAACTCCTCGCTTGCAGTGGTCGCTCCTGGCATTTCGGAAGCGCTGTTCGCGACCGCGATCGGGCTGTTCGCTGCGATCCCCGCCGTGATCGCCTACAACCGCTTTTCCCACCGCGTGAGCACCTTCGAGGCCCGGCTGCAGCGCTTCGGAGATCGCTTCCTCGCCAGCCTCAGCCGTGAGCTCGAGACCGAGTGATGGCGTTCAGCTCACCCACCCGCAACCGCCGCCGCGGCCGCACGCCGATGGCGGAGATCAACGTTACCCCCTTGGTCGACGTGATGCTGGTGCTGCTGATCATCTTCATGGTCACGGCGCCGCTGCTCAAGGCGGGGGTGCCGGTGGCGCTCCCCGACAGCCGCGCCAAAACCCTCGCCGAGCAGCGCAACGCCGTCACCCTGACGCTGACGCGCGACGGCACCGTTTATCTCGAGCGCGAGCCGCTGGCCCCCGGCGAGCTGGCGGATCGCTTGGCGTCGGTTCGACCGGGGCCCGACGGCAAGCCCCCGCAAGTCACGCTCCGCGCCGACCGCGCGCTCGATTACGGCCGGGTCATGGCGGTGCTCGGCGAGCTCAACCACGCCGGGTTCAACGCGATCGCTCTCGTCACCTCGGCCGCCGCGGCGCCGCCGGAGGCGGTCACCGGGCGTTCAGGAACGCGACCCTAGCCCCGCGCTCATGGCTGTGGTGAGGCTCCGTGGCGAGGAACGGGTCGGCCTGGCGCTGGCGGTCGCGGCTCATGTCGCCCTGGTCGTGATGCTCGTGTGGCACCCGCCGAGGTCGGCGCCGGTGCCCAGTCCGGAGCCCGTCAACGTCACCCTCAGCGACGATGTCGGTTTGACCTCGACCGCACTCCAGCCGCAAGCGCGCGCGGCGCCCGACGTCGCGCCGGCCCGCGGCGAGCCACTCCCAACGCCCCCGGCCACGCGAACGGAGTCCGAACCGCAGCCGCTGCCGCAAATGGTGGAGCCGGAGCCCGCGCCGCAGCGTCCAGTCGAAGCGCGACCGGCGGCACTCCCAGTCCGCCATGCCGTGCCGTCGGCGCAGCCGTGGCCGCAGCCTGCCACCGCTCCTGCCAGGTCTCCCGCCAGATCGGCGCCGGCGCCCGCGCATCGGGTCATGGCCCCCGCCGGGGCCAGCCGCGTCGGGTCCGATTTCCTCAAGGGTCTGCCCGCGGGCGAAGACCAGGGCGCTGCCCGAAGCGCTCCCGCCGCGATCGGCGCGGCCGAGAGGGCGTCGCTGGCGAGCGCAATTTCACGCCAGCTGAAGCCGCACTGGATCGCCCCGCAAGGGCCGAATGCCGAACAGCTGGTCACTCTCGTGCGCTTCCGGTTGGCGCGTGACGGCAGCCTCATCGGGGAACCCCAGGTCGTCGGCCAATCGGGCGAGACCCCCGCGAACAAGGCGCAGCAGGCGCGGCATGCCGAACAGGCGATCCGCGCGGTGAAGTTGGCCGCTCCGTTCGACCTGCCGGGCCAATTCTACCCGGCTTGGCAAACCGTTACATCTCGATTCGACAGGAAGCTTTCGCAATGATCCGACGTACG
Source organism: Novosphingobium sp. (assembly GCA_019510335.1). GTDB lineage: Bacteria > Pseudomonadota > Alphaproteobacteria > Sphingomonadales > Sphingomonadaceae > Novosphingobium. Next base: position 21,393 of record JAEKKO010000114.1, on the reverse strand, counting down.
CTGATCCTTCTCGGACTGCTCGTGTCGAGCTCGGCATATGGCCAGACCGCGCCGCCGCCCCAGCCGACCGCGCCGCAAGCGCAACCGGTCGACTCGGGTCTCCAGGTGACCGTCTCGGATGAAAGCGCGTGGCAAGACCTCGGCATCGCCATTCCATCCTTCGCGACCGAGGCCGACGTGCCGACCCAGACCAGCGCCGGCTCGACCGCGGCGCTCGGCACGGCCCTGGGGCGGGTGATCACCGACGATCTCAAGAACAACGGCCTGTTCAAGCCGACCGGACCCGACGCGCTGCCGCACCCGCCGTTCGGGCAGATTCAGGCGCCGGACTTTCCTGCCTGGTCCGGGCGCAAGGCCGAGATGCTGGTCCAGGGCTATGTCCGTGCGGCCGGCGATGGCCAGCTGACGGTCGGCTGCTACCTTTACGACATCGCGCTCAAGCAGCAGCTCGCCAAAGCCGGGTGGACCGTTCAGCCGGCCGACTGGCGACGGGCCGCTCACAAGTGCGCCGATATGGTTTATTCGCGGCTCTCGGGTGAGAGCCCGTTCTTTGACAGCCGCATCGCTTACATCGCCGAGACCGGACCCAAGGACCACCGGATGAAGCGGCTGGCGGTGATGGACTCCGACGGCGCCAACCACCGCTACCTGACCACCGGGCAGGCCTTGGCGCTGACCCCCCGGTTCTCGCCCGACTACAAGTCGATCCTCTACCTCTCGTACCTGAACGGCAGTCCGCGGATTTACGTCTATGACCTCGCGGCCAACACCCAGAAGCTGATCGCCGAGACCAGGAACCCGACGTTCGCCCCGCGCTGGTCGCCCGACGGCAAGTGGATCCTCTATTCGATGGCGACGGCCGGAAACACCAACATCTATCGGATCTCCGGCGAGGGCGGCAAAACCCAGCAGCTGACCGATACCCCTGGCATCAACATCGGCGGCAGCTACTCGCCCGATGGCAGCAAGATCGTGTTCGAAAGCGACCGGTCCGGGTCGCAGCAGATCTATGTGATGAACGCCGATGGCTCGAACCAGCACCGGATCAGCTTTTTCGGCGGCCGCGCGGCGACGCCCGAGTGGAGCCCGCGCGGCGACCAAATCGCGTTCACGCACATCACCGGCAACTTCCGCATCGCGGTGATGGACCCCCAAGGCGGAAACTTGCGAACGCTGACCGACAGTTGGCAGGACGAAGCGCCGACATGGTCGCCCAACGGCCGGATCATCCAGTTCTTCCGCACCGAGCGCGGCTCGGGTAAGGCCTCGATCTGGCAGGTCGACCTCACCGGGCGTAACGAGCGACGCCTGAGCACGCCGGTCGACGGCTCCGATCCTGCGTGGGGACCGCTTCGTCCCTAATGCGGGTTGACCAGGCGGCATTCGCCAGAACACCCGCGCTTACAAAGGAGAATGCCGATGCCCCGTTCCCCGAGACTGAGGACTGTTGCGTTCGTCCTCCTTTCCAGCGCCGCGCTCGCCGCCTGCGGTAAAAAGGCGCCCAAGCAGCTGCCGCCACCGCCCGGGCCTGCCCCGGTCGCCAGCGCGGCCCCGGCGACGCAAGGGCCGATGCCCGGCAGCCAGGCCGACTTCGTCGCAACGCTGATGGGCAAGGACGTGATCTACTTCGACACGGATCGCTACAACATCGACGACGAGGACGCGGCAGCGCTGGCCCAGCAGGCGACGTGGTTGAAGAAGTACCCGGCCAAGCGCGCGACCATCGAGGGCCACTGCGATGAACGCGGCACCCGCGAATACAACCTCGCGCTCGGCGAGCGACGCGCCAATGCGGCGAAAAACTACCTCGTCGGCCTCGGGATCGATCCGGCGCGACTGTCGACGATCAGCTACGGCAAGGAGCGCCCGGTCGCGCTCGGCTCGGACGAGGCGAGCTGGGCCAAGAACCGCCGCGCCGTGACGGTGACGATCGACTGAGGGCGACGCCTACTGCCGCAAGCTTTGCATCCGCTGCAAGTAGCGGGCGAGGACGTCGATCTCGAGATTGACGTCCTCGCCCGGCTCGAGGCTCCCGAGCGTCGTCACCTCGGCGGTGTGTGGGATGATGTTGAGCGCAAAGTGGCAGCCGCCGTCGGTCTGGTCGGCCACGTCGTTGACGGTCAGCGAAACGCCATCAACGGTTATCGAGCCCTTTGGCGCGAGGTACGGCGCGAGGGCTGGAGACGCGGCGATGCCGATGCGGCGCGAATCGCCATCCGGACAGACCCCGACCACCGTTGCCACGCCGTCGACGTGCCCGGTGACGATATGGCCGCCGAGCTCGTCGCCGAGGCGCAGCGCCGGCTCCAGGTTCAGGCGGCGGCCCGGCTGCCACATTCCAGGCACCGTCCGCGTCACGGTCTCGCCCGAGACGTCGACGGCGAACCAGGCGTCTCCCGCGTGGCCGCCACGCTCGACCACCGTCAGGCACACGCCCGAGCACGCGATGGAGGCGCCGATGGCAATCTCAGCCGGATCGAACGGGCAGGCGATAATCACGTGGAGGTCGCCCTGCTGGCGCGCTTCGCGGATCCTGCCGAGGGCGGTGACTATGCCGGTGAACATCGCGCGCGGTCGTAGACTTCGAGAAGGTCGCTGCCAAGCCGCCGGCGGTCGGCCAGTCGCCAGCGGCCGTGCGCAGCCTCGAGCGACGCCAGGCCGATGTCGCCGATCGAAGCGCGGCCCTTGCCGATGACGATCGGCGCCCGATACAGGACGAGGCAGTCGACGAGGTCGGCGGCGAGGAATGCCGCCCCCGCGCCGGCGCCACCTTCGACGAACAAGTACTGGATGTCGGCCATCGCGCCGATTGCTTCGGGCGCGGCCAGTGCGCGCCAACCCGGCGGCGCGGCGCCGCGGGTGAGGACCCAGCGCTCCGGCGCCTGCTCTTCGAGCCCTGGAAGGCGGACGTCGAGGGTTGGCGCATCGGCCCGCACAGTTGCGCCGCCGACGAGGATCGCATCGGCCCGGGCGCGCAGGGCATGGACATGCGCCCGCGCCGGCGCGCCGGTGATCCAGCGGCTGGTCCCGTCAGCCAGCGCGATCTGGCCGTCGATTGATGTGGCCAGCTTCAGCGTCACCTCGGGACGGCCCTCCCGCCTCTGGCGCAAATAGCCGGCGAGGCTGGCCTCGACTGACGGAATCGGCATCAGGATGACATTCTTGCCCGCCGCTTCGAGTGCGCCCAGGCCGGCCCCAGCCGTGCGCGGATCGGGATCGGTGCAGCCGACGACGATACGCGCCAACGGCGACGCAGCCAGGCTCGCGGCGCACGAAGGCCCGCGAGCGCCGTCGTGGGCACACGGTTCGAGCGTCACGTAAAGTGTCGCGCCGTCGGCCGCCGCACCCGCCGTGGCGAGCGCAACGGCTTCCGCATGGGGGCGGCCGCCCGGCTGAGTCCAGCCACGCGCGACAACTTGGCCATCACGGACGATCAGCGCTCCGACGGCGGGATTCGGCCGGCTCGACGGGCGGGCGCGGGCGGCGAGGCGGGCCGCCGCCTCGAGCCAGCGCGCGTCGACGTCAGCGTCCGGCAAGCGCTGCCTGCTGCTCGCGGCGACGCAGCTCGGCCAGTTCGGCCGCCTGCTTGCGGGCGTCCGCGGCCTCCTGCGCCTTGGCCTTGCGCTCGATGGCGTCGACATCCATTCCCGACATCCGCCCGATCGTCTTGTAAATCTTGCGCACGTCCTCCTCGCGCTTCGCCTGCTCGGCGGCGAGCTGTTCCTTCTGCTTCTGATTAGCGACATTCGAAGCCATGATCTCGGCGTCGCTGCGGTTGGGCTGGAACGTGGTGATGAAGGTGACGTGCGGGCGCGCGGGCGGGATCCGCGTCTCCTCGCTTGCCATCACCGAGAAGATCGCGACGGTCACGGCCGCGGACAATGCCGCGAAGCGCCAGCGGTTGGAACCGGCTTCGCGGAACACCGTAATGAAGTCGCCGATCGCGCCGGCAGGGTTGACGTTGCGCCAGAATGACATCGCCGCAAGATAGGGTGCAGCCCGCGCGGGCGCCAGCGGTTCCGTGCGAATCGCCCGTCGGGCCTCAGCCGAATGCGGCGTGGAGGCTGGGCCCCTCGCGCCGCAGCCATGCGTCGACGGCACGAAGGTCGCCCTCGTAGAGCTCGGCGAGGAACGTGCGAAAACCCGGACCATGATCGAAGTGGACGAGGTGCGCGACCTCGTGCGCGACGACCGAGCGGCGCACCGGGTCCGGCGCCATGACCAGCCGCCAGTTGATCCGCACAATCCCGCGCGAGGAGCAACTGCCCCAGCGTCGCCGCGCATTGCTCAGCATCAATTGCGGCGCAGCAACCCCGGCCCGGACGCAGTACCCGACGAGATCGTCGGCGAGCAACTGCCGCGCCTCGCCTTCGAGCCAGCGCCGCAGCCGAGCGGCCACCGACTCAGCTGCGCCGCCAAGGCGGATTGTGTCTTGGCCGAGGCTGGGCCGTCGCGGCCATGCCGCATCATGCTCGATCCTCAGCCGCTCCCCCCGGTACGAGATCGCGCCGCCCGGCGCGATCGTCTGCGGCGGCGGGCGCAAGACGAGCTGCCCGGCGAGCCAGTCGCTGCGGGCGCGGGCGAACGCCAGCGCCTCGGCCGTGCGGCCCCAGCGCGGCATCGAAATCCGCGCGGCGCTGCCGTCGGGGAGCAGGCGCAGCGTCATCCGCCGCGCGTTCGCCACGCGGCGGATGATCAACGGTAGGGCATTTCCATTGACCTCGACCGACAGGTCTTCCCCGGCGGGGCGGCGTAGCCAATCAAGCATCCGACACCCGTTCGAAGACGGGCTCGACGCCATCGGGCCAGACGATGTGGTTCTCGATCGGGCCGGCGATCGTCTCGGAGATGGCCTTTCCGACGACCGACTGCCCCGCCCGGTGGACCGCCTCGCGATCGCCGCAGATCAGGTAATGCCACTCGGGCAGCGGCTCGCCGTTGGCGCGCAGCTTGTAGGCGCAGGTCTCGGGCAACCATTCGAGCTCCGCGGCAAGACGCGGCGTCAGGCGCAGGCAATCGGGCACGAAGCTGCGGCGGTTGCGGTAATCGCGGCAACGCCCGGTGGTGAGATCGAGCAGCTTGCATGCGACGTTCGTCCCGAAGACCCGGCCGCTGTCCTCGTCTTCCACTTTGTGCAGGCAGCACTTGCCGCAGCCGTCGCACAGCGCTTCCCACTCGCGCTTGTCGAGGCTGGCGAGCGGGCGCTCCCAGAAGCGGCTGGCGCCGGGCGTGCTCATCGGACCCACTTGGTCAGCTCGGCGGCGACCGCCTGCGGCCCCTGATCGGCGGGAAGCATCGCGATCGGCTCGCCGTTGCGGCCCATCAGGTAAGTGGTGCGCGAGTGGTCCATAAGGTAGCCGCCGCCGGGCGTCGCCGGTCCCCGTGCATAATAGGTCCCGAACGCCTTGGCGGCGGTGGCGACCTGTTCGGGCGATCCGGTCAGCCCGATCAGGTTGGGGGAGATCGCCGCGGCGAACTGGCCGACGACCTTGGGCGTGTCGCGCTGGGGGTCGATCGAGATGAACACGGCTTTGATCTGCTTCGCCAGCGCCGGGTGCTGTTTAGCATAATCGGCGAGGCCGCGCATCGTCGCCTGCATGTCCAGCGGACAAACATCGGGACAGTAGGTGTAGCCGAAATAGACGATCCGATACTGGCCGGCGAAGTCGCTCCAGCGCACCGCGCGGCCGTCGTCATCCACAAGCGTGAAGGGCCCGCCGATCCTCGCCCCCGCTAGCGGCGGCGGCTCGGTCGTGCTTCCGCCGCAGGCGCACAGCAGGGCGGCGAGCGCGAGCGCAAGGCTTTGAACGAGCGGCTTGAACATGGCGCGGCGGTTCATGCTCTGCTAGACACGCCGGCGCAAGCAGCGGGCTCCATCCGCTGCCGCGCGCGATGTGAGGAGGACGACACGTGCACACCCTGAGGCGCCTGATGCGCCTTGCCTTGCCCGCGCTCGCCGGCGCGCTGTTCCTGACGAGCCCGGCGCACGCGCAATTTTCGCAAGGATACAAGTTCCTCGAGGCGGTCCGGAAGAAGGACGCGCAAACCGTCACCGACATGGTCAACAGCCCGGGCTCGACGATCATCAACACCCGCGACCTGACCACCGGCGAGACCGCGCTGCACATCGCCACCGCCCGCCGCGACCTGACCTGGATGGGCTTCCTCGCGGGCAAGGGCGCCAACGTCAATCTCAAGGACGGCCACGGCGTCACCCCGCTCGAGCTCGCCTCGAACCTCGGCTTCGTCGAGGGCGTCGAGTTGCTCGTCCAGTCCGGCGCCCGGGTCGACGAGCCGAACAGCTCGGGCGAAACCGCGTTGATGGCGGCCGTTCATCGCCGCGACCTGGGAATGATCCGCCTGCTGCTCAAGGCCGGCGCCGATCCCGATCGCTCCGACAATTCCGGCCGCACCGCCCGCGACTATGCCCTGCTTGACGGCAAGACCAGCCCGATGGTCACCGAAATCCAGACCAATGCACGGCCGCGCGGTTCGCGCGGCACGACCGGCAAGAAATACGGGCCCTCGCTCTGAGCTCGCCGGACCTCTCGCAAGCGACACTCGAAGAGCTGCGGCTGGCGCTGGCGCCGGAGATTGCCGCCGCGGCGGTGTTCGACGGCTGGAGCCACACCGCGCTCGACGCCGCGGCGGAGACGGTCGGGGTCGATCCGGCGGTCGCGCGGCTGGCTTTCCCGGGCGGCGCGATGGACATGATCGCGGCGTGGATCGCGGGGGTCGACGCCGACATGGCCGAGGCGCTGCCGCCGGTGGTCCTCGCGCAGCTGCCGATCCGCGCCCGTATCGGCCGCCTGATCCGCTTCCGCCTCGATGCCGTGCGCGGGTGTGAGGAAGCCTTGACCCGGGCGCTGGCGATTATGGCGATGCCGCAGAACGTCCCCGCCGCGCTCCGCTTCGGCTGGCGCAGCGCCGACGTGATGTGGCGCCTCGCCGGCGACACGGCGACCGACTACAACCACTACACCAAGCGGGCGATCCTCGCCGGCCTTTATGCGGCGACGCTGGCTGTGTTCGCGCAAGACGAAACCGCGGGCAAGGCCGACACGCTGGAGTTCCTCGACCGGCGGATCGACGGGGTGATGCGATTCGAGAAAGCCAAGTCGCGCTGGTTGCGCCCGGACACCGACCGCTTCAGCCTGGTGCGGTTCCTCGGGCGCCTGCGCTACCCCGCGAGCTGAGCGGGGGCGGAATCGCCATTCGCCGACGTCTTTGCGCCGCCGCAAGGAAGAGTGCGCCGGCGCATGCGACGAAGGCCCACCATGGTCGTCTGCGCTCCTCATGCAGCTATTGCGAACCAGTTGCAATTAGCAGCACGATCTGTCACCGCTAAGCGATGACCCTCGACCTTCTCCCGATCGGGCAGCCGGCGCGCATCGTCGCGGTCGACTGGGCCGCGCTCGATCAGGACGAGACGCTGCGGCTGCGCGCCCTCGGCCTCGACGCCGGCGCCAAGATTTCGGTTGCGCACCGCGGGGTCTTCGCCGGGAGTGACCCGCTCGCCGTCACCGTCGGCCGGATGACGGTTGCGTTGCGGCGCGTCCACGCACGAGCGATGCAGGTCGAGCAACTCCAGCCATGAGCCGCCGCCGTCGCGCCGCGCTGGTCGGCAACCCTAACGCCGGCAAAAGCGCCCTGTTCAACGCGCTGACCGGGGCGCGGCAGAAGATCGCCAATTACCCCGGCGTCACCGTCGAGCGCAAGGCGGGCCGCCTGATCCTCCCGTCCGGCGAGCCGGTCGAGCTGACCGACCTTCCGGGCAGCTATAGCCTGCATCCGACCAGCCCGGACGAAGAGGTCACCCGCAAGGTCATCCTCGGCGAGTTCCCCGGCGAGCCGGAGCCGGAAGTGCTGGTGGTCGTGCTCGACGCCTCCAATCTCGAGCAGCACCTGGTCTTCGCTCAGGAGATCATCGCACTCGGCCGGCCGACGGTCGTCGCCCTCAACATGATCGACCTGGCCGAGCGCGACGGCCTCAAGCTCGATCCGCTGGCGCTCGAGAGCGCGCTGGGCGTGGCGGTGGTACCGACCGTCGCCGTCCGCCGCCGCGGCCTGACCGAGCTGGCCGATGCGATCGCCACCGCCGAAGCTTATCGCGGCGAGCCGGTCCACCCGCTGACCGGTCTGACCGAGCGCCGCCTGACCGCCCATGCCATCGCCGATTCGGCGATCGTTTCGGAAACACGCCGCCACCGGCTCCATTCGAAGCTCGACCGGGTCCTGCTGCATCCATGGATAGGGCCGCTGATCCTGTTCGGGATGCTATTCGTGGTATTCCAGGCCGTCTTCGCCGGAGCGGCGCCGCTGGCCGATGGCCTCACCAGCCTCGCCAGCAGGATTTCCGACCTGGTCCGGGGCAACTTTCCAGCTGGGCTGGCCCGCGATCTTGTGACTGACGGCATCATCGCCGGCGTCGGCTCCGTCGTCACGTTCCTGCCGCAGATCGTGATCCTGTTCTTCTTCATCCTCGTGCTCGAGGCCACCGGCTACATGGCCCGCGCCGCCTTCCTGATGGACCGGTTGATGGCCGGGGTCGGCCTTTCGGGGCGCAGCTTCATTCCGCTGCTGTCGAGCTTCGGCTGCGCCATCCCGGGCATCATGGCGACGCGCAGCATCTCCGATCCGAAGGATCGCCTGACGACGATCCTGGTCGCGCCGCTGATGACCTGTTCGGCCCGCCTGCCGGTCTATGCGGTGCTGATCTCAGCGTTCATTCCCAATCGCCTCGTCGCGGGCGGGATCGGCCTGCAAGGACTGGTGCTGTTCGTGCTCTACGTCACCGGGATCGTCGCGGCGATGGTCGTCGCCATGCTGCTCCGGCGCAGCCTGACCAAGGGCGCGGCGAGCGGCTTCATCATGGAATTGCCGAAGTACCAGCTGCCCACCGTAAAGGACATTGCCCTGGGCCTGTACCAGCGCGCGTGGATCTTCCTGCGCCGGGCCGGGACGATCATCTTCACCGTCACGGTCGTGCTGTGGCTGCTGCTCAACTTCCCGCGCGCCGCGCCGGGTCAGGACCAGGTCGATGCCTCGATCGCTGGCCATCTCGCCAATGGCCTCGCCGTTGTAGTTAAGCCGATCGGCTTCAATCGCGACATCGCCCTTGCGCTGATCCCGGCGATGGCCGCGCGCGAAGTCGCGGTCAGCTCACTGGCGACCACCTATGCGGTCTCCGGAGGCGACAAGGACACCTCCGGGCTGATCGCGCAATTGCGCCATCGGTGGAGCTTGCCGACCGCGCTCGCGTTCCTCGCCTGGTTTGTGTTCGCGCCGCAATGCATGTCGACGATCGCGGTGACGCGGCGCGAAACGAATGGGTGGAAATGGCCGGGCTTCATGCTGGCCTACCTGTTCGCGCTCGCCTACATCTTCGCCGGAATCACTTACTGGAGCGCCGTCGCGCTCGGGCTTTAGGAGCGAGAGGGCACATGGCAGGCAGCCTCAACAAGGTCATGCTGATCGGAAACCTGGGAGCGGACCCCGAAGTACGCTCGTTCCAGAACGGCGGCAAGGTGTGCAACTTGCGCATCGCCACCTCGGAAACGTGGAAGGACCGCAACTCGGGCGAGCGCCAGGAGCGCACCGAATGGCACACCGTTGCGATCTTCTCCGAAGGGCTGGTCGGCGTCGCCGAACGGTTCCTCAAGAAGGGCAGCAAGGTCTATCTCGAGGGCCAGCTGCGCACGCGCAAGTGGCAAGACCAGTCGGGCAACGACCGCTACACGACCGAAGTCGTGCTGCAGGGCCCGGGCGCGGTCATGACCATGCTCGACGGGCCGCAAGGCTCCGGCGCGGGAGCCGGCGGCTATGGCGGCGCGTCACGCAGCGGCGGGATGAACGAGGGCGGCTCGGCCGGACGCGCCGGCGGTGGCAAGGAATGGGGTGCGGGGGCGAGCGGCGCCGGCCGCGGCAGCTTCGCCGACGATCTTGACGACGACATTCCGTTCTGAGTTTCTCGTCCTTTCTTCGGGAGGGACTCAGTCGCCCTTCTTCAGCTTTGCCAGGGCCGCGAACGGGCCGGCCGCCTGTTCATCGAGCAAGCCGGCTTCAGCGCGGGCGCGGTCGGCCTCGGGCCCGGTCGCGAACGGGTCGATCGCCAGGGCCAGGCTCTGGGCGACAGCCTCCCCGACATCGAAGCGCCCGCCGCTGAACTCGATTTCATCGCAATCGGCTTCCGACAGCTCGATTTCCTCGTCTGGACGGTGCGTCCCCGTCGCCGGAATGAAGCGGAGATTCAGCTCTTCGGTAAGCGTCTGCGCAAGATCCTCGCCGGATATGGCACAAGCTTGCACGATATTCGCATCCAGCCTTCCCGTAACTTGCGCCCCGGGACCGTGGCGATCGAGCTGGACGTCGGCCGTCAGGCGGTGAATGGCAACGATCCCGAAGCGCCCGGCGAGCGCGGTCCGTTCGGCGGGACTGGCTTCGATCCGCAGCATCTGCCCATGGACCGAGCGCAGCTCGACCATGCGGCTGAGCTCGGGCGAGCTCATGCAAACTCTCCCGCGAGGACCTGCTTGGTCGAGCTGGCGGCGAGCGCGGTCGCGAGTGCCAGCGCCCTTGCCGTGACAGCAGCCGGGCTCGCGCCCGCAAGCAGCGTGACGTTGCGGCCGACCGCCTCGACCAAGCGCTCCGGGTCGGCAGCGGCGAGGGCGTCCCGGTAACTGCCGAGACGGCCGCCAAGCACGCCGATCAAACGGCCGACGTGCTTGCCGACGACGAGATCGCCGATCCCGCTCTCACGCAGCTGGCCGTCCATGTCGGTGACGAACAGCTCCGTGAGCCGCGCCGAGGCTTCGCGGGTTGCGGGGTCCCGTTCCAGGCGGATCAGCACTACAGCAAGGACCAGGGTGATCGCGTCGAATCGCCCGGCGACGGTATCTGCGATCGCGTCTTCGGCATACCAGCGCGGATCGCGCGCGACGGCGACGATCCGCTGCCACAGCGGCCGGACGAAAGCGCGGTCGTCGCCGCGTTGGCGGAGCAGGCGGGTGAGGATCGACAAGGGGCGGCGCGTCTTTCGTTCAGGGGCGATTAAATGGGCCGGCGCCAAGCGCGGGGAGCGAAGCATTGCGCTGCGCGGCCGGGCGTCTTAAGGCTCGCGTCGATATAGGACCGGGCGCGCGGCTGGCAATGGGTCAGCGGAGTTCGGGGGTCGGCAGAATCCGGCAGGGCTGCGGCGACGCAGGTGAGCGGAGAATTTCGGAAAATGCAGGTTTCGGGCAGGTTAGGACGCGGTGCCGCGGCGGCAGCGGTACTCGTGGCGCTGGCGGCGTGCAGCTCGATCCGCGACCACCGCGGCTACCTCGTCGACACCGCGCTGGTCGAATCGGTCCAGCCGGGGATCGACAACCAGACCTCGGTGGAACGGGCACTCGGGCGGCCGACCTTCGTCAGTCAGTTCGGCCAGCCGACATGGTATTACGTCTCGGTCGACACCAGGCAGGCCGCGGCGACAGCTCCGAAGCCGTACAAGGAAACCATCCTGCGCGTGACGTTCGACCCGCGGGGCAACGTCGCCCGGGTCGACAAGGCCGGGATGGAGCACGTCGTGCGGCTCAGCCCGGACAAGAAGCACACGCCGACGCTCGGGCGTGAGCGGAGCTTTCTCGAAGACCTGTTCGGCAATATCGGCACCGTCGGCACCGGCCCGGGTGGGCCAGGCGGCGGAGCGGCTGGCGGCGGCGGCTCGGGGCCGAACGGCAGCTAGCTTGATCCGGCGCGCGCCGGGCCCATATCGGCGCGCATGGACGAGAGCAGAGCCGGCCACGGGACCATACAGTGGCACGGCACCACCATCATCGGCGTGAAGAAGGGCGGCAAGACCGTCATCGCCGGCGATGGTCAGGTGTCGATGGGCAACACCGTGATGAAGCCCAACGCCCGCAAGGTGCGCCGCATCGGCGCTCCAGATCAGAATGGGGCCGGTAAAGTCATCGGTGGGTTCGCCGGGGCGACCGCCGACGCCTTCACCTTGTTCGAGCGGCTCGAGCGCAAGCTCGAGCAGCACCACGGCCAGCTGATGCGGGCCGCGGTCGAGCTCGCCAAGGATTGGCGCACCGACAAGTACTTGCGCAACCTCGAAGCGCTGATGATCGTCGCCGATGCCGAGACCATGCTGATCCTCACCGGCAACGGCGACGTGCTCGAGCCCGAAGGCGGGATCGCCGCGATCGGCTCGGGCGGGAACTATGCGCTGGCCGCGGCCAAGGCGCTGACCGAGTACGAGGACGACGCCGAGAAGATCGCCCGCCGCGCGATGCAGGTCGCCGCCGAAGTTTGCGTCTTCACCAATGATCGCGTGACGGTGGAGACGCTTTAGCCCTCTCCTCGCCGGGGAGAGGGTTGGGAGAGGGGCTGGTGATCGACGCAACGGCTGCCCCTCTCGACTCCGACTAGCCCGCTTCGCGGCCAAGTCTTCGTATCTCTCCCCGGCGGGGAGAGAGTGCATGGGAAAACAATGAACGACCATCTTACCCCCAAAGCCATCGTCGCTGCACTGGACGAGCACATCGTCGGCCAGACCGACGCCAAGCGGGCCGTCGCCGTGGCGCTGCGCAACCGTTGGCGCCGCCAGCGCCTCAGCCCCGAGTTGCGCGACGAGGTCACCCCCAAGAACATCCTCATGATCGGCCCGACCGGCTGCGGCAAGACCGAGATCAGCCGCCGCCTCGCACGCCTGGCCGAGGCGCCGTTCGTGAAGGTCGAGGCGACCAAGTTCACCGAAGTCGGCTACGTCGGCCGCGACGTCGAGCAGATCGCCCGCGACCTTGCCGAAGAGGCCATCCGGCTCGAGAAGGACCGCCGCCGCGAAGCCGTGCGTGAGACCGCCTCGAAGGCGGCGATGGACCGACTGCTCCGCGCGCTGGTTGGCGAGAACGCGTCCGAAGCGACCCGCGAAAGCTTCCGCCAGCGCATCGTCGAGAACGCAATGAACGAGGTCGAAGTCGAGATCGAAGTCGAGGAAGCGCCGCAGATGCCGTTCGAGCTGCCCGGCGGCGGCGGCGGGATCGGGATGATCAACCTCTCCGACATGATGAGCAAGGCGATGGGCCGCTCCCCGACCAAGCGCCGCAAGATGCGCGTGCCCGAAGCTTGGGACAAGCTCGTCGACGAGGAAGCCGAGAAGCGGATGGATCAGGACGACGTCGCCCGCGTCGCCCTCGCCAATGCCGAGACCAACGGCATCGTCTTCCTCGACGAGATCGACAAGATCGCGGTGTCAGACGTGCGCGGCGGCTCGGTCAGCCGCGAGGGCGTCCAGCGCGACCTCCTCCCCTTGATCGAAGGGACCACGGTCGCGACCAAGTATGGGCCGATGAAGACCGATCACATCCTGTTCATCGCCTCGGGCGCGTTCCACGTCGCCAAACCGAGCGACATGCTGCCCGAGCTCCAGGGCCGCCTGCCGATCCGCGTCGAGCTGAAGGCGCTCTCGGAGGAGGACTTCGTCCGCATTCTCCAGGAAACCCGCGCCAACCTGGTCGAGCAATACCGTGCGCTGCTCGGCACCGAGCAGGTCGAGCTGGACTTCACCGAAGATGCCGTGCGCGAAGTCGCGAGGATCGCCGCCCAGGTCAACGAGAGCGTCGAGAACATCGGCGCGCGCCGGCTGCAGACGGTGATGGAGAAGCTGCTCGAGGAACTGAGCTTCGAAGCCGAAGACCGCGCCGGTGAGACGGTCACGGTCAATTCCGACTACGTCCGCGACAAGCTGGCGGGGCTGGCGAAGGATGCCGATCTGTCGAAGTATATCCTGTAGCCGGCTTCCCGCGGCGCGGCGGAATTTGGCTGGACGCCCACTTCTGCTAACTTCGGGTCATGTCCAGCACCCCTCCCGACGGAAAGCCGACCTACCGCTGCCTCACCGGCAAGGACGACCACGCCTTCTGTGAGCGCGTTTCCGAGGCGCTGGCCCAAGGCTGGCGCCTCTACGGCTCGCCCGCGCTGACCTTCAACGGCGAGTACGTCGTCGTCGCGCAAGCCGTGGTGTGGAAGGAAGCCAAGGAAATGATGTGAAGCGCTCCCCCTGTCCGCGAAGCGGATAGGGCGTATTGGCTACTCCGCGGCCTCGCTCAATTCCTCGCGCTCGGCGGCCTGGCGTGTCCACATTTCGGCGTAAAGGCCGTCGAGCCGCAGCAGTTCGGCGTGGGTGCCGCTTTCGCCCAGCTTGCCTTCGTTGAGCACGAAGATCCGGTCGGCGTCGGCCACGGTCGAGAGCCGGTGGGCGATGCTCAGCGAGGTCCGTCCGGTCGAGACCCGGTGGAGCGTCGCCAGAATGTCCTGCTCGGTGCGGGTGTCCAATGCGCTGGTGGCTTCGTCGAGCAGCAGGATCGGCGGGTTCTTGACCAGGGTGCGAGCGATCGCGACGCGCTGCTTCTCGCCGCCCGAAAGCTTGAGGCCGCGCTCGCCGACTTCGGTGTCAAAGCGCTTGGGCAGGCGCTCGATCAGCGGCATCAGGGCCGCGCCGCGCGCCGCCGCCTCCACATCGGCCATCGTCGCGCCGTCGCGGCCGTAGGCGATGTTATAGCCGATGGTGTCGTTGAACAGCACCGAGTCCTGCGGGACGATGCCGATCGCCGCGCGCAAGCTCGCCTGGGTGACCTCGCGGATGTCCTGCCCGTCGATCAGGATGCGGCCGCGCCATGGGTCGTAGAAGCGGAAGATCAGCCGGGCGATGGTCGACTTGCCCGCGCCCGACGGGCCGACGACGGCGACCTGGCTGCCGGCGGGTACTTCGAACGACAGGCCGTGGAGGATCGTCCGGTCGGGCTCGTACCCGAACACGACATCGTCGAACGCCAGCATCGGCCGGCGGATTACCAGGGCGGGGGCGCCTGGGCGGTCCTTCACCTCGACCTCGGTGTCCATCAGCTTGAACATGCTCGCCATGTCGATCAGCCCCTGGCGGATCGTCCGGTAGACCATCCCAAGCATGTCGAGCGGGCGAAACAGCTGGGTGAGGTAGGTGTTGACGAACACCAGGTCGCCGACGGTCAATTGTCCGCGCGACCAGCCCCACACGGTGTAGCCCATCGCTCCGGCCATCAGCAGGTTGACGATCAGGGCCTGGGCGATGTTGAGCAGCCCGAGGCTGTTCTCCGACTGCACCGCGGCATCGGCGTAGGCCCGCGTCGCCTGACCGTAGCGCGCTTCCTCGCGCGGTTCGGCACCGAAGTATTTGACCGTCTCGTAGTTGAGCAGCGAGTCGACCGCCCGCGCCATCGCCTGGTTGTCGAGCCGGTTCATCCGTTCGCGCAAGTGCGAGCGCCATTCGGTGATCCAGCGAGTCACCAGGCCGTAGGTCACCACCGCCACCGCCGTCGCGGCGACCAGGCCCCAGCCGAAATGGGTGTAGAAGATCACGGCGACGGCGATCAGCTCGATCGCGGTCGGGGCGATGTTGAACAGCAGGAAATAGAGCATCGTATCGATGCTCTTGGTCCCGCGCTCGATCACCTTGGTCACCTCGCCGGTGCGGCGGGCGAGGTGGAAGCGCATGCTGAGCTGGTGGAGCCGGGCGAAGACGTCCTCGGCGAGCGCCCGCGTCGCCTCCTGCCCGACACGCTCGAACACGATGTTGCGCAAGTTGTCGAACGCGACACCGGCGAAGCGGCCGAGCGCGTAGGCGAGAATGAAGGCGAAGGCGACGACGAACGCCGCCGAACCCTTGATGCTCATCGCATCGACGGCGCGCTTGTAGAAGAACGGCAAGACCAAGGTGGTCGCCTTGGCCAGCAGGATCAGCACCGTCGCGACGCAGATCCGCCAGCGCAATGCAGGCTTGTCCCTGGGCCACAGGTAAGGGAGGAATCGCCGCAGCGTGCGCCAGCCGTCGTGGCGGGCGCTGGGATCGTTCACGGCGGTATCGGGGGGCATGGCCCCCAATGTAGGCCTCTAGCGCGAATTCGAAAGCCCCGCGGGCACGTTGAACAGGATCTTGCGGCTGGCGAAGTCGATAGCGACCCGCTTGAACAGCCGCAATTCACGCATCCCGAGCATCAGCGCCGGCTTTGCCGCAAGGTCGAGCGCGGGGAAAACCGGCGCATCGGAATAAGCGATCAGGACGTTGGTGATCCCGACGTTGTCGATCGACAACCGGTCGGCGAGCCCCATGTCTGCGACCACCACGTTCCCCGTCGCGCTGACCAGCGTCACCTGTTTGCCGCCGTCGCTGCGGGCGAGAGCGCGTTGCAGCGCGCGATTGCCCATCGTCGTCTCGGAGCCGGTATCGATGACTACCGCGACACGGACGTGGTCGATCGTGGCTTCGGTGATGATCAGCTGACCCGACTTGCGCCGCGCGGTCACGACGATCTCGTAACCGCCGTTGCCGCCGAGGCTGCGCGCGTCGCCGACGATCATGCGGTTGCGGGCGAAGTCGAGCAGCACCCGCTGCTGCTGGAGGTTGTCGGTGCCGACCACGCCGTCGGCGCCGACGTTGGCATCATCCATGATCGGCAGCTCGAGATCGCGATAGGAGCGGCCGCCGATGCCGAGCTCGGTGGCCGTTACGGTGTCGACCATTTGCGTGCCGCCGATGTCGATGACGCGCACCTGCCGGGCCGGCTTGAGCGCCAGCCGCGCGGCGACGCCGGCCGCGACGATCGAGCGCTGCGAGCCGGTGTCGACGACGAAATCGTAAGGCCCTTGCCCCTCGAGCCGCACCGGGACGGTCAGCCGCTGGTCCCGGTCGCGCGCGCCCTGGATGATATCAACAGCAGCGGGCGGCGGCGCAAGAGGAGTGGGCCCAGCTATGGCGGCGGTGGAGGCTGCCAGCGCCATCGCGGCTGCGGCAGTTCGCATGGGCCTGCTCCCCTTGCGGCGACCGCACCGGCGCGGCGCCGTCAATACGAACGCGCGTTCACTCCGCTGTCCGGATCGTACCCTTCGGTCATGGCCCGCAAATTCTCGGGCAGGTTATTGACGTGGAACGGGACATCGAACAAGATTTTGCGTTTGGCGAAGTCGATCGCGACCCGCTTGAAGCCGCGCAAGTCGCGCATTCCCAAGAGGATCGCCGGCTTCTTCTCGAGGTCGAGCACCGTGAACGGTGGGGCGTCGGCATAGGCCAGCAGCACGTTGTTGATCTGGATCCGCCCGAAGGCGATTCTCCCGGCGAGGCCGACATCGGCGACGATTTGCTGTCCGGTGACGCTCGTCAGGAGCGCTCGGGTGGTTGGATGCTTCTGCGCCAGCGCCCTTTGCAGGGCGCGGTTGGCAACGGTCGAGTCGGCGCCGGTGTCGATCACCACGCTGGTATAGACACCGTCGACCATCGCATTGGTGATGATCAGCTGGCCCGAGCGGCGCCGCGCGGTGACGACGATTTCGAATCCCTTGTCGCCGCCGAGCGTGCGTGCGTCGCCGATCGCCATTAGGTTTCTGGTGAAGTCGATCAGCACCCGCTGCCCTTGCAGGCTATCGAGTCCGACGATGCCGTCGGCGCCGATGTTCTCGGCATCGAGCAGCGGCGCGGTGATGCCGTAGTAGCTGCGCCTGCCAAGGTCGATCTGGTCGATCTCGACGGTGTTCGCCTGCCTCTGGCCGGCCATGCTTACCACCGTCGCCGTCGCCGAAGGGACCAGGGCCAGCTGCTGGGCGAGCGCGGTGCTGATGACCGTGTTCTGCGCACCGGTATCGATAACGAACCGGAACGGCCCATGATCGCCGATCCGCACCGGCACGGTCAGGCGGTCATAGGCGTCGGCGCGGCCTGCGACGATGTTGCTCTCGGAAGCCTCCTGCGCGGCGTTCGCGGCATGGGTCTGGGGCAGCGCGGCGGACAGCAGGAGCGCGCCGAGGACGGCAGGGGTGCTCATCGCGATGGTCTCCCGCGTCCGGCGGTCTCTACGGCCGCCGTGACCGAATTGTCATACCACCGGATCGGCCGCTGCGCCACTGCGCCGCGGGCGGGTGAACGCGGCCGCCGCCTCGCAGGCGAGGCCGGCGAGCTCGCCTGCCGCTGGGTGGCGCGTCAGCATGAGCATCGCCAGCCAGGCAACTGCCCCCAGTATGGTCGAGAGCACCAGGTACCCGATCCCGATCGCACCTGGGCCGGCGATAAAGCGATAGGTCGCCACCAGCGGCGCCAGGGCAGCGAGCGTCGCCAGCGCGCTCCGCAGGTAGATCGCCAGCAGCGCCCGGGCGTCGAAGCCGACGAGGCGGTGGAGGAAACCGGCGTAAAGGCACAGCCAGCCTACACCATAGACCAGCCGTGAGGCGGCCGCGCCGGCGATCCCCCAATGGCAGCCGACCGCCAGAAATGTGACCGACAGCAGCGTATCGACGATGTTCACGAGGAGCAGCCGGTCGAGCCGGCCGAGCAGAATCGGCAAATCGATGTGCAGCGGCAGCGCGACGAGCATGAGTTCGGTCACCGCGATCAGCTGGAGCGGCGGCGCGACCCCGGCCCACGCCGGCCCGTAAAGCAGCCGGACGACCGGCGCGGCGGCGAGGGCGAGCCCAGCCATGCCGGGCCAGATTACCGCCGAATAGCCGGCCGCGACCCGCAAGTACGCTGGTCCGAGCGGCTCGCCGCGGTCGCGGATGCGGGCGAAGGCGGGAAAGAACACGCTGCCGATGGCGCCCGAGATCAACATCCGGAACTGGTCGGAGAGGCTCACCGCGCGGCTGTAGAGTCCGACCGCAACCACACCCAGCAGCTTGCCGACGACCAGGTCCGGCGTCCGCGTGCCGAGCGCGCCGGTCAGGTACAACGTGCTCAGCCGCGAGCCGCTGCCGACGATTGGCCGGATGCCGTCGAGCCGCAGCGGCCACGGCAGCGCCGGGCGCAGGGCTTGCGCGATCAGCCCGCGCGCCGCGCCGCTGGCGAGGGTTCCCCAGGCGAGCGCAAACGAGGAGAAGCCCAGCGCCGCCAGCGTCACGGCGACCGCGGCCTGGGCCAACGCTCCGCCGACGTTGACGGCGAAGTGGCCGTGGAACGCCATCCGTCGTCCCATCAGCGCCAACGGCACGACCGCGAGCGGCAGCAGCAGGTAGCTTGCGGCGATGATCAGCATGATCGGCAGCAGCCCTGGCTGGTGATAGGCGCGGGCCATCGGCCCGGCGGCTGCCGCTATAACGCCGGCGACCGCAATCGAGAACAGCAGCGCGACCGAGCTGCAGCGGGCGATCGCCGCGGCATCGATCGTCTCCAGCCCGGCGACGTAGCGGGTCAGGCCGAAGTCCTGGAGGATCGCGGCGAGCAGCGCGGCGGCCAGGCCAATCGAGAACAGCCCGACCTCGCCGGGCGAGAGGAACAACCGGGAGATGACCACCGAGGCAGCGAACTGGATCGCGAACGAGAGGTACTGCCCGGCGATCGCCCATGCCGCCGCGCCGCGCACGCTCATTGCCGCCGGCTCGCGTCCGCCGGAGTCGCGCGGCCTCTCGGACGGATCGCCGCTCACCCCATCGCCAGCGTCTTGGCGAGGCGGGCGGCGCGGGCGGGCTGGCCGAACGACACCAGCCGCGCGACCGTACGCCACATCCCGTCGCGCTCGCCGCCTTCGCGCAAGTAGTGGACGAGCAACTCGAACCCGTCGGCGCCGAGCGCGGCTTTTGAATAGAGCAACCCCGGAGCGACCCGAGCGCGGACTTCGCGGGCGGCGCCAGCGCGGCCGAACAGAGCATCGAGCCGCTCCAGAGGCGGCAGCCGCTCCACCGTTGCCGTCGGATCGGGCCGCCCCGCCTTGCGCTCACGGTAGGCGAGGTGGGCGATCGCCGCGCCGACCTGCTGCTCGGTCGCATGGCGGCTCGAGACCTGTCCGGGATAATGGCGATAGCGGACCAGGCGCTCGGGAACGCTGGCGAGGCGGGTCACGCTGGCGAGCCGCAGCCACAAGTCGAGGTCCTCGCAGTGGGCGAAGGCGGCATGATAGCCGCCAACGCTGCGCACGAGATCGCGGCGGTAGATCACCGCCGGATGGCACAGCAGCGGGCGCCGCTGCTCGATCGCGGTGAGGAAGTCCTCGTGGCAGACCGGGTGATCGGGCACGGCCAGGCGGTAGGGCCCGCCGGCCTCGTCGATGTCCTCGGTCCAGGTGCCGACGACCCCGTACTCGGGATGCCCGGCGAGGAACCCGATCTGGCGCTCGAAGCGCTGCGGCAGGCAAACGTCGTCGGCGTCCATCCGCGCCACCAGCGGGGCGCGGGCTTCGTCGAGCAGCTGGTTGAGGCTGGCGACGAGCCCGCGGTTCTCGCGAAAGATCGGCCGGATGCGGGGGTCGGCTGCGGCGTAGTGCTCGACGATCGCGCGCGAATCGTCGCGCGAGCCGTCGTCGAGAATCAGGAACTCGAAATCGCCGAAGCTCTGCCCGAGCACGCTCTCGATCGCTTCGGCAAGGAAGCGTGCACCGTCATAGACGCTCATGGCCACGCTGATCGCGGGAGGCTCGGGAATCGGCAAAGGCTGGGCTCGTTCGTTGACCGGTGGTCCGGCGCGGCGCCGAAGCATTTGAGCGGTCTAGCGATTCACCGTAAACAAAGGGTGATCCTGGCTGAGCGGGAGCAAGCCTGAACGGAGCTCCGAAATTTGAGACGCGGCTCTTGAACGCCGACCGCGCTGCGCTAGATTGTTGGTCGGAAGCCGCGGAAACCGGTGGTTTTTGGGACCGCTGCAAGAAAATTGCAAAAAACCATTGACCGGCCGAGCGGCCCCCCATATATGCCCGTTCACCGACGGGGCGCCGACGAAAAGCCGGCTCCGCTCCTCGGTCGCCAATTTAGACGGACAGCAGTCCCCCGGTCACAAGTCGGGGAACGATCGTTGTCCGCCTGTTCCGTTGGTTGGCTCTTTGACATCGTTGGTTTTAGATGAAGGGACATGTGGGCGACGGCGCCCGGTCCGGGGAGCTCAAGGCTCCGGCAACCGGGTCACTTTAAGCCGTTACCTAGTCATGTCCTTCGTATCCATTACGTTTGATAGTGCAGGTATCGGCTCCTTGAAGCTCATTCCTGGCGGTCGGCGGGCCTCGGCCCGTTCCGTCTGGAGTGTGACACAAACTTGAGAGTTTGATCCTGGCTCAGAACGAACGCTGGCGGCATGCCTAACACATGCAAGTCGAACGAACCCTTCGGGGTTAGTGGCGCACGGGTGCGTAACGCGTGGGAATCTGCCCAAAGGTTCGGAATAACTCAGGGAAACTTGAGCTAATACCGGATGATGTCGCAAGACCAAAGATTTATCGCCTTTGGATGAGCCCGCGTAGGATTAGCTTGTTGGTGGGGTAATGGCCCACCAAGGCGACGATCCTTAGCTGGTCTGAGAGGATGATCAGCCACACTGGGACTGAGACACGGCCCAGACTCCTACGGGAGGCAGCAGTGGGGAATATTGGACAATGGGCGAAAGCCTGATCCAGCAATGCCGCGTGA
>JAEKKO010000310.1 GCA_019510335.1 Novosphingobium sp. | reverse complement strand
GCGCGAACTGCGGGCTGGTGGTGAAGCCGATCTGGTTGTTGATGATGAAGTGAACGCAGCCGCCGGTGGCGTAGCCGTGGATACCCTGGAAGCCCAGCGTCTCCCAGACGATGCCCTGGCCGGCGAAAGCGGCGTCGCCGTGCAGCAGCACGGGCAGCACCTGGTCCTTCTCCTGCAAGTCGTCGCGCATGGTCAATGTCGCGCGGACCTTGCCGAGCACCACGGGGTCGACCGTCTCGAGATGCGAGGGGTTGGGCACCAGGCTCATGTGCACCTTGATCCCGTCGAACTCGCGGTCGGTCGAGGTGCCGAGGTGGTACTTGACGTCGCCCGAGCCGCCGACGTCGTCGGGATTGGCGGTGCCGCCCGAGAACTCGTGGAAGATCACGCGGTAGGGCTTGGCCATGACGTTGGCGAGCACGTTGAGCCGGCCGCGATGCGACATGCCGATGACGATCTCGCGCACCCCCATCATGCCGCCGCGCTTGATCACCGCTTCGAGCGCGGGGATCATCGATTCGCCGCCATCGAGGCCGAAGCGCTTGGTGCCGACATATTTCTTGCCGAGGAACTTCTCGTACTGCTCGCCGCGCACGACGGCCTGGAGGATCGCCTTCTTGCCCATGATGGTGAAGTCGATCGTCTTGTCGGCGCCTTCCATGCGCTCCTGGAGGAAGCGGCGCTCCTCGACGTCGGCGATGTGCATGTATTCGAGGCCGACCTTGCCGCAGTAATTGGCGCGCAGGATCTCCACGAGCTCGCGGATCGTCGTCCATTGCAGGCCGAGGAAGCCGCCGACGAAGATCTTGCGGTCGAGCGCGGCGCCCGAGAAGCCGTGGTATTCGGGGGTGAGATCGGCCGGGATATCTTCCTTGGTCAGCCCCAGCGGATCGAGATCGGCGGCGAGGTGGCCACGCACGCGGTAGGTGCGGATCAGCAGCATCGCGCGCAGCGAATCCGACGCCGCGGCTTCGAGCGCCGCCTCGTCGAGCGCCGCGCCGGTCTGCTTGGCCGCGGCCTTGACCGCCGCCTTCATGGTGGTCGGGTCGAGCGCCTGGGTCAGGTCGTCCTCGGCCGCGCCGCCGACCAGCGGCCAGCCCGAGCGCTGCCAGCTCGGACCCGGCTGGGGCCCGGAGTCCTGGAAGTCGGGGAGGAATTCGAGGTTTTCATTACCCATAGCGCGCACCTTCATGTGCTCCCGCGGCTGGCGAGAGCCTCAGGCCTTTGCCGGGGACGCCTGGAGGCGCCCCATGATCCCTCCCAATTCCCGCTTCGCGGGATTGGCTCAGGCGAGTTCCTTCAGCAGACCGGCCAGCGTCGTGCCGAGCTCACTGGGCGAGGGCGAGACGCGGATGCCCGCGTCTTCCATCGCCGCGATCTTGTCCTCGGCGCCGCCCTGGCCGCCCGAGACAATCGCGCCGGCGTGGCCCATGCGGCGGCCCGGAGGCGCGGTGCGGCCCGCGATGAAGCCGACCATCGGCTTGCGGCGGCCCTTCTTGGCTTCGTCCTTGAGGAACTGCGCGGCTTCTTCCTCGGCCGCGCCGCCGATCTCGCCGATCATGATGATCGACTTGGTCGCGTCGTCGGCGAGGAACAGCTCGAGCACGTCGATGAAGTTGGTGCCGTTGACCGGGTCGCCGCCGATGCCGACCGCGGTGGTCTGGCCGAGGCCCGCCATCGTCGTCTGGTGGACGGCCTCGTAGGTCAGCGTGCCCGAGCGGCTGACCACGCCGACCGAGCCCTTGGCGAAGATCGCACCGGGCATGATGCCGATCTTGCACTCGTTCGGGGTCAGCACGCCGGGACAGTTGGGCCCGATCAGCCGCGACCCGGTGCCCGTCAGCGCGCGCTTGACGCGCACCATATCGAGCACGGGAATGCCTTCGGTAATCGCGACGATCAGCTCGATCCCGGCGTCGATCGCCTCGAGGATCGCGTCGGCCGCGCCGGCGGGCGGCACGTAGATGCAGCTCGCGGTGGCGCCGGTGGCGGCCCGCGCCTCGGCGACGGTGTCATACTGCGGCAGGCC
>JAEKKO010000250.1 GCA_019510335.1 Novosphingobium sp. | reverse complement strand
ATGGTCGAAGTCCGCGCCAGCGCGGCCCGCACCATCGCCGACCAGAAGGAAATGAACCGCCACGTCGTCAAGCTCGACCGGCTCCAGGCCGATTGGGCCGACAAAGCCCAGCTGGCGCTGTCGAAAGGCCGCGAGGACCTCGCCCGCGCGGCGCTGGTCGAAAAGCAGAAGGCGGCGAACATGGGCGACCAGCTCAAGGCCGAGATTGCCGTGCTGGACGATGCGCTGCGGGCCTACGAGCTCGACATCGAGAAGCTGCAGAGCCGCTTGCGCGAGGCGCGCAGCCGCCAGACCGCGATCGCGGCCCGCCTCGAGAGCGCCGAGAACCGGGTCAAGCTGCGCACGCTGCTGGCCAGCGAGCGGGTCGACGAGGCGATGGCGCGGTTCGACCAGCTCGAGCGCAGAGTCGACTACGCCGAAGGGCGCGCCGACGCGCTGAGCCTCGCCGACGGCTCGGCCAAGCCGACGCTGGCCGACGAGATCGCCGCCCTCGCCGGCGCCGACAAGGTCGACGAGGAGCTCGAGGAGATGAAGCGGGCGCTCGCCGCCCAGGCCAAGCCGGCGGAGGGCTGAGGCCGTGGAAGACCTGCCCCAGATCATCGCCGCATTCGGCTTCGTCATCGGCCTGCCGTGGCTGATCCTCCACTACATCACGAAATGGAAGACGGCGGCGACGCTGACCACCGGCGACGAAGCGCTGCTCGAGGAGCTGTACCGGATCGCCAAGCGGCTCGACGAGCGCATGGACACGGTCGAGCGCCTGGTCGCCGCCGACAACCCCGAATTCCACCCGCCGCGGATCCAGGCGGACCGCGAAACCGACAACCAGCAGCTCGACGAGCTCGACCGCTTGCGCATTCGCCACGGAAGGAAGATCAAGTGAACAGCCCGCGGACCCGCTTCTACCGCGATAAAGTCAACGGCAAGTTCCTCGGCGTGTGCGCCGGGATCGCCGACTACACCGGGGTCGACGTGCTCTGGGTGCGGCTCGGCGCCATGCTGCTGACGGTGCTCGGCTCCGGATTCCTGATCCCGGTCTACCTGCTGATCGGGATGTTCGCCGCAAGCAAGCCTGAGGCTCTCTACGGCAGCCGCGAGGACGACCGGTTCTGGCAGCACGTTCGCCAGTCTCCGGGTCGGACCGCGCGCGAAGTTCGGGCCGCGTTCCGCGACATCGACCGCCGCCTCGCCGAAGTCGAGCAGTTCTACGTCTCGAGCAACCCGCGCCTGTCCGCTGAGATCGACCGGTTGCGCTGAAGCTTTCGCCTGTTCGCGATACCTTTTCGACATTTCACCTGGGGGACTGAACCATGAGCATTGGGGAACTTGGCGTTCTTGTACCGATCTTCGCCATGAGCATTCCGATCGTCGCGATCGTCGCCCGCCACCGTACGCGGATGGCCGAGCTGCAGCTGCGCAACACCGCCGAATCGAGCGCAGAGCGCGCGGCCCAGTATGTCGCGCATACCAAGGAGCTCGAGGACCGCGTCCGCGTGCTCGAGCGGATCGTCACCGACAAGGGCTATGATGTTGCCACCCAGATCGAGGCGTTGCGGGATGCGCGCACGGTCGAAGCCAAGGCCGATGACCGGAGCGCCAACCGGTGAGCGTCGGCGACGTCTTCGCCCTAATCGCCGTGATCTGCGGCGTGGTCGCGATCGTCGCGCTGATCGGCGAGAGCTACAAGCGCCATCTCGCCTTCAAGCAGCGCAATATCGAGATCCTCGCGAGCCAAACGGCCGAGAAAGCCGCGCAATACGCGACCCATTCCGAGCGGCTCGAGGCGCGGGTCCGCGTTCTCGAACGGATCGCCACGGACAAAGGCGCCGACCTCGCCGCGCAGATCGACCAACTGCGCAAGGTCAACTGACAAGAGGGAGCGAGCACCAATCATGAGCTTCTGGACCGCCATCGTCGTCATTGTCGCCATCGCTGCCTTCGCCAACAGGCGGCGCACGCGATACCTGGCTCACACTTACGACGGCCGCGCCGATGAGCCGCGACCCCAGCCACAGCGCGATCCCGAGCTCGAGCGCGAGGTCGCCGCGCTTCGCGAGCGCGTGAAGGTGCTCGAGCGAATCGTCACCGACGAGCGCCGCAGCCGCGGCCTCGCCGACGAGATCGAAGCCTTGCGCGACTGATGAACCCGCGCATTCGAGGGAGCTTTCGCCGATGGACAGCGAACCCGTCCTGATCGCCCTGGCCGCTCTGATCGGCTTGACCATTCTCGCCTCCGCGTCGCTCACAGCATGGCGCGATTGGCTGGCGCTGAGGGGCCGCGAACTCGATCGCACCCCGCGCGAAATCGAGGGCGTCGCGACCGCGGGAATGGCGCGAATCGAAATCGCCGATCTCAAGGAACGCATCCGCAATCTCGAAGCGATCGCGGCGGGCGTCGACCTCTAGCGGCCCGACACGGCGCGCCTTGTGAATGGCCGCGATGTGCTTAAATGGCCTGCCGATGCGCAGCCTCGACGACATCTACGACGAATACGCGTTTCTCGAGGGCGACGAGCGATATCGGCTGCTGATCGAGCTCGGCCGCACGCTCGAACCGATGCCGGATGCGCTCAAGACCGATGCGACTCTGGTTCGCGGCTGTTCGGCGGCGGTCTGGGTCTATCCGACCGCGCTTGCCGACGGACGGCTGCACTTCCTCGCCGACAGCAATGCGGCGATCACCAAGGGGATCGTCGCCCTCGTCCTCGCGGCCGTTCAGGACCGTGCCGCCGTAGAGGTCGCGCAGATGGACGTCGCCGCCAAGCTCGAGCGGTTTGACCTGCGTAACCAGCTCAGCTCGAACCGGACGCAGGGGATTCCCAACATGATCGCGCTGATCCAGAAGACTGCATCCCGCCTCGCTGCTGCTGCCTGAGCGAAGGCCAGCGCAGCCACTTTGGCGACGCTCTGCGACATTTTCTTACAACTCGGTGGCTCGTCGGTTTCAGTCCCGTTCACAAACTTGGCCATATTCCTGAACACGTGGGGCACACCCCCGCTGTCAAAGAAAAGGAGTATCCCATGCCCAAGCTGAGCAAGATCGTCGCCCCTGCCCTTCTCGCGTCGCTGGCGCTCGGCGTCGCGATGCCGGCGCAGGCCCAGCCGTTTTCCGGGAGGGACCGGCCGCATTACGGCTACGTCGATTCCGGTCGCGTCGAAGCGATGCGCGCGCAAATCGATGACCTTCAGCGCCGGATCGACGGCAACGCCTGGCGCGGCCGGATCTCTGACCGCGAGGCTTCCCGCCTGCGGATGCAGGTCTATCGACTGCGGGACGAGTTCCGCGGGCTGAGCCGCCACGGCCTCTCGCGCGACGAGACGCGGATGCTGCAGAACCGGATCGACACTTTGCGCGTCCGGCTGCAGTTCGAGCGCCAGAATCGCGACCACCGCCGCTGGTGACCGCCAAGCGCCGCTTTGCGCGGTCCAACCAATGCGAGGGCGCCCCGTCGGTCCGGCGGGGCGCTTTCGTCTTGTCAATCCGGGCCGGCCGGTATTAGGCGCCGTCGCATGGCCAGCAAACCACGCACCCTCTATGAAAAAATCTGGGACGCCCACGTCGTCGAACGGCGCGAGGACGGCACCTGCCTCGTCTACATCGATCGCCATCTGGTTCACGAGGTGACGAGCCCGCAGGCATTCGAATCCCTGCGCGCCGCCGGGCGGCCGGTCCGCCGCCCTGACCTGACGCTCGCCGTCCCCGACCACAACCTACCGACCACGGCGCGGCAGGACGCCAGCGGACACCGCATCCCGATCGCCGACCAGGAAAGCGCGCAGCAGCTCGCCGCATTGGAGCGCAACACCAGCGAGTTCGGCATCCGCTACATCGCCGACACCGCGGCGGCGCAGGGCATCGTCCACGTCGTCGGACCCGAGCAGGGCTTCTCGCTGCCGGGCGCGACCATCGTCTGCGGCGACAGCCATACCTCCTGTCACGGTGGCCTCGGAGCCCTGGCGTTCGGCATCGGCACGAGCGAGGTCGAGCACGTCCTGGCGACGCAGACATTGCTGCTGACGCCCTCAAAGACGATGGAAGTGCGGGTTGAGGGCGAACTTGCGCCCGGCGTCACCGCCAAGGACCTGATCCTCCACATCATAGGGGTGATCGGAACCGCCGGCGGCACCGGCCACGTGATCGAGTACCGCGGCAGGGTGTTCGAGGAGATGAGCGTCGAGGGGCGTCTTACCGTCTGCAACATGAGCATCGAAGGCGGCGCCCGCGCCGGCCTGGTCGCGCCCGACGAGACCACGTTCGTCTACCTCAGGGGCCGCCCGTTCGCGCCGCAAGGCGAGGCGTGGGACCGCGCCGTCGCGTGGTGGAAGACCCTCGCAACCGATCCCGGCGCCCGCTTCGACAAGAGCGTGGTGATCGACGCGGCGGCGATCGAGCCGACCGTCACCTGGGGCACCAGCCCCGAGGACACCGTGCCGATCGGCGGGGTCGTCCCTGCGCCCGAGAGCTTCGCCGACCTCGGCAAGCAGGAAGCGGCCCGCGCCAGCCTCGAGTACATGGGGCTCGAGCCGGGGCAGAGGCTGTCCGACGTCGAGATTCAGAACGTCTTCATCGGCAGCTGCACCAACAGCCGGATCGAGGACTTGCGCGCCGCCGCGGCGGTGATCGAGGGCCGGCACAAGGCCGAGAACGTCCGCTGGGCGATAGTCGTGCCCGGCTCGGGCCTGGTCAAGCGCCAGGCCGAGGCCGAGGGGCTCGACAAGATCTTCACCGCCGCCGGGCTTGAATGGCGCGAGCCGGGCTGCTCGGCGTGCCTGGCGATGAATCCAGACAAAGTCCCCCCCGGCGAGCGCTGCGCCTCGACCAGCAACCGCAATTTCGTCGGCCGCCAGGGGCCGGGTGCACGCACCCATCTGGTCAGCCCGGCGATGGCCGCCGCCGCGGCGGTCACGGGACGCCTCACCGACGTGCGGGAGTTGATCTGACCCGCAAGTCGGCGTTCGCACCGGTGGTCGACGCGCACACGCGGGTCCTCGTGCTCGGCAGCCTGCCCGGCGAGGCCTCGCTGGCGGCGCAGCGTTATTATGCTCATCCGCAGAACCAGTTCTGGAAGCTGATCGGCGCGGTCATCGGGCGCGAGGACTTGCCGGGGCTCGAATATGATGCGCGGCTGGCCGCTTTACTCGCCGCCGGCGTCGGCTTGTGGGACACGATCGCCTCGGCGTACCGCACCGGCAGCCTCGATGCGGCGATCCGCGAGCCAGAGCACGCGCCGCTGGCCGAGCTCATCGCGGGCTTGCCGGCGCTGCGGGCGATCTGCTTCAACGGCGCCACCTCGGCCCGGTTCGGCCGCCGGCAGCTCGTCGGCACCACGCTCGCGCTGATCGACCTGCCCTCGAGCAGCCCGGCTTTTGCGGCGATGCCCATGGCCGAGAAGCGCCGGCGCTGGCTGCGGTTGCGATCTTTCCTCGCCTGACGCTTGATCCTGCCGCGCGCGCGCACCATAGCAACCCCATGACGAACAAGACCGACAAGACCGATTGGCCCGGCAGGGCGGCGATTGCCGGCGCGGCGATCGGCTCGGCCGCCCTTGCCGCCGCCCTGCTCTACGCCTCGCGGCGCAAGGAGCGCGAAGTGAAGAAACCGCCCGTCGACGTGCCGGAAACCGACTGATGAAAGCGATCCGCGAAGTCTCGGGCCGAGCAATTCCGTTCGGGCGCAAGAACGTCGACACCGACGTGATCATCCCCGCCCACTGGCTCAAGACGATCACTCGTGAGGGGCTCGGCCGCGGCGCGTTCGAGGCGGTGCGCAAGCATCCCGGCAACGTCTTCGACGATCCTGAGTTCGCCGGAGCGCCGATCCTCATCGCCGGCGACAACTTCGGCTGCGGCTCGAGCCGCGAGCATGCCGCGTGGGCGCTGCTCGATATGGGCATCACCTGCGTCATCGCGCCGAGCTTTTCCGACATCTTCTCGGGCAACGCCTTCAAGAACGGCATCCTCGCGGTGGCGCTGCCGCAGGAGCAGGTCGAGCGGTTGCTCGAGATCGCCCGCACCGATCCGATCGCCGTCGATCTCGAGCACCAGACGGTGACGACGCCATTCCAGGACCGCTTCCATTTCGTGATCGATCCATTTCGCAAGCACTGCCTGCTCGAAGGACTCGACGAAGTCGGAATGACCCTCGCCGAGGATCAACGGATCGCTGCGTATGAACGGCGCATGGCGGATGACCTGCCGTTCCTGTCCGGGCCTCTGGCCGCAGCGGCGTGAGGGCGGACTCTCCGCTGCAGGGATTGAACACCACCGGCGCCGGGCTTATCGGCCGGCGCAACAGGGGGACGGACGAATGACCATGTTCGAGGACCGCGAGCGCGCCGAAGAAGCCAAGTTCGCGCACGACGAAGAGATGCTGTTCCGCATCCACGCGCGTCGCAACCGGCTGCTCGGGGCCTGGGCGGCGGAGCGGATGGGGCTGTCTTCGGCCGAAGCCGACGCTTATGCCAAGAGTGTGGTTCAGGCCGATTTCGAGGAAACCGGCGACGAGGACGTCGTTCGCAAGTTGCTCGGCGATCTCGTCTCGGCTGGGGTCGATGCCGAAGAGGGCGAAATCCGCGCGGCGCTCGAGGCCAAGCAGATCGAAGCCCGCCGCGCCCTTCTCGGCGAAGCCTGAGCGGCGCCCCGATGGCCATGTCCGCGGGCGAAATCGAGGCGCTGATCAAACGCGCGCTGCCCGATGCCGAAGTTTCGATCACCGACCTCGCCGGCGACGGCGACCACTACGCCGCGCACGTGGTCGCCCCGGCGTTCGCCGGCAAGAGCCGCGTCGCCCAGCACAAGCTGGTGTACGAGGCGCTCGGTGGGCGCATGGGCGGCGTGCTCCACGCCTTGCAACTGACTACGGCGGTTCCCAAGTGAGGGGACGCAATCGTCTCCTCTGAGGATAAGCCGTTCCCATGCCCGACGCTCACAGCCGCATCAGCGAAATCGTTCAGGCCAGCCCCGTCGTGCTGTTCATGAAGGGGACGCCGTTGTTCCCGCAATGCGGCTTCTCGAGCCGCGCCGTCGCCATCCTCGACCACCTTGGCGTCGCTTATGAGACGGTCGACGTGCTCCAGGACATGGAGATCCGGCAGTCGATCAAGAGCTACTCCGATTGGCCGACGATCCCCCAGCTTTACGTCAACGGCGAGTTCGTCGGCGGCAGCGACATCATGATGGAGATGTTCGAGGCCGGCGAGTTGCAGCAGGTCCTGGCCGACGCCGGAGTGGCGTCGCCGCAGTAAGCTCGTCAAAACCCGAGTTGCGTCGCTGCCGGATTCATCTGGCGGCTTTGAGCAATCGCGTTTGGGTTTTGGCTTGGGAGAAGCTTCTCGGGGAGGCGGGACCGCGGGAGACTGGAGCGGCCCCGCCTCTATCGAGACTGCTTGGGGGGTGATCCTTCCAATGCACGGCCCGTGCCAAATCGCCCAACACGCGGATTTCCGCCACTTGCGAGTTTTCCGCGACTACTCTGAATATGGGCACTGTAAAGATTGCCGACTGAGTTACGGACACGGATTCGCCCTTGTCAGGCCCGCGGGGGCAGGCGAATAGCCGATCGTGTCCGGCGCCGACGAACCCTGGCCCAACGTCATCCCGGCGGCGACGCTGGTCGTGTTCCGGCGTGCAGCGGACGGCCCGCCCGAGTTGTTGATGGTCCAGCGCGCCAAGGAGATGCGCTTCGCCGGCGGCGCCGCGGTGTTCCCG
>JAEKKO010000249.1 GCA_019510335.1 Novosphingobium sp. | reverse complement strand
ATCGGCCAGAGCCGGACCCGCGCGCACCGCTTGCCGACTTGCTCGGCGGCGACGCCAGCGAGCTCGCCGAGCAATTTCGCGTGATCGTCAATCGCCGCAGCTTCGCCGCGACCGACGGCAACGCCTGGTTCGACGCTGCGATCGATTTCGGCGAAATCACCGTCGACGGGCGCTTCGTGGCGTTCTGCGAGGTCGAGCTGGAGTTGAAGTCCGGCGAACCCGCCGCTCTGTTCCGCCTTGCCCGGCGCATCGGCACGCAAGCGCCGGCGCGGATCGGCGTGCTCTCGAAGGCCGAACGCGGCTACCGCCTGCTCGGGCCGATCCTCGCCGCCGAAAAGGCCGAGAAACTGCGCCTTGACCCGTGCATGAGCGTCGTCGATGGGTTTGCGGCGGTCGTTCACGCCTGCCTCAAGCAGTATCGCCTGAACGAGACAATTGCGCTCGAGCGATGCTGCCCGGCGGCGGTGCATCAGGCGCGCGTGGCGGTGCGGCGACTGCGCACGGCACTGTCGGTGTTCCGGCCGCTGCTGCGCTGCGACGGAATGTCGCGGGAACTGAACACGCGCTTGCGCGACCTCGCGCGTGAATTCGGCAAGGTGCGCGACCTCGACATCCTGATTGCTCACCCCACGTCCGCCCCGGTGCGGTCGCGGCTGCGCACCGCACGCGACCCCGCCTACGAGGAGCTCACCGCCGTGCTCGCCGGGCCCGAGGCCCGGGGGTTGCCGCTGGCCATCGTCGAATGGGTGCAAACCGGCTCTTGGCGGAGCGATCCAGTCGCGGAAGCGCAGCGCCGCGTGCCTCTGCCGGAATTCGCCGCGGCCGCGCTCGACCGCGCCTGGCGCAAGGTTCGCAAGGACGGCCGGCATCTCGCCGTGCTACCGACTGCCGAGCGACACCAGCTGCGAAAGGACGTGAAGAGGCTTCGCTATGCCGCTGAGTTCTTCGAGCGGCTTTTCCCGATCGGCAAACGGCAACGGCGGCACAAGACGTTCGCCCGCGCGCTCGGGAAGCTGCAGGACGCCCTCGGCGCGCTCAACGATATCGCGGTCGCCGAGCACGTAAGGCAAGAGCTCGGTCTCGTCGGCGACTTGAGCGCGCTCCCCGAGCCGAGCGATCCAGCAGGTCAGCTCGCACGCGCCGCAAAGGCCCGGAGGAAGCTCCTCAAGACAAAGAAGTTCTGGCGCTAAACCTCAGAACATCTTGCGGAACTCGATTCCGAATACCCGTCCCAGCGGGTCGATCAAGTCGGGCTGATAGCTCAGCGGTACGATCCCATTGGCGTCCGTCACCCGCTGGCGCTGATCGAGCAGATTGTTGACGAACACCGAAAGCCGCGCGTTCTTGAAGAACGATGACGTGTCGGTCAGTGCCTTCTGCTGGCCGAGGTCCGAGAACAGCCGCAAGTTGATCTTGGTCAGGCTGCCGAAGCGCAAGTCGCTGCTCCCCGGCGCGCCGCTGCCGCGGACGTGCGTCGCCGAAGCGTAAGTGCCGGACAGGCGAACGCCGAAGCCCTTGTAGAATGCCCCCGCATCGAGCTCGAGGGTATGTCGGGCGACCCCGCCGCCGGTCAGCGCGTCGCCATGGAGCAGATCGAGCAGCGGTCCGCCGGGTGCGACGACCACTGCGTTGGTGAACTGGATCGTATGATAGAGGCCGATGTTCCAGCGGCCTTGCCCTCCGCCGCGGCCGCCAAATCCGCCGCCGCCGAAGCCGCCCCCACCGCCGGCACCGCCCGGACCACCGCCTCCACCGGACCCACCGCTTCCGCCGAAGCGGCGACCGCCTCCACCGCCCCCGCCAAAGCCGCCGAAGCCACCGCGGCGAGCCGGCGCCGGGCCGATGTTCCCTCCAATGTTGATGCCATAGCGCAGCCGGGAGGACTTTTCGCTGAACAGCGTCACCGGCCTTTGGTCGATCGAGACTAGCCTCCCGTTGGGATCGCGGACCACCCGCCCAGGGAAGGCGGCTTCGATCGCCGGCGTCAGCAGCGGGAACGCCGCGGTGACGTTGCTCGAACGGTTGCGGAAGTATTCGACGATGAGATTGCTGTTGCGCAGGATCGGCACCTGCCAGTTGGCCGAGAGCTTGATGTCCCGCTGGGTCTCGCGGACGAGCGCGGGATTGCCTCCGGAGATCACCGTCACCAGCGCGGTTTCGCCGCGGGTGAAGTCGTACACGGGGACATTGAAGGTCTGGACTTGCGGGTTGCCCAGATTGGCGAGCGACGGGGCCGACTGGTTGACGATGTAGCTTGCGCCGAAGCTTAGCCGTTCGGTCGGCGACCAGGTCAGCCCGGCACTCCAGTCGGTCAGGGTGCCGAAATCCGAAAGTCGGTCGATTCCGGCGCTGAAGTTGAGGTTGAAGTCGCCGACCGCGGCCAGCACGTCGTTGCGGCGGCTGGTTAGCGGAATGCCGACATTGATCCCGGCGCTCAGATCGCCACGGTGGAGGTGCGTTGGGCCGGCCGTGGTCCGGGTGTCGTCGCTGGCGATGCTGGTGTAGGCGAACCCGAGCTTGAAGGTGGTCGAGACATCGCCGGCCGGCAGGTGAATGGGCTGGCCGATCATCGTTGCCAGGGTCGTGAGGCTGTCGGAGACGGTGTGCGCACGATCCGTGCCGCTGCTTGCGACCGCCGGCAGCGGCCCGGTGATCGCCAGCGTTCCCGCGCGAGCGGCTGCCGCGAGCGCGCTCGCGTCGGCGCGACGGTCGATCAGCGACGTGCTCACGGCGTGGCTGCCGTCGGCGGTGACGCTGAGGCGCCAGGTGCCGAGCGGCTTGGCCAGCACTGCCCCGCCTTCGAGTGTCGTCGTGTCGGTGCGCCGCGCCAACGGATCGCCGAAGGTGCGCAAAGCGGTCGCCCCGCCGGGCGCGGTCAGCAGCACGGTGTTGAGCCCCGACAGCCCGAAAGTCTTGGTGTTCGTCAGGGCGGCGTTGAGGCTCAGCGAGGCGGCACTGGCACCCTGGCCCAGCGCCGTCGACCACGTGGCGTTGCCGCCATAGTTGGTGCTGCGCGCAACCAGCGAGCGGGCCGCAGCGGAGTCGGGATCGCCCGACACGGTGGGCACGCTTCCGGCCGCCTGGATGACCCCGCGCTCGGCTTCGGTCAGCAGCGTGGTGTGGCCGCCGTTGAGTGTGACGTTGAAACGGCGCGGGCCGTTGATCGTCAGCAGCGACGCCTGTCCGCCGATCGTCGACGTGCCGCCGCGCTGCGGCTGCTGGTACTGCACCTGCACGGTCCGCGCCGAGTAGTGGTCCTTGAGGATGAAGTTGATCACCCGCTGGTTCGGCGGATAACCGAAGCGCAGCGCGACTTCCTCCGGCATTACCTCGACCCGGCGGATCGCCTCGGGCGGGAAGTTGCGGATCTCGCGGAAGTTGGCGATGCGCCTGCCGTTGACCAGGATCACCGGGAAACCGCCGCCGCGGCCGCGGCCGGAGCTCGTCTGGGGCGAAAGCGCGGTGACGAGGTCGGCGATCGAGGTCGCGCCGTAAGAGGCGACGTCCTGCTCGTCGAGCGTCACCACCGGCTGTTGCGGGATGGTGCCTTCGAGCTGACCTTGGAGCCGGGTCGCGACGACCACGATTTCCCCGCCCACGGGCGTGTCGCCCGCGGCTGTCGGCGACTGGTCGCCCGGTGGGGTTTCGGCCCCGGGCACGGTCGCAGCGGGAGGGCTGTCGGCGGTCCCGGTGCTCTGCGCGGCGGGCGCCGGTGAGGGCGCGGGAGCAGCTGGCGCAGGCTGGCTGGTCGGAGCCGCCGGCGCCTGCGTGGTGGGTGCCGAGCTGGCCTGCGCCAAAGCGGGAGAGGCAAGCAGCGTCGCTGGGACCAAGGCTAAATAGCGCACCGGGATGGTCTCCTCTGATGTGCGGACCGGTGGTCCGTTGCGCCCCCACAATGGCGAGGCGGAATGGGCGACGGGTCCACGCCTGACAATCCGAGCCCGGGTAACAAATTGTCGCGCGGCCGTTACGTTCCCGTGAGTTGATCGAGCTATTGCATCCGGCGGCAAGCCTTTCCTTTTCGAAAGCCCGCAGCTATGGCGCGCCGCAACAGTTGGAATAGACGGAACAGCGGCGCGGATGGCGAAAGAAGAACTGCTCGAAATGCGCGGCACGGTGGTCGAGCTGCTGCCGAACGCAATGTTCCGCGTCCGGCTCGAAAACGATCACGAGATTCTCGGCCACACCGCGGGCAAGATGCGCAAGAACCGCATTCGCGTGCTGGTCGGCGACGAAGTGCTGGTCGAGCTGACGCCGTATGACCTGACCAAGGGCCGGATTACCTACCGGTTCATGCCCGGCCGCGGCGGTCCCGGCCAGTATTGACGCGCTTCGAAGAGCTCGCCGCTTGAATGACGGCTCATCCTGAAGAGGGACTGAGCGAATCCGCCGCCGCAGGCGCTCAGAGGCTGGTGCTCGCCTCGGCCAGCCCCCGCCGCCGTGAGCTGCTCGCGCGCCTCGGCGTGACTCCGGAACGCATCGCCCCTGCCGAAATCGACGAAACTCCCCTGCGCGGCGAACTGCCGCGGGTCTATGCCATTCGCATGGCTCGGGAGAAGGCGCTGACCGCCGTCGGCGCGCGCGCGCACGTCCTCGGCGGAGACACCGTCGTCGCGCTCGGCCGCCGCATTCTCCCCAAGGCCGAGGACGAGGCGACGGCGCGAGCTTGCCTGAGGTTGCTCTCGGGCCGGCGTCACCGCGTGCTCTCGGCGATCGCGCTCAAGCACCCCGACGGGACGCTGCGCGAGCGGCTGAGCGAGACGATCGTGCGCTTCAAGCCTCTCTCGCTGCGGGAAATCGACGCCTATCTCACCACCGGCGAATGGCACGGCAAAGCCGGCGGCTACGCCATCCAGGGCGGCGCCGAAGGCCTGGTCGCGTGGCTCTCCGGCAGCCATTCGGGCGTGGTTGGCCTACCGCTGTTCGAGACGCGAGCGCTGCTCATCGCGGCTGGGTTTGCGCTTGTCTGAGTGGCTGATCGAGGCAGGGATCGGCGAGCACCGCGCGATCCTGATCGAGGGGGGCTCGGCAGTTGCGGCGCAATTCGAGTGGCCCGGTGAGCTTGTCGCTGGCCAGGTCGCCGATGCCACGCTGGTCGCCCGCACCAGTGGGAGCCGCCGCGGAACGGTTCGCTTCGCCGATGGCCGCGAGGCGCTGGTCGACGGCCTACCGCGTGAGTCCAGCGAGGGCGCACCGTTGCGGGTCGAGGTGACCCGTGCGGCCATCGCAGAGCGCGGCCGCACCAAGCTGGCGCAGACGCGGCCGACGGACGCTCCCCTGCGCCCAGCACCTCCACTGGCGGAGAGGCTCGGCGGGCGCGTCATCCGGCGCTTTCCCGCCGGCCTGTGGGAAGAAGTTTTCGCCGATGCCTGGAGCGGAACCGTGGCATTTCCCGGCGGGACGCTGACCCTCTCGCCGACCTCTGCGATGACCGTCGTCGACGTCGACGGCACCCTCGCCCCCCCGGCGCTGGCGCTGGCGGCAATTCCGGCCCTCGCAGCCGCGATCCGCCGGTGCGACCTTGGCGGCTCGATCGGGATCGATTTTCCGTCGCTCCCGGCAAAGACCGACCGGCGCGCGGTCGATGCGGCGCTCGACGTTGCGCTGGCGGGATGGCCGCACGAGCGCACCGCAATGAGCGGCTTCGGATTCGTCCAGTTGGTCGCCCGGCTCGAACGGCCATCACTGCTGACGCGGCTCGCCCATGATCGGATGGGGGCCGCCGCGCGCCTGCTGCTGCGCCGCGCTGAGCAGGTCGACGCGCCCGGCGCATTGCTGCTGGCAGCCCATCCCGCCGTCCTCGCCGCGCTCGAAGAGGCCTGGCTGGCCGAGCTCGCTCACCGCACCGGCCGGTCGATCGAGCTGCGCGGCGATCCCGCGCTTGCGCTCGACGGCGGGTTCGCGCAGGCCTTCAGCCGATGAATCAAGCGACCAGGAAGTGCCCGATATGCGGCAAGCCGCGCGTCGCCGAGCACGCGCCGTTCTGCTCGACCCGCTGCCGCGACCGCGACTTGCTTCGCTGGCTCGATGACGGCTACGCCCTGCCCGGCCCGCCGGCTGATCCACCCGACGACGGCGCGAACGACGGTTGAGTCCAGGGGCAAATCCGCCCTGATTGGGCCTTGCCTTCGCCCGTAGGCTTCGCCATAGGCGCGCTTCCAACCGCTCGCCGGTCTGCCCGCAGACCGCCGCCGCAGCGCTGCCCGGGTAGCTCAGTTGGTAGAGCACATGACTGAAAATCATGGTGTCGGTGGTTCAATTCCTCCCCCGGGCACCACTGCATTAGTCGTCGCAGAGCAAGAGACGCCACCGGTCGCCACCAGACCCGCAAAACCGGCGGACTTTGGCGGTTCGCGTCAGCGCTGCAGGTGAAATCCTGGTGTCGTCCTTGGAAGAGTTGAGTGGCGGAAGCGGGGCCCGTCTCCGATAGCCCAATTGGCAAACACTTTGTGCCTCACGGGCGCGATGCGTTTGTCGCGCATCGCGTGATCCATAGCTTCATCATGGTCGGCAGCTCGGGCGGAGAAGGAGAGCCAATCGCTGACTTTTCACCAGCGATCGCGGCAAGGAGAAGCGACTCTACTTGTTCCCGCGAGCGATGCGCTCTCGCTGCTCCGCGCCGTGGGGAGGCATAATCCGAATTTCGTATCCTGGAGCGAGGAAGTAAGTGGTAAGTGGAAGTGAACGCACCGGCATCAAAGGATGAACCATCGAATGGGTCATCCGAGGCTGTCAGCGTAATCCGCGCCAGCCCAATCTACGTCAGACAGCTCCCGGCGAGTGTGGCGCGCGCCAGCTGCAACAGCGTTTCCTCATCTCCGAATTCGTGAGGCACGGACGGACTGTCACCGGACAACTCGCGCTCGAGCCGAATGGCGACGGTCTGAAGCTCCGAAGGAACGGGCGCGCGGCCATTGGCGAGGCAGTCCGCCAGGACCGGGTACGGCAAATCTGTCCCGATGCGCTCCATCACTGCCGCTCCCGATTGTGTGGAATCCCATCAGCTGTCGCGCGCTGTTCCAGCGCTCCGATCCCGAGAGGCACGGCGACAGCGACGGCAAATGCCAACGTGAGGCCGATGAATGGCCCGACATGATAGCCGCTTACAGCAACGCCGATCGTGCAGAAGACGATCGACAGGGAGACTATTTCGGGATGGTGCAACGGTCGGATGAGCCATCGTAGCCCTGCGACGGCCAGCGCTGCCACGGCAAGGCTCCCGATGATGAGAGCGAGTGATTGCACGACGGACAGCAAGATCGACATCCGGCACCATCCTCATCGGGATTGTATCGCGCTACGATATAATCTGCAAGGCCCTCACTTCAGCTGTTCGAGCAATCCGATCAACATCGGGCCAAGCCGCGCGAGCTCCTGGCGATGCGTGCTCGAGAGTTTGGCGAGGAGCTGCTGCGCCCGCGGTGTCAGCTGCAGGATCGCATGCCTGCGATCGTCGGGCGAACTGCGCCGCTCGGCCAGCCCGAGAGCGACGAGCCGGTTTACCAGCCCCGTCGCGCTGTGAGGCTTGAGCATCAGCCGTTGTGCGAGTGCGCCCACGGTCAGGGAAGCGCCCGGCGAGCCGCGGATGGCGAGAAGTGCCTGGTGCTGCTGCGGGGTTAGCCCGAACCCAGCTGCCTGGTCCTCGCTGAACGCCTGGAATTGCCGGAGCTCGTGACGAAAATCGGCGAGCATGGCGTAGTCGCCGTCGGTCAGCTCAGATGTCTTTGCCATGAAGCATGCCTCGATTGCAGAATATCGCATTA
>JAEKKO010000248.1 GCA_019510335.1 Novosphingobium sp. | reverse complement strand
GTTGTCGCGCCCGGCAAATGCCGCGCCGAGCCCGCGTCCGCCCGCTCCTAACACGCCGGTGGCATGGGCCTCGTCGACCAGCAGCACGGCCTCGTGGCGGTCGGCGATCGCCAGCAGCGCGTCGAGCGGAGCGCAGTCGCCGTCCATGCTGTAAATGCTCTCGACGGCGATCCACACTCGGCCGGTGCCGCCGTCGAGCCGGTAGCGGTGGACGATCCGCTCGACGTCGTCCGGGTCGTTGTGGCAGGCGGCGGCGGTCGCGGCACGGCCGAGCCGCATCCCCTCGTGCGCGCTGGCGTGGATCAGGGCGTCGTTGACAACGAGGTCGCCCCGCTGCGGCAGCGTCGCCAGCAGCGCCGAGTTCGCCGCATAGCCGGTGGAGAACCACAGCGCCCGCTCACTGCCGAAAAACGCCGCCGCTTCGGCCTCGAGCGCCTCGTGCTCGGGATGGTTGCCGCGCAGCAGCCGCGAGCCGCCGGAGCCGACCGGCACCCCGCGCTCGAGCGCCTCGCGCACCGCGTCCCGCAGCAGGTCCGAGCCGGCGAG
This sequence comes from Novosphingobium sp., assembly GCA_019510335.1. Lineage (GTDB taxonomy): Bacteria > Pseudomonadota > Alphaproteobacteria > Sphingomonadales > Sphingomonadaceae > Novosphingobium. The sequence goes on along the minus strand of JAEKKO010000248.1, from coordinate 11,125 downwards.
GCCGAGGTAATCGTTGGAGGCGAAGTCGATCCCCGCCTGCGGGATTAATGCCCGTCGCCGCGCCGCCGCGGAAAGCCGGGCGAGGTCCTGCTCCTGCGCCGCGAAAGCCGAGCTCATTCCGCCGCTTGGAGGGCGCTGGCGCGCAGCGGTTCCTCCGCCTCCATTGGCTTGAGGCCGAGCTTGGCAAACAGCGCGGCATCGGCATCGTCGCCGGCGTTGGCCGCGGTCAGCAGCCGGTCGCCGGTGAAGATCGAGTTGGCCCCGGCGAGAAAGCACAGCGCCTGAGTCGCCTCGCTCATCGACTCCCTCCCGGCGGAGAGCCGGACCATGCTCAGCGGCATCGTGATCCGCGCCACCGCGACGGTGCGGACGAACTCGATGTCGTCGATCTTTGCCAGCGGCGTGTCGGCGAGCATGTCGCCGAGCACGGTGCCCTTGATCGGCACCAGCGCATTGATCGGCACGCTCTCCGGATGCCGCGGCAGCGTTGCCAGGGTGTGGACGAAGCCGACCCGGTCGGCCCGGGTTTCACCCATGCCGACAATGCCGCCCGAGCACACGGCGATCCCCGCCCGGCGCACATGATCGAGCGTCTCGAGCCGGTCGTCCATCGTCCGGGTGGTGATGATCTCGCCATAGCGTTCGGGCGAGGTGTCGATGTTGTGGTTGTAATAGTCGAGCCCGGCCTCGGCGAGTATGCCGGCCTGCTTGGGCGTCAGCATTCCGAGCGTCATGCAGGTTTCCATCCCCATCCCGGAGACGCCTTTCACGATCTCGACGATCGCCGGCATGTCGCGGTCCTTGGGGTTGCGCCAGGCAGCGCCCATGCAGAACCGCTTGGAGCCGGCGTCCCGCGCCTGCGCCGCCGACCGGAGAACGGCGCGGACGTCCATCAGCTTGGTCGCCTCGACTCCCGCATCCGCTTTCACCGACTGCGCGCAATAGCCGCAGTCCTCGGGGCAACCGCCGGTCTTGATCGACAGCAGCGTGCACAGCTGGACCTCGCCCGCGGCGTGGTGGGCGCGGTGGACTTGCGCGGCGCGGAACACCAGCTCGGTGAACGGCAGCTCGAACAATGCCGCGATCTCGGCGCGGGTCCAGTCTGTGCGGGGGGCGGCAACGGCGTCTGCGGGCATGGTCCAGTCCGATCGGGGGGCGTTGGCCGCCCTTACGGCGCAATCGCGCAATGATCCAGCGCGCGGGCGCTTTTCGGGCGCGGCGGCTTGTCGCCGCGTGCACGCGGTTGCAGTCTCGGGCCAAAGCGACAGCCGGAGAGCGAGGATGGACTTTGCGACGCGCTACGGCCCATGGGCGGTGATCGCCGGGGCCTCGGAAGGGACCGGGCGCGAGTACGTCCGGCAGATCGCGGCGCAGGAAGTCAACTGCGTCCTCGTCGCCCGGCGCGAGGGGCCGCTGCTGGAGCTGGCCGAGGAAATTCGTGCCGAGTTTGCGGTCGAATGCCTGGTCGTCCCGCTCGATCTCGCCCGTCCGGATGCGGCCGACCAACTCATCGCCGCGATCGGCGATCACGAGGTCGGCCTGTACATCGCCAACGCCGGGGCCGACCCGAACGGCTCGGAGTTCCTCGACGCCCCCGTCGAAGCGTGGGTCGGCCTCGCCACGCGCAACGTGCTGACGACGCTGCGCTGCTGCCACCACTTCGGCGCGGCGATGAAGGCGCGGGGGCAGGGCGGGATGCTGCTGGTCGGCTCGGGCGCCTGCTACGGCGGCTCCCCTCACCTGGGGACGTACGCCGGTTCCAAGGCGTTCGAGATGTGCTTCGCCGAAGGGCTGTGGGGCGAGCTGCAGTCGCACGGCGTGGATGTGCTCTATTTCGCCATGGCGACCACCGACACGCCCGAGCTGCGGCGGCTGCTGGCGCATCTCGGCGCGCCCGAGCCGGCGGTCGTTGCCGATCCGGCCGAAGTCGCGCGGGTCGGGCTCGAGCGCCTGCCGCACGGGCCTATCCACAACTGGGGCCTCGCCGACGACGATCCGGGCTGGGCCGGCTCGTCCGCCGCGCAGCGCCGCGCCCGGGTGCAGATGCTGGCGCAAGCGACCGCCGCAATGTTCAAGCCGAAGGAGCCGGCGGCATGAGTGAGGCTGCACTCTTGCGCGAGCTAGCCGACAAGCAGGCGATCACCGAGCAGATCTACCGCTACTGCCGCGCGGTCGACCGGCTCGACATCCCGCTCGGCCACAGCGTCTTCCACGAGGACAGCTTCGCCGACTACGGCGCGGACTTCTACCAGGGACCGGGCCGCGGGGTGATCGACCTGATCTGCCAATCGCACCTCGGTCTCACCCACCATTCGCACCAGGTCTCCAACATCCTGATCACCCTCGACGGAGATCGCGCCGGCAGCGAATCCTACGTGACCGGGACGATGCGGCTGAAACGGGGCGAGGCGATCGTCCAGCTCGCCGTGTGGGGACGGTACATCGACAGCTGGTCGCGCCGCGACGGCGCCTGGGGGATCGACCGGCGCTTCACGATGATGGAGTTCGACGAAAGCCGCGAGGTCAAGCCGACCGGCCGTCCCTTGCGTTCCGGCCGCGGCCCGGACGATCCCAGCTACGCCGTCCTCGGATGAAGGCCGCTTATGTCGTCGACGGCGCGATTCGCGTCGGCGAAGTGCCCGAGCCGACGCCGGGTCACGGCCAGGCGCTGGTTCGCACCCATGCCTGCGGAATGTGCGCCTCGGACCTGCACTTCCTCCATTCGGGGCAGAAGGTGATCGATCTCTCCCGGCAGCACGGCGGGGCTTACGCCGGCCTCGACATGGGCCGGCCGTTCGTCCCCGGGCACGAGTACGTCGGCGAGGTGCTCGACTACGGCCCCGGCAGCCGGCGTGCGGTCAAGCCGGGGCGCAAGGTGACTTCGATCCCGATCATGCGCCAGCAGGGTGCGCACGCCGTCGTCGGGTTCAGCCACGAATGCCCCGGCGGCTATGGCGAACTTATGCTGCTCGACGAAGACATGCTGCTCGAGCTGCCGGAGGGACTGCCAGACGCTTACGCGGCGATGACCGAGCCGCTCGCCGTCGGCCTCGAGCACGCCCGCCGCGGCCGCCCGACCGCGGACGACACCGCGCTGGTGGTCGGCTGCGGCGCGATCGGGCTCGGGGTAATAGTCGGGCTCAAGCTGATGGGCATCGCCCCGATCGTCGCCGCCGATTTCAGCCCCGAGCGCCGGGCGATGGCGCTGCGGATGGGCGCCGACCTCGCGCTCGATCCGCGCGAGACTTCGCCTTACGGCGAGCTTGCCGAGCTCGGCAAGCGGCGGGTCAACCTGGTCTACGAATGCGCGGCCTTCGACGCGCGGATCGTCATCGGCGGCTACTGCATGGAGCCGGAGTCGCTTTACGTCTTCGCCGCGCAAAACAAGCGCCTGACGGTCCACTTCGCCGGCGGCGAGGAGCCGCAGGACATGGCTCTGGCAGCGCGGACGATCGCCGACGGCAAGATCGACATCGCCGGCTGGGTCGGGGCGGAGATCGGGCTCGAAGGCGTCGCGGCGGCGATGGCTGGCCTGGCGAGCCGTGAAGCGCCGGTGCGCACGGTGATCGATCCGCGCCGGCTCTGAGGTTCAGTCCGCGAGCACCGTATCGAGCAGCGCCAGGGTTCCCGCCCACGAGACGCGGTCGGCGAGCGCATCGTACTCGATCCCCGGCCTCCCGGCGCGGGCCGCATCGGGGTCGGTAAAGCTGTGCGCGGCGTGCCCGAACACGAACACCTCGTAGGTCGCCCCCGCCGCTTCGAATTCCTTGCGCAAGGCGGCGATGTCCTCGATCGGCGCATAAGGGTCCTGCGCCCCGCACCACGCCTGGACGATGGCCCTGACCGCGCCTTTCTCGGCCGGACGGTCGCGGGTCAGCACCCCGTGGAAGCTGACCACGGCCCGGGCATCGGCCCCGCTGCGGGCGAGTTCGAGCACGCAGCGGCCGCCGAAGCAGTAGCCGATCGCCGCAACGCGGGCGGGATTGACGTCGGGGTGCGCCGCGACCGCCTCGAACCAGGCCACGACCCGGGCGCGCAGCAGCTCCGGTTTCGCCATGATCGCGGCGAAATCGTCGCCCGCCGCATTGGGATCGGCGTAATTCGCGCCGCCACCGTACATGTCGGTCGCGACGGCGATCCACCCCCGCTTGGCCAGCGCCCGGGCGCTCGCCTTGGCATGCTCGCCGAGGCCATATGCGCTGGCCATCACCAGAACGGCCGGGCGGCGGCCGCCGCCGTCGGGGCGGATCATCTGCCCGACCAGCGACGCGCCGTCATGGCTCAGCGGAAAAGGCTCGAACTCGGACATCGTCGGCGGCTCCTGCGGTCACTTGTGCGACCAGCATAGCCTGCCACTCAGGCGCGCGGGCAAGCGCCGCACCGGCGATGCCGCCGGTGCGATGCCTCCATCAGCGAGCGACCAGCGCGGTGATGCGGTGATAGAACGGGCGGTGCGGCGTGCCGCCGAGCGACACGTTCTTGAACAGCCCCATCCCGAGCAGCGGCAGCGTCGCCTGGATCAGCATGACTTCCTCGCGGTTGCGAACGTCGAGGTGGACGTGCAGCTCGCCGTCGAAGTCGAAGCTGATCAGCGCGCTGGCGGGGCACGCCTTCTGCAGCATCGTCAGGATTGTGTTCAGTTCATCGGTGATCGTGGTCGATGAATACGAGCCGGGGAATCGTTCGACGGTTCCCGCCATCATGCTCAGAGCTTCAGCCATCTGCGCCTCCTGAAGGTTGTGTGAAGCGATCACAGCAGAAGTCCTAGGACTTGAAAACGGCAGAAATCCGCCAGTCCCAAACTGGTATTGAGCGGTCTCCGACAGTTAACGCGCGCTCTGGGCAGAACGATGGCCGGTGCATCGGCAGGGCGATGAGCAGCATCGGCGGGCTTGAACGTGCCACGGCCACGCCGCAAGCCGCACGCGCCCAAGGGGAGCCCGCGCGATGAAGATCAATTGCCCGCTGCCGTTCGACCACCTCGACCCGAAGGACGAATTCACGACGATGGAGGCGGTGCGCGAAGTCGGCGCCGCAGTCGAGCGCGCCGGATTCAACGCCGGGCTGGTTACCGACCATCCATGCCCGACCAGCCGCTGGCTCGATTCGGGCGGGCACTACGCCCAAGGGCCGTTCGTCATGCTGGCGCTGCTCGCCGCGGTGACCACGCGGCTGCGGCTGCAGACGGGGATCCTCGTGCTACCCTACCGCAATCCATTCGTCATCGCCCGCGACGTCGCCACGCTCGATTGCTTTGCCAACGGGCGGGTGACGCTCAGCGTCGGCGCCGGATACCTGAAGGGCGAATACCGGGCCGTTGGCGTCGATTTCGACCAGCGTAACGAGCTGATGGACGAATACATCCGCGCGCTGCGCGCTTCGTTGACCGGAGAGGAGTTCACCTTCGAGGGGAGCGGCTACGTCGCGTTCGGCAACCGTATCGAGCCGGGCCCGAAGCAATCGCCGGTGCCGATCTACTGCGGCGGCAACGCCAAGCGGGCGATCCGCCGGGTGGTCGATCTGTGCGACGGCTGGAACCCGTTCTTCACCAGCAAGCCGGGCGTGTTCACCGCGACCACTCGGACGGTGGCGATGACCGGCGAGGACGATCTCAAGGACGGCATCGCCTACATGCAGGACTACGCGGCCCAGGTCGGCCGCGAGGACATGCCCGAGGTGGTGCTCGGCGGCGTCAACGCTCCGGGCGAGAAGATCTCGACCCAGGAGATTGTCGACCGCATCGGCGGTTACCGGGAACTCGGGGTGACGACCGCGGCAGTGACCGTCGAAGGCCGCACCCGCGCCGAGTTCTGCGACGAAGCTGAACGGATCGGCCAGGAGGTCATCGCGAAAGTCGCCGCTTAGTCACCAACGCGGGAGTGCCGCTGATGGACATCGAACAGGCGCCGGCGATGCTGGTGCTCGGTGGAACCGGATCGATCGGCGGCGAGATTGCCCGCCAGGCGCTCGCCGCCGGCTGGCGGGTGGTCGTGCAGGGGCGGAGCGCCGAGAAGCTGGCGGCGCTGGAAACGCAGCATGGCGGCCGGCTCGTCGGCATTGCCGGCGACATCGGCCGGCCCGGTGAAGTCGAGCGGGTCGTCGCCGAGGCGGCACAGGCATTCGGTCGCATTGATGCCGCGGTCGACTGCGTTTCAACCGGCGCGCCCGGCATCCTCGGGCGTTTTACCGAAACCGACCCGGCCGCCTACGCGCGCCATGCGGAGCTCTCGATCGTCCACTTCCAGCGTTTCGCCCGCGCGGTGCTGCCGTGGCTGGCGCGAAACGGCGGGACCCTGATTGCGTTCATTTCCGACGCGGGAATCTTCGCCGCGCCCAACCAAACGATGATTGGCGCGATGCGCGCGGCGACGATCGGGTTCGTCCGCAACCTCGCGCTCGAGGTCTCGCGCGAGGCGGTCCGCGTTCACGCCGTCTCGCCGAGCTACGTCGCGGAGAGCGCCAGCGCGCAGCGGATGGGCTCGTCGCGGATGGAAAAGGCGGCGCACCGCGCCGGGCTTGGCCTGCCGACGGCCGCCGACATCGCACCACTCGTGTTGTTCCTGTGCGGCGATGGCGCGCGCAAGATCACCGGCCAGGTGATCAGCGTCAACGGCGGCCTGAACGCCTAGAGCGCGGCGACCCGCAGCAGCATCTCGGCGGTCTTCTCCGGCTCGGTAACCATCAGGTCATGCCCGGTGTCGATCTCCCACACCCGCTCGGCTTCGAATACCCGCTGGAGCTTGTCCTTGGGCCGGACCCCGAGCGTCGGCGTGCAGTTGATGATCGTCCGCGGGATCGCCAGCATCGCCGCCTCGTTGGTCAGCTCGAGCGGGGTGACGTAGCACTTCCACGGATGCGGGGTGAGCCGTTCGGCCATCCACACGATGTCCTCGGGATCGCTCACTCCGAACACCTCGGGCGTGTAGACGTCCGGCCACTGCGCCATCTCGACGTCGTTGATGGTGCGGTCCGGCGTCCGCGCCGGTCCGATCTGCGACGCGGCGATCTCGAACAGGGTTTCGCTGTTCCTGGGCAGCGCCGCGTCGAGGAACACCAAGTGGGCGATCCGCTCGGGAACGCGGTCGCCGACGCCGGTGATGACCATCCCGCCGTAGCTGTGTCCGGCGAGAATCACGTCGGTGAGGTCCTCAAAGAAGATCAGCCGCGCGACGTCCTCGATGTGGGTGTTGAGGTCGATTTCCGGGCCGACGAGATGCGCCCGGTCGGCGAGGCCGCTCAATGTCGGGCAGTAGACGAGATGCCCGGCCTCCCGCAGCCGCCGCGCGACCTTGGCATAGCACCACCCGCCATGGCCGCCGCCATGAACCAGCACGAACGTGGCCATCATCCTCTCCCCAGCCGCATGCGCGGTGAGACTAGCGCCCGGGCGGCGCGACTCAAGCCTGTCGTCCAAGACCGCCGTTGACCCGATCCCAATGGCCCCGCTAGCTCAAGCATCGGCGGCCGCGATGGCGCGCCAGGAGGGCACTCATGCAACTCGTCTCTATTCGCGTCGGCAGCAACGATGTCGGCCGCTCGCGGGCGTTCTACGACGCCACCTTCGGAGCCCTCGGCCTCGCCCCGTCGGCGGCGCCGGCCGAATCGCCGGTGGCCCTCTACGCCATCCCCGGCGGGCCACGGTTCATCGTCGGCCCGGCGCGCGACGGGCATCCCGCGACTCACGCCAATGGCGGGACGATCCTGTTCGCCGCGGACAGCGACGAGCAGGTTTCCGCCTGGCACGCCGCCGGGCTCGCCCACGGCGGCACGTGCGAAGGCCAGCCCGAGCCGAAGCCCCAGGCGCGCGGTGCGTTCGGCGCCTACTTGCGCGATCCGGACGGCAACAAGCTGGGTGTCTTCCACGGCTTGCGCATGGGCTGATTTCGGGGAGAACTAACTGGCGTTGCGGGTGGACGGGGGCCACCGCGTTGGGCAAGGGAGCAGCGCATGTGGCAGCTCTATCAATTCCCGCTTTGTCCTTTCAGCCGCAAGGTCCGTCTGCTGCTCAGCGAGAAGGGCATCGCCTACGAGCTGTGGCGCGAGAACCCGTGGGAGCGCCGGCAGGAGTTCGTCAACATGAACCCGGCGGTGCGCACCCCGGTGCTGCACAACGCTGAGCGCAACCTGACGCTGGTCGATAGCCGGGCGATCTGCGAGTACTTCGAGGAAACCGTCGACAAGAATCCGATGATCAACGGCACCGCGGCGAACCGGGCCGAGATCCGCCGGCTCGTCGCCTTCTTCGACGAGGATTTCTTCGGCCACGTCACCGGTCCGTTGCTGCACGAGCGCATGGTCAAGCGGCTGGTGATGCGCCAGTCCCCGGATTCGCGGATGCTCCGCGAGGCGATGAAGCTCGCCCACGAGCACCTCGATTACATCGACTGGCTGATTGACAACCGCCCATGGCTGGCCGGCGCGACGATGAGCCTCGCCGATCTCGCCGCGGCGGCGCAGATCTCGGTCGCCGACTATCTCGGCGGCCTCGACTGGAAGGGTCACGAGCAGGCCCGCGGCTGGTACTCGGTGTTCAAGAGCCGCCCAAGCTTCCGCCCGCTGCTCTCGGAACGCATGGAAGTGATCCAGCCGCCGAGCCACTACGCCGACGTGAACGCGTAACTCGGCCTCAGTCGCGCAGCGGCGCTCCCGACAGTGTCACCCGGTCGGAAAAGCGCCCGTACTTGCGGTACGGGACCATCCAGCGGTCGAGGAACAGGCTCAGCGGCCGCGGCGTGATGCCCATGTCCTTGAGCCCGGGGAGCATCCCGCTGGCGACATCACCCCGTTTCAGCAGCAGCCACTGATCGCGGGTGATCGGTGCCAACGGCAGGGCGGCGATGGCGCCGGAAAGACCATCGGGCAGCGGGATGAACCCGCGCCGGCGGCCTTGCGCCGCCGCGATGGCCCGGTTGAGCTCGAGCATGCTCAGCACTTCCGGGCCGTTCAGCTCATAGCTCCTGCCGCCGTGTGCAGTGGGATCGCACAGCGCCGCGGCCGCGGCATCGGCCGCATCGTCGACGAACACCGGCTGGAGCTTCGCTTCGGGCCCGAACACCGGCAGCACCGGCAACCACGCGATCAGCCGCGCGAAGCGGTTGAGGAACGCGTCGTCGGGCCCGAACAGGATGGCGGGGCGCAGGATCGTCGCCTCGGGGAACGCGGCGCGCACGGCCTGCTCGCCCTCGGCCTTGGTCCGCGCATAGTCGCTCGGCGACTCCGCGTCGGCGGCGTTGGCCGAGACGTGGACGAACGCGCCGACCTCCGCCGCCTTCGCCGCCGCCGCGAGGCGACCGATGCCGCGGCCCTGCAGCGCATCGAGGTCGCCGGAGAACGCGCCGACGAGGTTGACCACGCCGTCCGCCCCGGTGAGCAGCGGCGCGAGAGCCGCCGGCCGGGTGACGTCGCCGGCCAGGAACTGGATCTGCCCGATCGCCGCCAGCGGACGCAAGTCGAACGCGCGCTCGGGCCGGCGGCTGACCAGGCGCACGCGCGCACCGCGCCACAGCAGCTCCTGCGCGAGATGCCGGCCGAAGAAGCCGCTGCCGCCGATCAGGACGATCAGCTTGTCGCGCAGCCGGGTGTCCCGCCGAGTGCCTGTCATCGCCGTCACCTCACGCCTGCACAACGTCGTCGCGGCGCCCTTTGCACTCGCCGGCGCTCGCACGCAACCGGGCGTGCCGGGCTGCGGTCGCGAGCACCGGCGATGCCAGGACCATCAGGTAGACATCGAGTGGCGAGCGATGACTGGAATGGGCCCAGATCAGCCCGGTCGTCACGATGAAGCACGCGAATAGCAGCCAGATTGACCCGAGGCGGCGCCAGCGCCGCCGCTCGCGCCAGGCGCCGTAGATCCCGAGCACGAGCAACGGAGTGTAGCTGAACGCATGCACGAGATTATCGACGAGCCTATGGCGCGGGCTCGGCAACGGCCCGAATGCGGCGGCGTTCTTGCGCAGCGCATAGACCAGCGTCCGCAGCGGATGCGATGCGATCGCCTCGAGTCCCCGCCGCGCATACCAGCGATCGAGCGCCGGGGAGCCCGGACCGAGCTGCGCCCGGGCGCGCGCCTCCTCCGGCGAGGGCGAGGCGAAAATCGCCGCGCGGCTCAGGTCGATGCTGCGCTCGGGATAGAACGCGAACGTCCGCGGGTGATTGCCGGCATAAAGCGCCGCGCCGCCCTCGCTGTCGAACGCCCATTGCCCGCTCAGACGGTGCGCGCGCATCAGCCACGGCGCGCAAACCGCAGCCGTCGCGGCGAGCAGCGCCAGGCCCATCGCGATGCCGCGCCAGCGCTCGGCACGCGACAGCGTGATGGCCGGCCACGGCGCGAGGACGACGGCAAACGGCAGCAGCGTCTGCCGCGTCAGGACGCCCGCGCCAAGCAGCACCCCGGCCAGCGCCGCCAGCGCCACCGACCGCCGCGCCAGCGCGCCGTCGAACGCCAGCAGCCCAGCCAGGGTCAGCGCGCCCAGCAAGGTGAGTTCGGTCAGGCTCGTGTCGTGGGCGATGTAATACGGATAAAGCGCCGCCAGGCCCGCCGCGATCAGCCCGGCCGCCGAGCCGAACAGCCGGCGCGCGTAAAGGCCGGTGAGGACTGCCGTCGCCGTCGACAGCGCCGCCTGGGCCATTGCGATGCGCAAGAAGTCGGCATGGCCGCCGCTGACCAGAGCGAGGAACAACGGGTAGCCGGGGACGCGGAACAGCGTCGGTGGCTGGCCCGGAAAGGCATAGCCGTGCCCGCTGGCGAGGCTCCGCGCGAGGGTCCAGAAGAAGCCGTAGCCGGTGGCCCAGAACACGGCCGGCCCAGCAGCCAGGCGGAAGCCGAGGCGCAAGACGAACCCGATCGCCGCGATGCCGGCGAGCCACACGCGGAATCCCGGCGCTGCGTCGGCGCGCTGGTTCGGTGCGGCGGTGCCCATCGTGCGGTCATTCCTCGACGCGGGGACGCGGTCAACCGGCGCTGGGCAATTGACAAGCGCCCGCCGGCCCCGCTATCGGCGCCCCCCTACCGGCGTCGCGCCCGCCGCGCCGCCCCGTGCCCAGATGGCGGAATTGGTAGACGCACCGTCTTCAGGTGGCGGCGCTCGAAAGGGCGTGGAGGTTCGAGTCCTCTTCTGGGCACCAT
>JAEKKO010000247.1 GCA_019510335.1 Novosphingobium sp. | reverse complement strand
GCCCGTGCAATCCTCACGGATGCGTCGGTCAGCATTGGCGCGATCGCGTGGTCGTGAAAGGGAGCAGCAGCAGCCGCGTCTGCTCGCGAAGTCAGGGTGCGGCAGATTTGAATCTCCGCAGAGGGGTTGTCGGTGCCCCTGAAGCGCTGCGCGTGGCCTATGCGCCGGGCTCTTCGCCACGTCGGCCCGGCCGTGCGCCTTTGCCGCGGGTGCGACGCCTCTGCGCCTCTGCGCGAGAATAAGAGGGCGGCGTGTAGCCGCGTTGCCCCTCCACCACCCGGCTTCCCTCGACTTCGCTCGGGATGATCCTTCGACAGGCTCAGGATGAGCGGAGTGCGGTGACCTCACACCGACTCGTCATTGCGAGGGCCGAAGGCCCGCGGCAATCCAGCGCCACACGTGCCGCCCTGGATTGCTTCGCGCAGTTTATCCTGAGCGCCTGCAAGCAGCCGAAGGGCTCGCAATGACGAAAGCCTGTCGATGGACGGCCGCTCGCTGTCAGGCCGCTGCGCCGGGCGCGCTCACCACTTGCCGCCGGCCTTGTCGATCGCCGCGAGCAGCGCGCGCTTGCTCGGCGTGCGGCGGGCGCCCGCGTTGCGGGGCAGCTCGGGGTTGCCGAGCTCGGCCTTGCGCGCGGCGATGCGGGCGGCGAGCTCGCGATGCGAAACGCGCCGCAGCCCGGCGTCCGGATCACTCGGCTGCGATGACTTCGATGCCATGGTCGCCACCTGTCTCTTCACGAATGCGCCGTTCAAGATAGTCCCTATCCACGTCGGAGTGAAGGCGCAGCAGGGCGCGCGCTTGTCCGATGCGGTCGGGCGCTTTGCGATTAGTATTCCACCGCGGCGCCGCCGACGAGGACCGGGCGCGAGTATCCTTGCGCCGCCATGTCTTCGCTCATCAGCGCCAGCAGCCGCAGCGCGGCTTCGAACTCGGGGCGGTAGGGGGAGGTTGCGTCCGGCCGCATTCCCCCTCCACCACCCTTCCGGCGGTCCCCCTCCCCTCCTTCGACAGGCTCAGGATGAGCGGGGGTTTGGTTGCTCACTCCGCCGCCTCGCGCGCTCGCTCCAGCATCGGCGCCAGGTAATGCCCGGTGAAGCTGCGCGGGCTGGCGGCGACCTCCTCCGGCGTGCCTTCGGCGACGATCTCGCCGCCGCGGACGCCGCCTTCGGGCCCTAAATCCAGGATCCAGTCGGCGGTCTTGATGACGTCGAGGTTGTGCTCGATCACCACCACGCTGTTGCCCTGGTCGACCAGCCGCTGGAGCACCTCGAGCAGCTTGCGGACGTCCTCGAAGTGGAGGCCGGTGGTCGGCTCGTCGAGGATGTAGAGGGTCTGCCCGGTCGAGCGGCGGCTGAGCTCCTTGGCCAGCTTGACCCGCTGCGCCTCGCCGCCCGAGAGGGTGGTGGCCTGCTGGCCGACCTTGACGTAGCCGAGCCCGACCTCGTTGAGCATGTGCATCTTGTCGCGGATCGGCGGGACCGCCTTGAAGAACTCCTCGGCGTCCTCGATCGTCATGTCGAGCACGTCGGCGATGCTCAGGCCCTTGAACTTCACCTCCAGCGTCTCGCGGTTGTAGCGCTTGCCGGCGCACTCCTCGCAGGTGACGTAGACGTCGGGGAGGAAGTGCATCTCGATCTTGATCAGCCCGTCGCCCTGGCACGCCTCGCACCGCCCGCCCTTGACGTTGAAGCTGAAGCGGCCGGGCTTGTAGCCGCGCGCCTGGCTCTCGGGCAGGCCGGCGAACCAGTCGCGGATCTGGGTGAAGGCGCCGGTGTAAGTCGCCGGGTTGGAGCGCGGGGTGCGGCCGATCGGCGACTGGTCGATCTCGATCACCTTGTCGCACCATTCGAGCCCGGTGATGCGATCGTGCGGGCCGGCGACGATCCGCGCGCCGTTGAGGGCCCGGGCAGCGCCGGCATAGAGCGTGTCGATGGTCAGGCTCGACTTGCCCGAGCCGGACACCCCGGTGACGCAGCAGAACGTGCCGAGCGGGAAGCGGGCGGTGACGGTGCGGAGGTTGTTGGCGCGGGCGCCCTCGACCGTGACGAACTTGCCGTTGCCCTTGCGCCGACGGGCGGGGACCGGGATCGCGCGGGCGCCGCTGAGGTACTGGCCGGTCAGCGAGGCCTCGCTGGCGAGGATGTCGTCGAGCGTCCCTTGCGCGACGATCTCGCCGCCGTGGACGCCGGCGCCGGGGCCGAGGTCGACGATGTGGTCGGCGTGGCGGATCGCATCCTCGTCGTGCTCGACCACGATCACCGTGTTGCCGAGGTCGCGCAGCCGCTTGAGCGTCTCGAGCAGCCGGTCGTTGTCGCGCTGGTGGAGGCCGATCGAGGGCTCGTCGAGCACGTAGAGCACCCCCGACAGCCCCGAGCCGATCTGGCTGGCGAGGCGGATGCGCTGGGATTCGCCGCCGCTCAGCGTGCCCGAAGTGCGGTCGAGATTGAGATAGTCGAGCCCGACGTTGTCGAGGAAGCCGAGCCGCTCGTTGATCTCCTTGAGGATGGCCTGGGCGATCTGGCGCTGCTGCGGGGTCAGCTTGGCGTCGAGCGTGGCGAACCAGGCGCGGGCGTCGGCGACCGAGCGGCGGGTCGACAGCGAGATGTCCTCGCCGGCGATCTTGACGCTCAGCGCCTCGGGCTTGAGCCGGGCTCCGCCGCAGGTCTCGCACGGCTGCGCCGTCTGGTACTTGCCGAGCTCCTCGCGCATCCACGCGCTCTCGGTCTGCAGCATCCGCCGGTTGAGATTGCCGATCACCCCTTCGAACGGCTTCCTGACGGTGTAGCTCTTGCGCCCGTCCTGGAAGGTCAGCGGCACCGGCTTGCCCTTGGTCCCGAACAGGATGGTGTCGCGCGCGCTCTCCGGCAGCTCGGCCCACGGGGTGTCGAGGGCGAAGCCGTACTCCGCCGCCAGGCTGGCCAGCACCTGCATGTAGTAAGGGCTCGGCGGGTTGGACCTGGCCCAAGGCACCACCGCGCCCTGCTTGAGGCTGAGGTGCTCGTTGGGAACGACCAGCTGGGGATCGAACAGCAGCTTCTCGCCGAGCCCGTCGCACGCCGGGCAGGCGCCCTGCGGCGCGTTGAAGCTGAACAGCCGCGGCTCGATCGCCTCGAGGGTGAAGCCGGACACCGGGCAGGCGAACTTTTCGGAGAACACGATGCGGTTGGGCGGGAGGCCGGTGTTCTTCATGCCCCCGGTAAGCGCGCGGCCTTCGACAAGCTCAGGCTGAGCGGCCTTGGGACTGTCGCTCCCCCCGTCCGCTCGTGCCGAGCCTGTCGGAGCACGCGCGCCGAGCTCCGCCACCGTCGCATCCGCCAGGTCGACGTACGCCAGCCCGTCAGCCAGCTTGAGCGCCTGCTCGAAGCTGTCGGCGAGGCGGGTCTCGATGCCGGGCTTCACCGCGATGCGGTCGACCACCACCTCGATGTCGTGCTTGTACTTCTTGTCGAGCGCCGGGGCGTCCTCGATCGCCATCGGCGTGCCGTCGATGCGAACGCGGGTGTAGCCGGCCTTCTGCCACTCCGCGAGCTCGCGGCGGTACTCGCCCTTGCGCCCGCGCACGACTGGGGCGAGCAGGTAGGCGCGAGTCCCCTCGGGCAGCGCCATCACCCGGTCGACCATCTGCGACACCGTCTGCGCGGTGATCGGCAGCCCGGTCGCCGGCGAGTACGGCACCCCGACGCGCGCCCACAGCAGGCGCATGTAGTCGTAGATCTCGGTCACCGTGGCGACGGTCGAGCGCGGGTTGCGGCTGGTGGTCTTCTGCTCGATCGAGATCGCCGGCGAGAGCCCGTCGATGTGTTCGACGTCGGGCTTCTGCATCATCTCGAGGAACTGGCGGGCGTAAGCGCTCAGGGATTCGACGTAGCGGCGCTGGCCCTCGGCGTAGATCGTGTCGAACGCCAGGCTCGACTTGCCCGAGCCCGACAGGCCGGTGATGACGATCAGCCGGTCGCGCGGCAGGGCGACGTCGAATCCCTTGAGGTTGTGCTCGCGCGCGCCGCGGACGGTGATGTGGCTCAGCGACATGGGGCGCTTTTGTTCCAGATTTGTTCGGATGAGGCAAGGTGCGGCGGAGCGCGGCTGGGGATGTGGTGTCGATAACCGCGCGATGCAACTCGGCCGGCGGCGTGCGGTTCAGGCGGCGATGTGGAACAGCCGGCCGACACCGGCGGTGACGGCCATTCCGAGCGAGCCGAACACCACCACCCGAACGATCCCCCGACGGATCGGCGATCCACCAAGGTGCGCTCCCAGCGCGCCGAGCACCACCAGCATCGCCACCGCCACCGCCGTCAGCGCGACGATCACCCGCGGCCCCGGAAACGCCAGCGCGGCGGCGAGCGGCGCCAGCCCTCCGGCGGTGAACGAAGCCGCGGAAGCGATCGCCGCCTGGATCGGCTGCGCTTTGCTGGTCGGGGTGATGCCGAGCTCGTCGCGAGCGTGGGCATCGAGCGGATCGGTACGCGACAGCTCCTCGGCGACGGTCTTGGCGAGGTGCGGGTCGAGCCCGCGCTGCTGATAGATCGCCTGGAGCTCGTGCTGCTCGTCGCACGGGCGCTCCTCGAGCGCGCGGCGCTCGCGCTCGAGGTCGGCCTGCTCGGCGTCGGCCTGGCTGCTCACCGAGACGTACTCGCCGGCCGCCATCGACATTGCGCCGGCGGCGATCCCGGCAACACCGGTCAGCAGCAGCTGGTTGGGGTCGCTCGACGCGGCGGCGACACCGACCATCAGGCTGGCGGTCGACAGCAGCCCGTCGTTGGCCCCGAGCACCGCCGCGCGGAGCCAGCCGCTGCGCGTGACGTAGTGCTCCTCGGCATGTCTCGCGAGGTCCGGAGCAAGCGGTGCGGGAGCGGTCGCGGTGGTGGCGGGCATCGGGTTCTCCTGCGGACGGGCGCTCGCACCGCGATAACACATTCGCTGCGCGTGAGGTCCATGGCTGCGCTTCGTGACCACAACCTCCGTCGCCCCTGCGGAGGCAAGGGGGTACCTGCTTACGACCTGCAGCGGACGCTCGCGGCGCTTGACCTCCTGAACCGCTTCGATTAGGCGCTGTGCGCCACCATGTCGCTCATGTGTGAGCTGTTGGTCTCCTGCGACTTTGCAGTAACGCATCTGTCCTCACTGCAGCTTGAGCGGTTGTTTTCAAGGGTCTTCCAATGAAAATAAAAAATGTCGGGAGAGCATAGATGGCGGCGTTAGACGGTAAAACTGCGCTGGTAACAGGTGGCAGTAGCGGCATGGGAAAAGCCAGCGCTTCGATGCTTGCCCAAGATGGCGCAACAGTATGTATCATGGGGCGCCGGGAAGATGTGCTCGCCAAAGCTTTGGGTGAATTGCGCGAGATGGTGCCTAGTGCTCGCATCGAAAGCTTTGTTGGCGATGCAGGTGAAGAGTCTTCCGCCCGGGCGGCCCTTGTCAAAGCTCACGCGCTGCAAGGACGTTTGGACATTATCATCTCAGCCGTCGGGAAGGGCACATACAAGCCTGTTCTGCTACTAGACGAAGCAGACATGGTTGAAGAATATCGAGCTGAGGTCCTCACCGCGTTTTATATGATCCGCTACGGCGTTCCGCTCATGCAGCGCGGCGGATCTATTGTTTGTGTCTCATCAACCGCTGGAACACTGCCCTGCGCTGGCCTCGCGCCATATGCAGCCGCCAAAGCCGCTCTTGAGATGTTTGTGAAGGTTTCGGCGCTGGAGATGGGTAAGGCAGAGATACGCATCAATGCGGTTCGGCCGGGCTTCACACGGGGCGAAGGGACTGCCAGCATGTTCTCTGATCCGGCCCTTGTTAAAACCTTCACGGATTTCATCCCAATGGGCAGAGCCGGGGAGTCCGATGATCTCGCCAGAGCTATCCGATTCTTGGCTGGACCGGAATCGGGGTGGGTAACTGGGCAGATATTTGCAGCTGATGGCGGTCAAGTGCTGCGGGGCTTCCCAGACCCAAATGACTTGCTTGATCAAATCTACGGTAGGGATTTAATGGAGCGAGTTCGGGCCGCCGAAGACCCGAGTTGAGGAAGGGCATGGTGAGGTCCTCTTTTTGACTTTCGCCGCCGTTCCAACCTCACACCGATTGCACCTGTGGTCACAATCGAATCTCCACCCGCTATCACTATACCCCCCTGCGGAGCCAGGGGACCAGATGACGGATTGGCCAAAGTTGCCGTCGCATCAATGGTGACCGCTTAGATGGCCCCTGCCCCCGCAGGGGCGACGGGGAATTGGCAGGAGGCAGCTCCGTGACGGAGCCGCACCGGCGCGCTATTTCCCGCCTTCATTCAGCAGCCGCATCACGGGATAGAGCTTCTCCTGGACGACCAACGGGTTGAAGTGCTCGGCGATCGAGGCGATGCGGCCCTCGCGGATGCGGAAGGCGAATACGTACGTGTTGGCGTACGCGCTGCCGTCGATCAGCGTCCCGACCGAGCGCGCCTCGGCGACCACACGGTCGTCCTCGGCGGTGATCGCGTCGATGGTAAAGCGCAGCGGCTCGGCGCACATCCGCCGCAGCAGGCGGATCATTTGCTGGTACATGGCCTTGGAGAGCGTCCCCTGGGTGGTGGTCCAGGCGGTCATGTCGGGGGTGAGCAGGTCGTCCGGCAGCTCGCCGGCGGTGACCGCGGCGAAATAGGCGCGGGCGAGCGCGTGGCTCTGCGCGAGGCGAGGATCGGGCATCGCGCGGTGATGACGCCAGGTCGCAGTCGCCGCAAGTCCGCTCCGCGTCGGCCGCCAGGAACAGCCTTGCCGCGGCGGCGTTTGGCTTTCGAGTGACTCTCTTTTTGGGAGCATTTTCAGATGGCTAACGCATTTTTCGAAGACGCCGCGAGCGTCCGCACTCTGCCGCGCCACAATTGGAACTGGTTCCTCGTCCGGGGACTGCTGATGATCGCCTTCGGCATCGTCACGCTGGTCATCCCGGGCGCGACCCTGCTGGTGTTCACGATGATCTTCGCCGCGTTCAGCTTCGCCGACGGGATCGTCACGCTGATCGCCGGGATCCGCGGCGCGCGCCACCACACCGAGCGATGGGGCGCGTTCGTGCTCTCGGGCATCGCCGGGATCGCCGTCGGCGTGGTGTTCTTCCTGTGGCCGCTGCTCAGCACGATCGTCTATGCGACGGTCATTGTGGCGATTATCGCCGCCTGGGCCTTTATCGTCGGCGCCATGGAGCTGTCGGCGGCGATCCGCCTGCGCCGCGAGATCGCCGGCGAGTGGCTGCTCGGCCTGGTCGGCGTCGCTTCCATGGTCCTGGCGCTGTGGCTGATCTACCTGCTGTTCGTGACCCCGGCGCTGACGCTGCTGTCGGTCGCGTGGCTGATCGGCTTCTACGCCATCGTCGCGGGTATCGCCCTGATCGTGCTGGCGTTCCGGCTGCGGAAGCGAAAGGGCTAGGCGGTAACCACCGCCAGCGCTTTCGCGCTCGCCTGTCCCACCCACCGAGCGGTGACGCCCCAGACTCGGGCGATGGTCTGTTCCGAAAGCGCCTCGGCCGGCGGCCCGTCGGCGACCAGGCGTCCGCCGTCGAGCACCAGCACCCGGTCGGCGTGGTTCATGGCGGCGGCGAGGTCGTGGAGGACCAGCACCACTCCCGCTCCGACGGCGGCTTCGCGGCGGAAGTGCGCGAGCAGCGCGGCGGCGTGAGCGAGATCGAGCGCGGCGAGCGGCTCGTCGGCGAGGATCCACCGCGGACGGCCGGCGAGCACCCGGGCGAGCAAAGCCCGCGCCCGCTCGCCACCCGAGAGGCGCGACACCGGCCGGTGGCGTAATTGGTCGAGCTCCATCGCCGCCAGCGCCTCGGCCACGGCCGCCGCGTCCTCCACGGGGCCG
>JAEKKO010000278.1 GCA_019510335.1 Novosphingobium sp. | reverse complement strand
TGGGCACCCGCGAGAGCGAGCAGATGATCGACGGGCTCGAGGGGCTGAGCTACCAGAGCTTCATGCTGCACTACAACTTCCCACCGTACTCGGTTGGCGAAGTTGGCCGTTTCGGTGCGCCGAGCCGGCGTGACGTGGGCCACGGCAAGCTCGCGTGGCGGGCCCTTCAGGCGGTTCTCCCGCCCAAGGAGGAGTTCCCCTACACGATCCGCGTGGTCTCCGACATCACCGAATCGAACGGCTCGTCGTCGATGGCCACCGTCTGCGGCGGCAGCCTGTCGATGATGGACGCCGGCGTGCCGCTGACCCGTCCGGTCTCGGGCATCGCCATGGGCCTGATCCTCGAGGGCGACGAGTTCACCGTGCTTTCCGACATTCTCGGCGACGAGGACCACCTCGGTGACATGGACTTCAAGGTCGCGGGCACGTCCGAGGGCATCACCTCGCTGCAGATGGACATCAAGGTCGCCGGGATCACCCGCGAGATCATGCAGCAGGCGCTGAGCCAGGCGAAGGACGGCCGCGCCCACATCCTCGGCGAGATGACCAAGGCGCTGGGTGCCGCGCGCACCGAGCTCTCGGCCCACGCGCCGCGGATCGAGACGATCCAGATCGACAAGTCGAAGATCCGCGAAGTGATCGGGACCGGCGGCAAGGTGATCCGCGAGATCGTCGCCGAGACCGGGGCCAAGGTCGACATCGATGACGAGGGCGTGATCAAGATCAGCTCGTCCGACCTGTCGCAGATCGAGGCCGCCAAGAACTGGATCCTCGGCATCGTCGAGGAGCCCGAGGTCGGCAAGGTCTACAACGGCAAGGTCGTCAACATCGTCGACTTCGGCGCGTTCGTGAACTTCATGGGCGGCAAGGACGGTCTCGTCCACGTCTCCGAGATGCGCAACGAGCGGGTCGAGAAGCCGACCGACGTCGTCCAGGAAGGCCAGCAGGTGAAGGTCAAGGTCCTCGAGATCGACCCGCGCGGAAAGGTCCGCCTGTCGATGCGGGTGGTCGACCAGGAAACCGGCGAAGAGCTGCCCGACACCCGCCCGCCGCGCGAGCCGCGTGAGCCGCGCGAAGGTCGTGGCGATCGTCCCGACCGCGGCGACCGCCGCGGACCGCGTGGCGACCGCGGCGGCCGCGACCGCGGCCCCCGTCGCGAAGGCGGCGGCGACCGCGAGCGGGGCCCGCGCCCCGAGCGCGAGCGTGAGGAAGGGGGCAACCCCGACCACATCCCGGCGTTCCTGCGCGACGACTGAGACGCGTTTCCGGCACGAAAAAAAGAAGGGCCGCGAGCGATCGCGGCCCTTTCTGCGTGTCCCGGTGAAAGGGACCAGCCTCAGCCCTTGAGCTTGATCCCGCCAAGGAAGTCGCGCTTGCCGATCTCCAGACCTTGATTGCGCAGGATCGCGTAGGCGGTGGTCGCGTGGAAGTAGAAATTGGGCAGCGCGAACGTCAGAAGGTAGTCGACTGAGCGGAAGTCCATCCGCCGCTCACCGATCTGGAAATAGGTGTCGCCACTCTCGACGGCCTCGAGCTCGTCGGGGGTTACCGCCTTGAGGCGGGCGATGGCATCCTCGACCCGCGCCTTGAGGCCGGCGAAGTCCCGCGGCGGCTCGCTGAAATCGGGCCGCGCCTCACCGCTTTTTACCGCGTCGACGGCGTCGGCGGAATGGGCCCAGCATGAGCGCACCTGGCTGGCGAACGGCCACATGTCCGGCGCCAGCCGCGCCTCGGTCAGCGCGGTGTCGGCAACCCCGCGCTCGCGGCACCACGCCGCGCCCTTGTCGAGCAGCCCCGAAATCGATGGGAGGATCTGGAGAAACGCGGGGACGGTGGCGTCGTACAGCGAAAGGGGCATCGGCGCGGCTCCAGCTCGATCGAAGATCGCTGGAAGCTAGCGCCGCGCCCAGACATGGCAATCGCCGACGCACCGCCGCAGCGATAGCAACCCCTCCACCACCGCCTTCGGCGGCGGTCCCCCCCGTTTGCGCTTCGCGAAAACAGGGAGGAACTGGCGGCGCGAAAGCTCCTCCCCATTTTTGCGCAGCACAAATGGGGAGGTGGCAGGCGGCCACAGGCCGGC
>JAEKKO010000277.1 GCA_019510335.1 Novosphingobium sp. | reverse complement strand
TTCGGCCAGGCAGGCGCAAGCGCTCGCCGCATCGGGTGCGCATGGGCTCGTGAGGTGAACACGAGGGCGGTGATGCCGAAACAGGGTTAAGGTGCCCCTAAAATCCTCCCCCAGCTCGCCTGGGGGAGGGGGACCGCCGAGCGCAGCTCGGTGGTGGAGGGGAATGCTCCAACGCTGTGCAATACCCCTCCACCAGCTTCGCTGGCCCCCCTCCCCGAGCAGAAGCTCGGGGAGGATCAATTGGAACCTTGCGCTTCCCTCGCGCGCTGCCACATTGAGTCCAATGGCGCGCCGTTCAGACGCACCCGTCCGGGCCATTCTGGGCCCCACCAACACGGGGAAGACCTACCTCGCGATCGAGCGGATGTGCGGGCACAGCTCGGGCGTCATCGGCTTCCCGCTCCGCCTGCTTGCGCGCGAGGTTTACGATCGCGTCATCGCGATGAAGGGCGAGAAGCAGGTCGCGCTGCTGACGGGCGAAGAACGGATCGTCCCGCCGGAAGCACGCTACTTCCTTTGCACTGCCGAAAGTATGCCGGTGTCGGGCGGCGATGCGCATCACGACAATGAGTTCAAGCGGGACTTCGCCTTTGCCGCGATCGACGAGGCGCAGCTCGGCATCGACCCCGAGCGCGGCCATGTCTTCACCGACCGCATGCTCCGAGCCCGCGGCCGCGAGGAAACGCTCATCCTCGGCTCCGACACGCTCCGTCCGGTCATCCGCGAGCTGCTCCCCGAAGCCGAGATCGTCAGCCGCCCGCGCTTCTCGACCCTGCGCTATTCCGGCAGCGTCAAGCTCTCCCGCCTGCCTCCGCGCTCCGCCGTCGTGGCCTTCTCCGCCGAGCAGGTCTACGCGCTGGCCGAGATGCTGCGCCGCTTCAAGGGCGGCGCCGCGGTGGTCATGGGCGCACTCTCGCCTGCCACGCGCAACGCCCAGGTCGCGATGTTCCAGCGCGGCGAGGTCGATTATCTGGTCGCCACCGACGCCATCGGCATGGGCCTCAACATGGACGTGACCCATGTCGCTTTCGCCGGCCTCGAGAAATTCGACGGCCGCCGCGACCGCCGGCTCAGCATCGCCGAAATGGCCCAGATCGCCGGCCGCGCCGGGCGCCACCAGAAGGACGGGACCTTCGGCACGCTCGGCCTGACCGAAGAGAGCGGCGGTTTCAGCGAGGAAGAGATCGACGCAATCGAGGAGCACCGCTTCCGCCCGCTCGATTCCCTCTACTGGCGCAACGCCGAGCTCGACTTCGGCGACGTCCGCACACTGATCCGCAGCCTCGAAGCAAAAAGCGACGACCCTTTGCTACGCACTGCGCCCGAAGCGATCGACCTGGCGGTGCTGAAGCTCCTCGCGGAGGATCCAGCGATCGCCTCGAAGCGCGCAGTGCAGGCGCGGCGGCTCTGGGCCGTCTGCGGGCTCCCCGACTTCCGCAAGGTCGGGCCGATGCACCATGCGCGCATGGTCCGCCGCCTGTTCAGCTACATCGAGGAAGGCGGACACGTCCCGCACGACTGGTTCGCCGCGGAGGTCGCGCGGCTCGACAATATGAGCGGCGATATCGAGGCGCTCGCCGACCGCCTCGCCGGGATCCGCAGCTGGGCCTATATCGCCCATCGCGCCGACTGGCTGAAGGAGCCGGCCAAATGGGCGGAGCGCACGCGCGAAGTCGAGGGGCGCCTGTCGGACGCGCTGCACGAGCGCCTCACCCAGCGGTTCGTCGACCGCCGCACCGCCGTGCTGGTCCGCGACATCGGCGCGCACGGGTCGGATGCCTTGCCGGTGACCGTCGCCGCAGATGGCGAGGTCAGCGTCGGCCCCGAACCGATCGGGCACTTGACCGGGTTCGAATTCCGCGTCGATCCATCGACGCGTCTCGCCGACAAGCGGCTGCTCCTCGCAGCCGCCGAACGCCGCCTTGGCGATGAGCTCGATCGCCGCGCCAGATCCCTAGTCGAAGCGAAGGACGAAGTGTTCGAGCTCGCTGTCGACGAGAACGGCGGCCTAGCGGTGACGTGGGAAGGGCATGTCCTCGCCCGGCTCGCTCCCGGCCGATCCTTGCTCGAGCCGGCCCTGCGGACAGCGCG
>JAEKKO010000246.1 GCA_019510335.1 Novosphingobium sp. | reverse complement strand
CGGCTGGATCGAGGCCACCGAGCCGGGCTGAGCGCGCTCGCTCACCCCCGCCACGGCTCGAGCAAGCAGCCGGCGCCGTCTGCGAGGGTGGCGCTCTGGCGGGCGAGGAACAGGTAGCGCGCGGTGACGCGGCGTGCCGGCTCGTCGGCGCTGAGCGTGACCACGCCCATGCCGCGCTCGAAGTCGTGACGGCAGTCCTTGAGCGGGCGGCCGCCGATGTAGTGGCAAGTACAGGCGACGTGGGCGCCGTAGGATGCGGCCAGCGTCGCGTAGCTCCGCAGGCGCGGCCAGACGAGCGCCAGCGCGGCGGCCAGCACGAGCACGGCGATCGCCGCCCCGCGCCGCCGTCGCCGCCATCGCGCGGGGTTTGCGGTGCGCCGCGGGGCGGGCATCTCGGCGGTTGCCATCGGGACTCCGGTTGCGCATGGGAGGCGCGCCATGCCGGTGCGCCGCCCGTCCCTTATCCTGACGCTGCTGGCGCTGCCAGCCCTCGCCGCGTGCCATCGCGATGCGGCTCCGCCGCCGCTCGATCCGCAGGCGCTGGCCGCCGTCGTCGCCCAGCCGGGCATTACCCGCGAGCCGCTGGCCCGGGCAGTCGACGCGCTGTTCACCGATCCGGCGGCGGCCGAGACCCGCGCGGTCGTGGTGATCCACGGCGGCCGCCTCGTTGCCGAGCGCTACGCTCCAGGGTTCGGGCGGCAGACCCGCTTCACCGGCTGGTCGATGGCCAAGTGCGTGACGGGCGTGCTGATCGGTCTGCTCGCGGCCGACGGCCGGCTCAAGCTCGACGATCCGGCGCCGGTCGCGGCCTGGCAGCGGCCCGGCGATCCGCGCGGCGAGATCACCTTGCGCGAGCTGCTGCAGATGCGCTCCGGTTTGC
Source organism: Novosphingobium sp. (assembly GCA_019510335.1). Lineage (GTDB taxonomy): Bacteria > Pseudomonadota > Alphaproteobacteria > Sphingomonadales > Sphingomonadaceae > Novosphingobium. Next base: position 7,022 of record JAEKKO010000246.1, on the reverse strand, counting down.
GCCACAGCGAGCACGCCGACCCGATCTACGCCGCCGACACCGTGCGGATGCTGTTCCTCGACGGCCGCAACGACATGGCCGCTTATGCCGAGGCGCAGCCGCTCTCGGCCGAGCCGGGCCGGACCTGGCAGTACTCGAGCGCGACCAGCGTGATCCTCGCCGATCTCGCGGCGCAGGCGCTGACCGACAGCCGTGATCCCGCGGTGCGCCGCCAGGCGACGGCCGACTACTTGCGCACGCGCCTGTTCGAGCCGCTCGGGCTCAAGTCGATGGTCCCCGAGTTCGATGCCGCCGGCACCCTGATCGGCGGCAGCATGATCGATGCGACGGCGCGCGACTGGGCCGGGTTCGGCGAGTTCCTCCGCAACGGCGGCGCGTCCCGCGGCACGCAAGTGCTGCCGCGGTCGTGGCTGGCGTTCATGACCACCCCGTCTCCGGGGAACGGCGCTTACGGCGCACACTTGTGGCTCAACCGGGTGCGGCCGGGGAAGGGCGAGGCGCTGTTCCCCCGCGAGCCGCCGAGCGACTTCGCCTGCGTCGGGCACCTCGGCCAGTATCTGCTCGTCTCCCCGACGCGCAAGCTGACGATCGTCCGCCTCGGCCAGACCGCCGATGATGCCCGAGATCCGGTGCGGCGGCGGCTGGGCGCGATCGCGGCGCTGTTCCCCAGGGGCTAGAAGCGGAACGTCCCTTCGACCACGGTGACGCAGTTGCCGCCGAGCCATGCGCGGCCGCCGTCGAGCCGGCAGGTCAGGTGGCCCCCGCGCTGGGAACCCTGAAAGGCGGTGAAGCGGTCGCGGCCGAGCCGCTCGGCCCAGAGCGGCGTCAGCACGGCATGGGCCGAGCCGGTGACGCTGTCCTCCTCGACGCCGGCCCCGGGCACGAACACCCGGCTGACGACGTCGCTGGCGCGGCCCGGCGCGGTGGCGATGAACTGGTGGTCGCCGAGCGTGGCGAGCCCGGTGAAGTCGGGTGCAAGGGCGCGGACCTCGTCCTCCGAGGCGTAGAGGAAGACGTTGTAGCGGTCGGGCGAGCGCCACACTTCGCGCACCGGGCCGCCGAGCAGCGCCGCCGCTTCTTCCCATGCGCCGGGGGTCGTCGCAATCGCCGGTAGCGCCAAGGAGTAGCCTTCGCCGTCCCGCCGGACTTCGAGCACGCCGGCCTGGCGAGTGCGGAAGCGGACCGTCTCGCGCCCCGGTTCGCGGCCGAGCACGACGTGGCCCGAGGCGAGCGTCGCGTGGCCGCAGAGCCGGACCTCGAGCGCGGGGGTGAACCAGCGCAGCTCGAACTCGGCCTCGCCGCTCGCGTCGGGGACCAGGAACGCGGTCTCGGCGAACAGGTTCTCCGCCCCGATGGCCTGGAGCACGGCGTCCTCGGACCAGCTGTCGAGCAGTATCACCGCGGCCTGGTTGCCGGTGAACGGCCGGTCGGCGAAGGCGTCGACGTGCCAGTAGGGCACCGCCCGGGTCATCGCCGCACCTGCCGCTCCGCCACCGGCGGCAGCAGCTCCTCGGCGGCAAGGTCGTCCGAATCGCGGTCGCCCTCGGGGTCGGGATGGATCAGCACCTCGAGCCCGGGGAACTGGGCCATCAGCCGGGCCTCGAGCTCGTCCATGATCCGGTGCGCCTCGCGCACGCTCATCCGCCCGTCGACCGTGGCGTGGAACTGGACGAAGTCGCGGTTGCCGGCGGTGCGGGTGCGCAAGTCATGCACGCCGCGCAGCTCGGGGTGGCGGGCGAGCACGTCGAGGAACGCCTGGCGCCGCTCCTCGGGCCACTCGACGTCCATCAGCTGGCGGATCGCCTCGCGCGACGCTTGCCACGCGCCCCACCCGAGCCAGGCCGCGATGGCGAGGCCGAACAGCGGGTCGGCCTTGGCGAAGCCGACGAACTGGTCGAGGGCAAGGGCGACGATCACCGCCAGGTTGAGCAGCAGGTCGGACTTGTAGTGGAGATGGTCGGTGGCGATCGCGAGGCTGCCGGTACGCCCGATCACGTGGCGCTGCCAGGCGAGCAGCAGCACCGTCGCGACGATCGCCACGACCGAGACGACGATCCCTTCGCCAGCGGCGGCGGTGCGCCCGCCGGCGAGGAGCTGCTGGGTGGCGCGGATCGCCAGGGTCGCGGCCGAGATCGAGATCAGCACGACCTGCAGCAGCGCCGCCACTGCCTCGGCCTTGCCGTGGCCGAAGCGGTGTTGGCGGTCGGCGGGGCGCGAGGCGATCCATACCCCGGTCAGGGTCGCCAGGCTGGCGACGAAGTCGAGCACGGTGTCGGCGAGGCTGCCGAGCATCGCCGTCGAGCCGGTCGACCATGCCGCCCAGCCCTTGAGCACGATCAGCAGCACCGCGACCGAGATGCTGGCGAACGCCGCGCTGCGGTTGAGCAGGCCGTGGTGGAGCTGTTCCATAGTGCGGTTCATGGGTAGAGCAGCGTGCTGGTCCAGCCAGCGCCGGAACGGGTGAAGCGGCGGCGCTCGTGGAGGCGGTGCGGGCGGTCGAGCCAGAACTCGATCGCCTCGGGAGCAAGGCGGTAGCCGGTCCAGTGTGGCGGGCGGGTCACCGGGCCATCGCCGAAGCGGCGCGCCGCGTCCTCGTAGCGGGCGACGAAGGTCGCGCGCGAATCGAGCGGGGCGGACTGGTCAGAGGCGACCGCGCCGAGCTGCGAATCCCGCGCCCGGCTGGCGAAGTAGGCGTCCGCCGTGGCCGCATCGACCTCGCTCAGCGGGCCTTCGACGCGCACCTGGCGGCGCAGCGACTTCCAGTGGAACAGCAGCGCCGCTTGCGGGTTGGCGCGGATCTCGGCGCCCTTGCGGCTGTGGGCGTTGGTGTAGAACACGAACCCGCCGCCGGGGCCGAGGTCGGCGCCATGGCCCTTGAGCAGGACCATCCGCACCGACGGGCGGCCGTCGGGCGTCGCCGTCGCCAGCGCCATCGCGTTGGCATCGTTGGGCTCGCTCGCCCGGGCCTCGACGAACCACGCGTCGAACAGCGCGAACGGGTCGCCGGCGGGGATTTCGGTGCGGCTCTGTTCAGCTTCCACGCCGCTTACCTGCACAAGTTACCGAAAGTACCGCCGAAAACGAAAAACCGCGGTGCGCCTAGCCGCGGCATCGGCCCTCGGCCGGGCGACCCGGCGGGGCTCGGCAAGGGATGTCTGCGGCAGTCCATGGCGCCCCCTTAGCCATCGCGCTCCGTGTAGGAAAGCGGCTTGGCGACGAGTGCGGGGGACGGGTGAGCCGGGCCGCTTGCCGCATCGCCCGCGGCACCCTAGCTAGGGCCCATGGCAGCAGACCCTTACGCGATCCTCGGCGTGCCGCGTAGCGCGAGCGAGAAGGACATCAAGTCCGCGTACCGCAAGCTCGCCAAGGAGCTCCACCCCGACCGCAACCAGGACAACCCCAAGGCCGGCGAGCGCTTCGGCGAGATCACCCGCGCTTACGACCTGCTCAGCGACAAGGACAAGCGCGCCCAGTTCGACCGCGGCGAGATCGACATCGACGGCAACCCGGCGATGCCGTTCGGCTTCGGGGCCGGTGGCGGCGGGCCCGGCGCGGGGTTCGGCCAGCGCGGGTTCCGGTCCGACGGCTTCGAAAGCTTCGGCGACGCCGAAGGGGTCGACATCAGCGACTTGTTCGAAGGGCTGTTCGGCGGCCGCGGGGGGATGGGCGGCATGGGCGGAGGCCCGGGCCGTGGCGGCGGCATGGGCGGCGGCTTCGGCGGAGCACGGACCCGCGCCGCGCCCAAGGGCGCCAACGTCCAGTACCGCCTGGCGGTCTCGCTTCCGGATGCGGCGAACCGGGCGACGCAGCGGATCACCCTCGCCGACGGCAAGACCATCGACCTCAAGCTCCCCGCCGGCGTCGAGGACGGCACCCAGATGCGCCTCCCCGGAAAGGGTGAGGCCGGTCCCGGCGGCAACGGCGATGCGCTGGTCACGATCCACCTCGAGCCGCACCCGTATTTCCGCGCCGACGGCGACAATATCCGCCTCGACGTGCCGATCAGCCTGGATGAGGCGGTCCACGGCGCCAAGATCCGCGTTCCCACCGTCGAGGGCCCGGTGATGCTGACGGTCGCCCCCGGCAGCAGCTCGGGCAAGACGCTGCGGCTCAAGGGCAAGGGCTTCAGCCGCAAGGACGGGAGCCGCGGCGACCAGCTGGTGACGCTGGAGATCGCCATTCCGCATAGCGACCCCGATCTCGCCAGCCGCCTCGAAGGCTGGCGCGACACGCGCGATTTGCGCAGCAAGCTCGGCGTCTAGGGCGCCGCCCGGCCATGGAAGAACGGCCGGTCGCAAGAGTGCGCGCGGAACCCGGCGCACCGGCGCTGACCGTGCCGGACCTGTCGCCCGAAGCGCGGCGGCGCGAGGCGCTGCGCTGGCGCGCCGGCCTGGCCGAGCGGATCGAGGAGCGGGTCGGCCCCGGAACCAAGGCGCGCAAGATCATCGCCCGGGTCTGGGCCGGCGTCTACAACGACGGCTTCATCCACGCCGGCAACCTCGCCTACATGTCGATCATCGCGGTGTTCCCGTTTTTCATCACCGGGGCGGCGATTTTCTCGGCGGTCGGCGAACGGAGCCAGCGCGCGGCCTCGATCAACGCCGTGCTGATGGCGCTGCCGCCGGTCGTCGCGCGGGTGATCGAGCCGGTCGCGCGAGCGGTGATCGATGCCCGCTCGGGCTGGCTGCTGTGGGCCGGCGGGGCGATCGGGCTGTGGACCGTCGGTTCGCTGATCGAGACGATCCGCGACATTCTCCGGCGGGCGTACGGTACTCCGGCGACCCAGGCGTTCTGGCGCTACCGCCTGCTCTCGACCGGGGTGATCCTCGCCGCGGTCGTGCTGCTGATGTTCTCGCTGGTGGCGCAAGTGATGATCGGCGCGCTCGAGCCGCTGGTCGAGACCGCCGTGCCGCAGTTCGCCGCGGTGCTGCACAACATCGCGCTGTCGCGGTTCATTCCCGCGATCGTGCTGTTCGGCTCGCTGTACCTGCTGTTCCTGTCGCTGACGCCGAGCGTCTATCGCAAGCGGCGCTATCCGAAATGGCCGGGAGCGCTGTTCGTGACGCTGTGGTGGGTGGCGGTGAGCCTCGCCCTGCCGGTGCTGCTGCGCACGGTGTTCAAGTACGACCTGACTTACGGCAGCCTGGCCGGCGTGATGATCGCGCTTTTCTTTTTCTGGCTGGTCGGCTTAGGGATGGTCGTCGGCGCCGAGCTCAACGCGGCGCTGACCGAGACGCCCGAAGAACGGGACATGATCGGCCAGGCGGACAACCGTGCCCGCGCCGAGCACCATGAGGGGAAGGAGTCCGCCGCCCGATGACCGGATTGATGGCAGGAAAGCGCGGGCTGATCATGGGCCTGGCCAACGACAAGTCGCTGGCCTGGGGGATTGCCCAGAAGCTGCGCGAGCACGGCGCCGAGCTTGCCTTCTCCTACCAGGGCGAGGCGCTCGAAAAGCGCGTGCGCCCGCTCGCAGCGAGCCTCGGCTCGGACTTCCTGATCGAGTGCGACGTTTCCGACATGGCCGCGCTCGACACCGCCTTCGGCGAGCTTGCGGCGCGCTGGCCGACGCTCGACTTCGTCGTCCACGCGATCGGCTTTTCCGACAAGAACCAGCTGCGCGGGAAGTTCTACGACACCACGCTCGACAACTTTTTGCTGACCATGAACGTCTCGGCCTACAGCCTCGTGGCCATCGCCCAGCGGGCCCAGGCGATGATGAGCGACGGCGGCTCGATCCTCACGCTGACGTATTACGGGGCGGAGAAAGTGGTGCCGCACTACAACGTCATGGGCGTGGCCAAGGCCGCGCTCGAGGCCAGCGTCCGCTATCTCGCCAACGACCTCGGGCCGCGCAACATCCGCGTCAACGCGATCTCGGCCGGGCCGATCAAGACCCTCGCGGCAAGCGGGATCGGCGACTTCCGCTACATCCTCAAGTGGAACGAGCTGAACTCGCCGCTGCGCCGCAACGTCACCATCGAGGACGTCGGGGGAGCCGGGCTGTACCTGCTGTCCGACCTCGCTTCGGGGGTCAGCGGCGAAGTGCACCATGTCGACGCCGGTTATCACCTGGTCGGAATGAAGCAGGAAGACGCGCCCGACATCGCTCTGGCTTGATGCGGGACGCCTGGGCGCGGGAGTGAGGGCGAATGCCGGTGCTGTTGCGGATCGTGGGCGCGATGCTGGCGACTTACTTCGTCAGCCGGGCGACGCTGCGCCTGCCGTTGCCGCTGCACGGCACGGTCGGGCTGCTCGTCGCCCATGTCCTGTCGTTGGGCCTCTGCGTCGCCGTCCTGATCGCCTTGCGCCTGCCGCTCGGCGCCTTCACCGTGCGACAGATACTGCTTTACCTGGCGGCGCAAGCCGTCTGGTTCATCGTCGACGGGCTGCGCCGGCGACGGCCGCGGCCGCGGCATTCCTGACGGGATTCAGGGCCTGAAGGAGATTCAGCGCCCCAGCCGAGTCAGGACAGCATCAGCCACGCGACCTGGCGCCACTGCGGCAGTCCTCCGGCCGGGCGGACGTGGCTGATCAGCACCACCTGTCCCTGGCGCAGCCGGAACACCACGCCGAGCCCGAGATAGATCATCTGCTTGGCATCGCCCTCGTACCGCTCACCATCGGGCCTGCCGAGGCGGGCGAGAACGTCACCCTCGGCGCTGCCGACGCCGACCCCGAGCATCCCCGGGCACGGCTCGACCGCCCCCTCGTCCTGGAAGCAGCTGACGCTGGCCAGCCGCCCATCGGGGGCGAAGCGCAGCTGCAGGCGCATGCCGTTGTCGTCGTATTTCCACAGCGGTCCGCCATCGCCGGCGCTCGGCTGGCCGAGAACGTAGCGGACCTGGCGCTGGTCCATGCCGATCGTCACGCTCCCGTAGGCCTTCGCCACCGTGCGGACGCGGCTAACGATAATCGCCGTGTAGCCGATCAGGATCAGGACCATGACGGCGGCGATCGTCCGACCCAGAGCGCGGCCGGACAGCACGCTCCTGCGCCGCTTCTCGGAACGCGAGCGCCGG
>JAEKKO010000297.1 GCA_019510335.1 Novosphingobium sp. | reverse complement strand
CCGCTGATCGAGAAGCGGCGGGCATCGTGGCGGCGCAGGCGCACCGGGCGGGTCAGGGTCAACGAGTGCCCGGCGCCCGACTGCTCCTCGGCCGGGGCGACCACCCACACGTCCTCGCTGAACTCGCGTGCGATCGCCTCGAGCACGACCAGGCCCGGGGCGTTGATGCCGTCGTCGTTGGTGACGAGGATGCGCATCAGCGCGCCGGCTCCAGCCGCGTGATCCCGCCCATGTACGGCAGCAGCGCCGAGGGCAGCTCGACCGAGCCGTCCTCTTGCTGCCCGTTTTCGAGCACCGCGACCAGCGTCCGCCCGACGGCGAGGCCGGAGCCGTTGAGGGTGTGGACGAAGGCCGTGCCCTTCTGCCCCTCGGGCCGATAGCGCGCATTCATCCGCCGCGCCTGGAAGTCGCCGCAGTTCGAGCAGCTCGAGATCTCGCGATACGTGCCCTGCCCGGGCAGCCACACCTCGAGGTCGTAAGTCTTGCGCGCGGTGAAGCCGAGGTCGCCGGTGCACAGCAGCACCTTGCGGTAGGGCAGCTCCAGCTTCTGCAGGACCGATTCGGCCGCCGTCGTCAGCCGCTCGTGCTCGGCGGCGGAGTCTTCGGGGCGGCAGATCGTCACCAGCTCGACTTTGTCGAACTGGTGCTGGCGGATGTAGCCGCGCGTGTCCTTGCCCGCCGCCCCGGCTTCGGCGCGGAAGCAGGGGGTGAGCGCGGTCAGGCGGATCGGCAGCTCGGCTTCGGCGAGAATCTGCTCGCGCACCGAGTTGGTCAGCGAGACCTCGGCGGTCGGGATCAGCCAACGTCCATCGGTGGTGTGGAACAAGTCGTCGGCGAACTTGGGCAGCTGACCTGTGCCGAACACCGCCTCGTCCCGCACCAGCAGCGGCGGCGCGCACTCGGTGTAGCCATGCTCGAGCGTCTGGGTGTCGAGCATGAATTGGGCGAGCCCACGCTGCAGCCGCGCCATCGGTCCGCGCAGGAAAGCGAAGCGGCTGCCCGAGAACGCCGCCGCCGTATCGAACTCGAGCCCGAGCGGTGGCCCCAGGTCGGCGTGCTCCCGCGGGAGGAAGTCGAACGTGCGCGGGCTCCCCCAGCGCAGCAACTCGCGGTTGTCGGTTTCGTCGGCGCCGTCGGGCACTTCGCCGTCGGGAAGATTGGGCAGCCCGGCCAACGCCTCGTGGAGGCGGCCGCCGAGCGCCCGTTCCTGCAGTTCCAGCGAGGCCAGCGCGTCCTTGAGCTCTGCGACATCACTCTTTAGCGCCGCGGCCTCGTCCCTTTCGCCGCGGCCCATTGCCGCGCCGATTGCTTTGGAGGCGTCGTTACGCCGCGCCTGGACCTCCTGCATCCGCGTCGCCGCCGACCGCCGCTCGGCGTCCAGCGCGAGGATCGCGGCCGTCACCGGCTCGACCCCGCGGCGGGCGAGCGCGGCGTCGAACGCGGCAGGATCGTCGCGGATCAGGCGGATGTCGTGCATGGCGCCGCGCTATGCCGGGCAGGCACGCGCAGCGCAAGCACGCGCCCTAGCGGCCGGTGCCGAGCCCCAGGACGCTATACAGCGGGCAGGTGCTGGCGAGGCCGGTGATAAGCGGGATCAGACCGAGCCATCCCCACGGCGTGTGCGGCCCGACGAAGACCAGCGCGATCAGCACGATCCCGACGACGATGCGCAAAATCCGGTCGATCGAGCCGACGTTTTGCCTGAACATGACGAGGTTCCTCCTTGAGCAGGAGAGCCGTGCTGGAGCCGCCGCCGCGGTGCATTGACCGCGATCAATTGCGCGTGACATCTGCCGAAAATGGTGGCCCCGGCGAGGTGAAACGAATGGAATTCGCAGTGACCCTGCCGCAGCTCGGTTGAGCAGGCGGGCGGCACGGTTCCATTCTCCGGCTCCGGGTTTAGAGTCGGATGGAGTGCAGCATGGGGGGAGGGGCGCGGTGCGCAGAATGGGACCCGAAACGTCGGAGACGCGGGCCGCAATGATGGACGCCGTGGAAGTGGTGATGCTTCGGAAGGGCTACGGCGCTCTCACCGCGCGGAACGTGGCAGAAGCCGCCGGCCTGAAGCACCAGCTCGTATACTATTACTTCCGCACGATGGATGAG
>JAEKKO010000296.1 GCA_019510335.1 Novosphingobium sp. | reverse complement strand
CTCGCGCTCGAAGGCCGCATGGCCGCGCGCGAGGGGGCTCAGGTCATGTCCGGTGACCAGCAGGTCGGCCAGGTCACTTCGGGCGGCTTCTCGCCCAGCCTCCAGCATCCGATCGCCATGGCCTATGTCGACGCCGCGCTCGCCGCGCCCGGCACCCGGCTCGAGCTCGACAACCGCGGCCGGCGCCTCGCCGCCACGGTCGTGCCGCTGCCTTTCGTCCCCCATCGCTACTGCCGCTAAGGAGCCCGCAATGAGCCGCTATTTTACCGAAGACCACGAGTGGATCGACGTCGAGGGCGACGTCGGCACGGTCGGCATCACCGACTATGCCCAGGGCCAGCTCGGCGACATCACTTTCGTCGAGCTGCCGGCCGTCGGCCAGGAGGTGACCAAGGGCGATTCGGTTTCGGTGGTCGATTCGGTCAAGGCCGCCTCGGACGTCTACACCCCGGTCAGCGGCGAAGTGACCGACATCAACGAGGCGCTCGGCGACGCGCCCGAGCTGGTCAATGCCGATGCCGAAGTGGGCGGCTGGCTGTTCCGCGTGACGCTGGCCGATCCGGGCGAGCTCGGCAGCCTGATGGATGAGGCGGCTTACAAGGAATACGTCGAGGGGCTTTGAAATCATGCGTTACCTTCCGCTCACCCCCGCCGACCGGGCTGAGATGCTCGGCGTCATCGGCGCCGCCACGATCGACGATCTGTTCAGCGACGTCCCCGCCGAGGTGCGTCTTTCCGGGCCGATCGCCGGCCTGCCGATGCATGCGAGCGAAATGGCGGTCGAGCGGCACATGGCCGCGCTGGCGGGCAAGAACCTCAGCGCCGGCGCGGCGCCGTTCTTCCTCGGCGCGGGCGCCTATCGCCACCATATCCCCGCCTCGGTCGACCACCTGATCCAGCGCGGCGAGTTCCTCACCGCCTATACGCCCTACCAGCCCGAGATCGCACAGGGCACGCTGCAGGTGCTGTTCGAGTTCCAGACGCAGGTCGCGCGGCTGCTGGGCACCGACATCGCCAACGCCTCGATGTACGACGGCTCGACCGCCTGCTGGGAAGCGATCGCCATGGCGGCGCGCGTGACCAAGCGCGGCAAGGCGGTGCTCTCGGGCGGGCTGCACCCCCACTATGTCGCCTGCGTAGAGACCATGGCGCGCTTCACCGGCGACACGATCGACGCGCGCGCGCCCAAGCTCGACGCCGCGCCCGACGATGCCGATGTGATCGCGGCGATCGACGGCGCGACCGCCTGCGCCGTGGTGCAATATCCGGACGTGCTCGGCCGCATCCCCGATCTCGCCGCCATTTCCGCGGCGACGCAGGCGGCGGGCGCGCTGCTGGTGGTCGTGGTGACCGAGCCCGTCGCACTCGGCCTGATCGAGGCGCCGGGGCATCTTGGCGCCGACATCGTCGTCGGCGAGGGGCAGTCGATCGGTGTCGGGCTGCAGTTCGGCGGGCCTTATCTGGGCCTGTTCGGCTGCCGCGAGAAGTTCGTCCGGCAGATGCCCGGCCGGCTCTGCGGCGAGACCGTCGACGCCGACGGCCGCCGCGGTTTCGTGCTGACGCTGTCGACCCGCGAGCAGCACATCCGCCGCGAGAAGGCGACGAGCAATATCTGCACGAATTCGGGGCTTTGCGCGCTGGCTTTCAGCATTCACATGAGTCTGCTCGGCGGCGAGGGGCTAGCGCGGCTGGCGGCGGTCAACCACGCCCGCGCTCAGACCACGGCGGCGCGGCTGGCTCAGGTGCCCGGCGTCCGCGTGCTGAACGATGCCTGGTTCAACGAGTTCACCGTGGTCCTGCCTGGCGACGCGCGGGAAGTCGTGCGCGCGCTGGCCGACCGGGCCGTGCTCGGCGGCGTGTCGCTCGGCCGGCTCTATCCGGGTGCGAGCGAGTTGCACCAGGGGCTGCTGGTCACCGCTACCGAAACTACTACCGACGAAGATATCGAGGCGCTGGCCGCGGCGCTGGCGGAAGTGCTTGAAGGAGTGCCGGCATGAACGCGCCCAACGCTTCCGGCTGGAAGCCCGCCCTCGGCCCCGCCGGCGCTGCCCACCAGCCGCCAGCGACCGCCAGCGGCGACAAGGGGCTGATGCTCGAGGAGCCGCTGAT
>JAEKKO010000295.1 GCA_019510335.1 Novosphingobium sp. | reverse complement strand
TCGAGCTGTCGCGGCACAAGGTCAAAGGCGCCGACCGGGCGCGGATCGTCATTTCGGACAACGGCCCCGGCATGGACGCGGCGACGCTTGCGCGGGCGTTCGGCGGCACCAAGGTCAGCGCCGATGGCAAGGCGATCGAACGCCGCCAGGGCCTCGGCCTGCCGCTCGCGCGGCAACTCATCGAGGCGCACGGCGGCACGCTCGAGCTGCTGTCCGAACCGGGGCAGGGCACGGCGGCGATCGTCGAGCTGCCGTGATTTGGGATTCGCGCAGAGGCGCAGAGGCGCAGAGGGCAGGGTCACGCGGAGACGCGGAGACGCGGAGAGTTTCCCTCAGGCCGAAGGCCCGCGAATTTTCGCTGATCTCCGGCTTGCCGCGGCGCCCAGTAGACGAGCCGGCTGCGCCGAGGGTCCCGGCGCCTCCGCGTCTCCGCGTCTCCGCGTGCCCATCCTCCGTTTCTCTGTGCCTCTGGGCCTCTGCGCGAACCTGAAAATGAGCCAAACCATTGTTCTCCCTGATCTCCCCGCCATGGCCCGCTTCGGCGAAGCCATCGCGGCCGTCCTACGACCCGGCGATGTCGTGGCGCTGTCGGGCGGGCTCGGCGCCGGCAAGACGACGCTGGCGCGCGCCGTGATCGCGGCCTTGGGCTATCGGGGCGAGATTCCCTCGCCGAGCTTCGCGATCGTCGAGCTTTACGAGCCGCCGGCGGTGCGGCTGCCGCTGGTCCATGCCGATTTCTACCGCCTGTCGCATGCCGCGGAGGCCGAGGAGATCGGCCTCGACGACTATCGGCAGGGCGCCGCGCTGCTTGCCGAATGGCCCGAGCACGCCGGCGGCTTCGCGCATGAGCCGGGCTGCCTTGCGATTGCGCTGGAAGTTGAGGATGACGGGCGGATTGCGATTGTGGAAGCGGGGGCGGATTGGCTAGGGCGGCTGCCATGTCCCTGAGCTCTCCCATCGCGACCTTTCCCGACGGCCTCGACGCCTTTCTCGACGCCGCCGGCTGGGGCGGCTGCAAGATCGAGCCGCTCGCCGGCGACGCTTCGTTCCGCCGCTACTTCCGCGTCCGCCGCGGCGAGAAGAGCGCCATGCTGATGGACGCGCCGCCGCCCAACGAGGATCCCGGCCCGTTCCTCCGCGCGGCCAAGTGGCTCGACGCCAACGGCATGCGCGCCCCGCGGATTCTCGCCGAGGACGCGGGCCGCGGGCTGGTCCTGCTCGAGGACTTCGGCCTGGCCCGGATGCGCGACTATCTCGACCAGTGGACCGACGATGAGCGCGAGGTCTACCGCGCCGCGGTCGACGTGCTGGTCGATCTGCACCGGCTGCCGCCGGGGCCTTTCCTCGATTATGGGATGAACGAGTATCAGCGCGAGGTGAAGCTGCTGGTCGACTGGTACTGCCCGGCGCAGAACCTCTATGTCGACGGCGCCGGCTATGCCGCGGCCTGGGAGCAGGCGCTCAAGCCGCTGCTGCCGCGCCAGCGCCCCGGTGTCACCGTGCTGCGCGACTACCACGCCGAGAACATCATGCTGCTCGGCGAGCTGCACAAGCAGGGCCTGCTCGATTTCCAGGATGCGCTGATCGGTCACCGCGCCTACGATCTCGTCTCGCTGCTGCAGGATGCCCGGCGCGACGTCTCGCCTGAGCTCGAGGCCGAGATGTTCGACCGCTACGTCCAGGCGAGCGGCGAGCCGGTCGAGGATTTCCTCGCCGACTATGCCCGGCTGGGGGCGCAAAGGAATGCCAAGATCGTCGGGATCTTCGTGCGGCTGTGGAAGCGCGACGGCAAGCCGCGCTATCTGGACCTCATACCGCGGGTTTGGGCACTGATGGAGCGCGACCTGATGCATCCCGCGCTCGAACCGGTGGCGCGCTGGTTCGACGCCAATGTGCCGCCCGAGCTGCGCGAAACCGGCGGCGGGAGCTATGATCGGTGAGCGAACTGGTCAGCGATACGGCCATGGTCATGGCCGCGGGCCTTGGCAAGCGGATGCGGCCGCTGACCGCCAGCCAGCCCAAGCCGCTGATCCGCGTCGGCGGCAAGGCGCTGATCGACTATAGTCTCGACGGGCTGGCGCAGGCTGGCGTGGCCAAGGCGGTGGTCAACGTCCACT
>JAEKKO010000113.1 GCA_019510335.1 Novosphingobium sp. | reverse complement strand
TCGATGGACATCCTCTCCTCGCAGTCGAACCTTTCTGGCTACAAGGCGGTGATCGAGGCCGCCAACGTCTATGGCCGCGCGTTCCCGATGATGATGACCGCGGCCGGCACGATCAGCGCCGCCCGGGTGTTCGTGATGGGCGTCGGCGTCGCCGGGCTCCAGGCGATCGCCACCGCGCGGCGGCTCGGCGCGCAAGTGTCGGCGACCGACGTGCGCTCGGCGACCAGGGAGCAGATCCAGTCGCTCGGAGCCAAGCCGATCTTCGTCGAGAGCGTCGCGGGGATCGAAGGCGAGGGCGCCGGCGGCTATGCGACGGAGATGAGCGAAGAGTACCAGCAGGCGCAAGGCCAGCTGGTGTCCAGCCACATCGCCAAGCAGGACATCGTCATCACCACCGCCCTGATCCCCGGCCGCGCCGCGCCGCGGTTGATCTCCGACGCGCAGATCGCGACGATGAAGCCGGGCAGCGTGATCTTCGATCTGGCGGTGGCCCAAGGCGGCAACGTCGAGGGCTCGGTCCCGGACCAGGTGACCACGCGCCACGGGGTCAAGCTGATCGGCTGGTCGAACACCCCCGCGCACCTCGCCGCCGACGCCTCGGCGCTCTACGCCCGCAACCTCTACAACTTCCTCTCGGCGTTCTGGGACAAGGAGCAGGGCCGCCCGGTGCTGGATGAGGAGATCGGCAACGCCGTGCGGCTAACCCGGGGCGGCAAGGTCGTGAACGAGAGGCTGTCGGGGTGAGGATTGACGCCTTCAAGGCGTGGATGGCGCCCCGGTACTCAAAGAATAGCGCAAACTCACGCTACTCAAATGCCAAGCGTGTGGAGGAAGCGTACGGCGACTTGGATGAGCAGTATGACGACGATCGCTTGACGAATTTGATCGGGACACTCCAGTACTCGCTCGTCGACGAGAAATCCGCGCGTCCAAACCCTACAAAGCTCCGCATCGACGGGAATCCTTATAACGTACTGAACAACTTCAAAACAGGAGTTCGCACATATAGGGAATTTCGAGACACCAACGGTGAAAATGAGGTTGCCAATGATGCAGCCATCGAGATCGCCGCGGAGGTCCTAAGGGAGAGGCGCGAGGGAAAGCAGTTTGAGCTCGAACGCCATCTACAAGAAACTCTCCGCGCTCATGTCGGCCAACTTGAATCCGGACTATCGATTGTCGACGGCGGTGCCGAACGCGCTGTAGAGTCCGGGTTCATTGATATCCTTGCAGTCGACGCCGCTGGTAGCCTTGTCGTCATTGAACTCAAGGCTGGCATAGCGAAACGCGAAGCACTGGGGCAGATATTGGGGTATATGGGTGACCTCAAATCGGAAGAGCCTCAGTCTGAAGTTCGGGGTATTCTGGTAGCAGCGTCATTCGACAAGAGTTGCAGAAGCGCGAGAGCTGTTACACCGGCTGTTCAACTTCGGGAGTACCGCTTCATTTTCGATTTCGTTGTGCCGGAGTAACGCATGGACTTCATCTCGATCCTTTCGATCTTCGTCCTCGCCTGCTTCGTCGGATACTATGTCGTGTGGTCGGTCACCCCGGCGCTGCATACGCCGCTGATGGCGGTGACCAACGCGATCTCGTCGGTGATCGTCGTCGGCGCGCTGGTGGCCAGCGCGGCCAAGGCGGGGGCCTCGAGCTGGCTCGGGCTCGCCGCGGTGGCGATGGCCAGCGTCAACATCTTCGGCGGCTTCGCCGTGACCGCGCGCATGCTCGCGATGTACAAGAAGAAGGAGCGCCCGGCCGCCAAAGGTGAGGGCAAGTGAGCGAACACGCCGTCCTCCCGGCCTGGGCGCTGATCGCCTACCTCGCCTCGGGGATGCTGTTCATCCTTGCGCTGCGCGGGCTGTCATCGCCGCGGACGTCGCGGCGCGGCAACCGCTTCGGCATGGCCGGGATGGCGATCGCCATCTTTACGACGATGGTCACGCAGGCGCCGATCCCGCCGGACGACTGGTGGCCGCGGCCCACGTCGGCGGACCTCGCGGTGCTGTTCCGGATCGTAGTCGCGCTGGGCATTGGCGCGGTGATCGGACTCACGATTGCCCGGCGCATCCAGATGACCGCGATGCCGCAGCTGGTGGCGGCATTTCATAGTCTGGTCGGCATGGCCGCGGTGCTCGTTGGCCTGGCGGCCTACTTCAACCCGGCGGTGTTCGGCATCCTAATCCCCGACGGGGCTTTTCCGGCTCGGTCATCGCTTTCGCCAAGCTCAACGGCAACATGAGCGGGGCGCCGATCCTGCTGCCGGCGCGGCATGTCATCAACCTCGGCACGCTGGTCGCAATTATCGCGCTGGTCGGGTGGTTTACGCAGGACGAGGGCCTGTGGGTGATCGCCGCGATCACCGCGCTTTCGTTCGCGATCGGGTTCCTGCTGATCATCCCTATCGGCGGCGCCGACATGCCGGTGGTCGTGTCGATGCTCAACTCGTACTCGGGCTGGGCCGCCGCGGCGATGGGCTTCACCTTGCACAACACGGCGATGATCATCACCGGCGCGCTGGTCGGCTCGTCGGGCGCGATCCTCTCGTACATCATGTGCAAGGCGATGAATCGCAGCTTCATCTCGGTGATCGCCGGCGGCTTCGGCGCCGAGAGCGGCGCAGGCGCCGATGCCGCGCGGGTCGACCGGCCGTGGAAGCGCGGCTCGGCTGAGGATGCGGCGTTCCTGCTCAAGGAAGCCGAGCAAGTGATCATCATTCCTGGCTACGGCATGGCTGTGGCGCAGGCCCAGCACGTGCTGCGCGAGATGGGCGACCTGCTCAAGAAGGAAGGGGTGCGGGTCAAGTACGCGATCCACCCGGTCGCCGGGCGCATGCCGGGGCACATGAACGTGCTGCTCGCCGAAGCCAATGTGCCCTACGACGAGGTGTTCGAGCTCGAGGACATCAACGGCGAGTTCGCGCAGACGGACGTGGCGTTCATCATCGGCGCCAATGACGTGGTCAACCCGGCGGCCAAGACCGACAAGTCGAGCCCGATCTACGGCATGCCGGTGTTCGATGTCGAGAAAGCCAAGACGATCATGTTCATCAAGCGCTCGATGGGCGGCGTCGGCTACGCCGGCGTCGACAACGAGGTCTTCTACATGGACCAGACGATGATGCTGCTGGCAGATGCCAAGAAAATGGTCGAGGACATCGTCAAGGCGCTCCAGCACTGAGGCCGGGACCCGGCTGCGCGCTGGACTGGCCGCGGCCGCTTTCCTAAGCGAAGATCGATTCGCGGCACCTCGCCGCCGGAGACCTCGCCCTTGCGCAAACTCGGCCTGATCGGCGGCATGAGCTGGCTGTCGACCCGCACCTACTACGAGCACATCAACCG
The DNA here is from genome assembly GCA_019510335.1 of Novosphingobium sp. Lineage (GTDB taxonomy): Bacteria > Pseudomonadota > Alphaproteobacteria > Sphingomonadales > Sphingomonadaceae > Novosphingobium. Next base: position 25,278 of record JAEKKO010000113.1, on the reverse strand, counting down.
CCTGGTCCAGGCACGCGCCGGCAAGCAGGCGAGCGCGCCGCTGCTGATTGAAAGCCTCGACTTCTCCAACCTCGTCCGCCTGTCTTCGGACGAGGATTGGACGCGCGCCACGGACGTGCTCGCCGATTCGGCGCGGCGGCTCGAAGCAGCGGGCGCCACCGCGCTGATCATCGGCGCCAACTCGATGCACAAGCTTCACGACCGCGTCGCCGCGGTGGTGTCCGTGCCGGTCCTGCACATCGCCGAATGCGTTGGCACGCGGATGGCGCGGGACGGAGTCAAGTGCGCCGCGCTGATCGGCACCCGTAACGTCATGGTCGAGGAGTTCTATCGCGAGAAGCTGGTGGCCCACGACATCGAGCTGCTCCCGCCGGTCATGGGCTTCGTCGAGAGGCTCGACCGGATCATCTACGAAGAGCTGCTGCTCGGGAAGGCAACCCGCCAGGCGCAGCGCGAACTCAAGACGATTCTCACTAATCTCGAACAGGATGGTGCCGAAGCGGTCGTGCTCGGCTGCACCGAGCTCGAGATGATCGTCGACGTCGACGCCAACGTGCTGCCGATTTACGACAGCACGCGCATCCACGCCGAAGCCGCGGTGGACTGGATCTGCGGAGAGTGACGGAAGCGGATCTGCGTGACTGAGCGCGCCCCATACGCCTGCGATCCGGCGCGGTCTTACGGGCGCGAATTCAGGGCGGACGAGGGCGGCACCCGCGGGCCGCGGACGGCCTTCCAGCGCGACCGCGACCGCGTCATCCACTCGATCGCCTTCCGCCGCCTGCGCCACAAGACCCAGGTGTTCGTCGCGCCCGACGGTGATCACTATCGCGTGCGACTGACGCACAGCCTCGAGGTGGCGCAGATCGGCCGCGTGATTGCGCGCGCGCTGGGACTGGACGAGGACCTCACCGAGGCGCTGTGCCTGGCGCACGACATCGGCCACCCGCCGTTCGGCCATGCCGGCGAGGCAGCACTCGATGCCGCGTTGCGGCCGCACGGCGGGTTCGATCACAACGCCCACTGCCTGCGCACGCTGATGCGCCTGGAATCGCCCTACTGCGAGCATGATGGGCTCAACCTCAGCTGGGAAGTGCTCGAGGGCCTGGCCAAGCACAACGGCCCCGTCGCAGCGCCGAATTGGGCGCTGGCCGAGCTCGACGCGGCATTTCCGCTGGAGCTGGCCAGCTGGCCGTCACTCGAGGCGCAAGTGGCGACGCTCGCCGACGACATCGCTTACGACAATCACGACATCGACGATGGCCTCAGGGCGGGCTTCATCGATTTCGACGAGCTGCTCGCGCTCGATTTCGTACGCAGCCAATGGCGCGAGGTCGAGCGCCGCTTCCCGCGCGCGCCGCGCGAGCGTCAAGTGCGCGAGCTCGTCCGCGGTCAGATCGGCCTGATGGTCAACGACCTCCTCGCCGAGACCTCCGCCCGCGCCGCGGGCATGTCCGATATCGCCGAAGTGCGGGGCGCCGACGGGCCGACCGCCGCGTTCTCGCCGGCGGTCGCGGAGGAGGAGCGGCGCCTCAAGCGGTTCCTCTACGCCAGGCTCTACTACCATCCCGAGCAGATCGAGACCGCCGAACGCGCCAGGGAGGTCACGGCGGGGCTGTTCGCCGCCTTTTCGGCCGAACCTGCCGCAATGGGCGAGCACTGGGCAGCGGATTTGCCAACCGACGAGGCGCAGCGCAGTCGCCGCATTGCCGACTACATCGCCGGGATGACCGACCGCTTCGCCATCTCCGCCCACCAGCGGATCTCCGGCCGGACGATCGCGGGGCTGCAGAACGTCTGAGCCGCGGTTGACTCCGTCGTCCGCGACCGCCATCCCGCTCGGCGTCGCTGACCGCGCGGGAGAGTTCGCGTGATTCGCCTTTCGAGGCGGAGCACGGGACGCCGAAGGAGCAACCGCCCCGGAATCTCTCAGGCCAATGGACCGCGTCGGGTCGATAGCGATGCTCTGGAAAGTGTTCCGCCCACCCGGGTGGGGCCGCCGAAGGGGTAACTCCGCGAAGGCTTCGGCAGGCGGGGGAAAGCTCTCAGGTTTCCGTGACAGAGGGGGCACCTGATGGTGTGCCATGCTGTGCGGAGCTGTGTCTGGTGAGCTTGACCGACGAACTCGATGACGTTCTCCACGAGCCGCTGACGCTCCCGCTCGACGCCTGGCACCGTGACCGTGGCGCGCGGATGGTGCCGTTCGCTGGCTACGCGATGCCGGTCCAGTACGAGGGCATCATCGCCGAGCATCAGTGGACCCGCGCCCACGCCGGTCTGTTCGACGTCAGCCACATGGGCCAGCTCGAGGTCTCCGGAGAAGGCGCGGCGCAGGGGCTCGAGGGCCTGCTGCCCGGCGACATCGCGGCGCTCAAGTCCGGGCGCCAGCGCTACTCGCTGCTGCTCGCCGAGGACGGCGGGATCCTCGACGACCTGATGGTGACCAACCGCGGCGGGACCTATTACATCGTCGTCAACGGCGCGACCAAGTGGGACGACATCGGCCACTTGCGCGAGCACCTACCCGACGCGATCACGCTCCATCACCTCGATGAGCACGCTCTGCTGGCGCTGCAGGGGCCGGAGGCGGCGCAAGCCCTCGTTCGCCTTCGCCTGAGCCCTGCGCTGGCCGATGGCCGCCCGGTCGAAGCGCTGAAGTTCATGGAGGCCGCGCCGTACATGTGGGGCGCGATTCCGCTCGGGGTGAGCCGCTCGGGCTACACCGGCGAGGACGGATTCGAGATCTCGGTCCGCGGCGCTGACGTGACCGCGCTGGCGGACGCCTTGTGCGCGCTCGAAGAGGTCAAGCCGATCGGACTCGGCGCACGCGATTCGCTGCGCTTAGAAGCCGGGTTGCCGCTGTACGGCCACGACCTTACGCCCGAAACCGATCCGGTCAGCGCTGGCCTCGCCTTTGCCATCAGCAAGCGCCGCCGGACCGAGGGCGGCTTCCCCGGGGCCGCGCGAATCCTCCACGCGCTGGCCGAGGGCACGCCCGCGCGCCGGGTCGGCCTGGCGCTCGAAGGCCGCATGGCCGCCCGCGAAGGCGCGGCGGTATATGCCGGCGACACGGAAGTGGGCCGCGTCACTTCGGGCGGATTTTCGCCGACGCTCGGGCACCCGATCGCCATGGCCTACGTCGACAGCGACCAGGCTGCCGAGGGCACCGCGCTCGCGATCGACATGCGCGGCAAGCGCCTGCCCGCGAGGGTCGTGCCGATGCCGTTCGTTCCCCACCGCTATCATCGCTGAGGAGCTTTCCCGATGCCCCGCTATTTCACCGAAGAGCATGAATGGATCGACGTCGACGGTGGCGTCGGCATCGTCGGCATCACCGATTACGCGCAAGGCCAGCTCGGCGACATCACTTATGTCGAGCTCCCCGGCGTGGGCGACTCGGTGACCAAGGGCGAAAGTTGCGCCGTTGTCGACTCGGTCAAAGCCGCGTCGGACATCTACAGCCCGGTCAGTGGGCGGGTCACGGAAACGAACGCCGCGCTCGAGGATCAGCCCGAGCTGGTCAACTCCGAGCCGGACACCGGCGGGTGGCTGTACCGCGTCGAACTGTCGGATGCCGGCGAGCTCGATTCGCTGATGCACAAGGGTGCTTACGATAAATTCGTCGCGGGACTTTGAGCGGAAGCCATGCGCTACCTTCCCCTGACTTCCGCCGACCGCGCCGAGATGCTGCGGGTGATCGGCGCCGACAGCATCGACGCGCTGTTCGCCGATGTTCCCGCCGAAGCGCGCCTGCCGGGGCCGATCGACGGGCTGCCCGCTCACGCGAGCGAGTTGGCCGTCGAGCGCCACATGAGCGCGCTCGCGGCGCAGAACCTCGCGGCTGGATCGGCGCCGTTCTTCCTCGGGGCCGGCGCCTACCGCCACCACATTCCAGCGAGCGTCGATCACCTGATCCAGCGCGGCGAGTTCCTGACCTCGTACACACCCTATCAGCCGGAAATCGCCCAAGGCACGCTGCAGGTGCTGTTCGAGTTCCAGACCCAGGTCGCGCGGCTGTTCGGGACCGACGTCGCCAACGCCTCGATGTACGACGGCTCGACCGCGTGCTGGGAGGCGATCGCGATGGCCGGGCGAGTTACGCGGCGCAAGCGCGCGGTGCTCTCGGGCGGGCTGCACCCGCACTACGTGTCGACGATCCGGACGATGGCCCGGTTCACCGGCGATGCGATCAATGCCCGGGAGCCCGAACTCGTCGCGAGCCCTGACGATGCGACGGTGATCGCCGCCATCGAGGGCGAAACGGCCTGCGTCGTCGTCCAGTACCCGGACATCCTCGGCCGCATTCCGGACCTCAAGGCGATCGCGGAAGCCGCCCATGCGCAAGGCGCGTTGTTGGTGGCGGTGGTGACCGAGCCGGTCGCCCTCGGATTGCTCGAAGCGCCCGGCCACCTCGGCGCCGACATCGTCGTCGGGGAGGGCCAGTCGCTCGGCGTCGGGCTCAACTTCGGCGGCCCCTATCTTGGGCTGTTCGGCGCATCGGAGAAGTTCGTCCGGCAGATGCCGGGGCGGCTGTGCGGCCAGACCGTCGATGCCGACGGGCGCCGCGGTTTCGTGCTCACCCTCTCGACCCGCGAGCAGCACATCCGGCGCGAGAAAGCGACGAGCAACATCTGCACCAATTCCGGGCTTTGCGCACTGGCTTTCAGCATCCACATGACCTTGCTTGGTGGGGAGGGGCTGGCCAAGCTGGCGCGGCTCAACCACGCTCGCGCCCGCGCCACGGCCGACCGGCTGGCACAGGTGCCCGGTGTGACGGTGCTGAACCGCGCCTGGTTCAACGAATTCACGGTAATCCTGCCGAGGGAAGCCCGCGAGGTCGTGCGCGAACTGGCCGATCGTCGCGTGCTTGGCGGAGTGTCGTTGGGGCGGCTCTATCCGGAAGCCGATGCGCTTCACCGTGCGCTGCTGGTCGCCGCAACGGAAACGACCACCGACGAGGACATCGAGGCGCTGGCGACGGCGCTGACGGAGGTGCTGGCATGAACAAGCTCAATACCGCTGGGTGGCGGCCCGAGATCGTCACCGGCGGCGCGGAGGCTGCACCCGAGCCTACTGTCAGCGGCGATCGCTGCTTCGCCGTCGAGGAGCCGCTGATTTTCGAGCTCGGCGGGCTCGGCAAGTGTGGCGTCGACATCGAGGATGCCGACACCGCCCCACTTGAGATGCTCGCGCCCTTCCTGCGCGCCGAACCGCCGGCGCTCGCGGGCCTGACCGAGCCCGAGACCGTCCGCCATTACACCCGCCTCAGCCGGCAGAACTACGGGATCGACCTCGGCCCATTCCCGCTCGGCTCGTGCACGATGAAGCATAACCCACGGCTCAATGAAAAGGTCGCGCGGCTGCCGGGCTTTGCCGACATCCATCCGCTGCAGCCACAGCAAACGGTGCGCGGAGCTTACCAGGCGATCGCCCAATTGGCCGATTGGCTGCTCGCCCTCACCGGCATGAGCGGCGTGGCGATGGCGCCCAAGGCCGGCGCCCACGGTGAGCTATGCGGGTTGCTGTGCATCCGCGCCGCGCTCGAGGCCCGCGGCGATGCGCGCGCCGTCGTGCTGGTTCCGGAAAGCGCCCATGGCACCAACCCGGCGACCGCCGCGTTCGCCGGCTACCGGGTCGAGAGCATCCCGGCCACCGCCGAGGGGCGGGTCGACTTGGCCGCGCTACGGGCACGGCTGAGGCCGGACGTTGCCGCGCTGATGATCACCAATCCGAACACGTGCGGGTTGTTCGAGCGCGAGATGAAGGCGATCGCCGATGCGGTCCACGCGGCGGGAGCGTTCGTCTATTGCGATGGCGCCAACTTCAACGCCATCGTCGGACGGGTGCGGCCGGGCGACCTCGGTGTCGATGCGATGCACATCAACTTGCACAAGACGTTTTCGACCCCGCACGGCGGCGGCGGCCCCGGCTCCGGCCCTGTCGTGCTCTCGGAAGCGCTCGCGCCGTTCGCCCCGCTGCCGTTCGTCCGGCGCGAGGGCGACGGCACCGCGGTCCTTGTCGAGGAAGAGGACGCATCTGCCGAGCACCCACAGAGCTTCGGGCGGATGGCCGCCTTCCATGGCCAGATGGGAATGTTCACGAGGGCCCTGACGTACATCCTCAGCCACGGCGCCGACGGGCTGCGCCAGGTCGCCGAGGACGCGGTGCTCAACGCCAACTACGTGCTGCGCTGCCTAGAGGACGTGCTCGACGCGCCGTTCGCCGCAAGCGGACCGTGCATGCACGAGGCGCTGTTCAGCGACAACGGGTTGCCCGATGGGTTCTCGACGCTCGACATCGCCAAAGGACTGATCGACGAGGGATTCCACCCGATGACGGTGTACTTCCCGCTGGTCGTCCACGGGGCGATGCTGGTCGAGCCGACCGAGACCGAAAGCAAGGCGGGTCTCGACCGCTTCATCGCCTCGTTGCGCAGCCTTGCCGAACGTGCCCGCGCCGCGGACGCCAACCTCAAGAGTGCGCCGCATTTTGCCCCGCGGCGGCGGCTCGATGAGACGCTCGCCGCGCGCAAGCCGGTGCTCACCTGGCACGGTCACGTGCAGAAGCCCGGTGCACCGGTGCTCAGCGAGATCGGCGGGAGCTAGGCTGGTGCCGGGGCAATCGGCGTGGATCGGCACGGCGCTGCCGCTGCTGATCCTGGCGCTGATCATGGCCTTCCGCTTTCGCAACCTCAGCCAGCCGCGACGGCTGCGCCCGGAGCGGCTGTGGATCGCGCCGGTCCTCTACCTCGCGCTGGTCGCGTTGGCGCTGGTCGAGATGCCGCCGGTCACGACCGGCTGGCTCGCGTTCGGCGCGGCATTGCTCGTCGGCGCGGCGGTCGGGTGGCAGCGCGCGCGCTTCATGCGCATCGAGCACGATCCCGTGGCCGATACGCTGACCATCCGCCAAAGCCCGGCGGCGCTGCTGCTGATCCTGGTGATCGTCGCAATCCGGCGAATTGGCGCATCGGCGACGGTGCTGGCGCAGCGCGGCGGTTCGCCTCTGAGCCCGCAGGCGTTGTGGCTAACCGATGCGCTGCTCGGCTTCGCGCTCGGAATGATCGCGGGGCAGCGGACCGAGCTGTGGCTGCGGGCGCGGCAGCTCCGCGCCGCGGCGCTGCCGCAGACGTTCGAGTAGGCGTGCGTCTTACAGCGCGTTCGGCACCGATTCGATGTCCTTGCCCAGGCCGCGAACCGTATTGCAGGCCGTAACCGAAAGAACGAGGCCCCCGAGGGCGATGGCAAGCACGGCTTTGCGAAGCATGACTGCGATCCTTTCCTGTGCCCGACGATGCTGCCGCTCGCCGGCTTTCGCTGTGATGAACCGGACGGGCTGAAGCTGGGTTCCCGTCATTCGAGCGCCGTCGCGGCGAGCGGAGACGGCGCCTTGGCGAGCCGATGCTCGCGCCAGGTGATCACCAGACCGGCAGCGATGATCAGCGGCGCGCCGAGCCAGGTCGTCGCCGGCGGCAACTGCGCGAACACGGCCCAGCCGTACAGCGTTGACCAGATCAGCGACGAGTAGTCCATCACCACCACGCTCGTGACCGAGCCGTAGCGCAGGGAGGCGGTCAGCAGGAGCTGGAACACCGCTCCGCACAGACCGACGGCGATGACCGTGAGCCAGGCGGCGGGGGAGTGCGCTTTCGCAAAGAACGGCAGTACCGGCAGCATCATCATTGCACCGAGCAGCGAGAAGTAGAACACGGTCGAGATCGGCTCTTCGGTCCGCCCCAGATCGCGGATCTGAATGCTGACGAGGGCCACCATGAACCCCGAACCGAGCCCGACCAACGCACCCAGCGGAGGGATCGTCATGGCGCCAGGCCGGACGATCACCAGCACCCCGGCAAAGCCCAAGGCGACCGCCAGCCAGCGCCAGGGGCCGACCTGCTCGCGCAGGATCAACGCTCCGAGCGCAACTGCGAACAGCGGCGTGGTGAAGCCGAAGATCGTGGCAATCGCCAGCGGCAGCAGGATCACGGCGCCGAAATTGAAGACCATACCGGTCATGCCGATCAGCGCGCGCCGGCCATGGCTGCCGAGGCGCCGGGTCCGCAGCCGGTGAAGCTCGCGGCGGGAGGCGAGGTAGCCGAAGAGGAGCGCCGACGGCACGGCCTGGCGCCAGAACATGATCTCGGGCAGGCTCACGCCCTTCTTCTGTGTCAGCTTCACCAGCATCAGCAGCGTCGCCAGCACCGCCGCTGCGGCGAGGCGCAAGGCGAGAGCATAAAGCGGGCGCTGACGGACGGTCATCGCGCGGCTTTAATCGGCGCACGGCTTCAGGCAAGGCGCGGGGAATGGACGATCAACGGCTGCTGCTGGTGGCGATCGGCGGCATCGCGCTGGCAGTTGCGGCCTTCGCCTGGAGCGGGGACCACCGGCGCATGCGCCGCCGCAACCCCGACGCAGTCGGCTGCATGCCATGGACGAGCGTGTTCTTCTGGGCCCTGCTTGCCGCTTGTGTCGCGCTGGGCGCAGCCGTGCGGGCGTGGCTCGGCCGCTGAACCCGACCTCAGACCCGGCGCGCCTCGCGCATGAGCATGATGGCGAGGAAGGCGGGCACGACAACCCCGAGAATGCTGACCCACATCGGCACGGACCAACCACCGATCACGGCCGGGAAATGGCGGATCAGGCGGACGAGGTGCAACAGGGCGACGATCGCGAACAGCACTGCGGCAATGGTGGTGAAGGGCTTCATCTCGCGGAACTCCCCAAGCTCACGCGACCCGGTCTGAGCATGCACCCGACGTCTGACTGCGGCAAGCCGAGCCAGTGCGGGAGGTCCCTCGGTTAGAGGCAAGCCTCAAGGTAGGCTTGGTCGAACCCGAACTGCCGCGCTTTTTCGAGCGTGTAGGGGCGCAGGCCCGAAGCCCGAAACTCGCCGATGATCCTGCCGTCGTCGGACTCGTCGAGGTATTCGAACTTGAACAGCTCCTGGGTGACGATCACGTCGCCTTCCATGCCGATCACCTCGGTGATGTTGGTGGTCCGGCGCGAACCGTCGCGGAGGCGCTTGACCTGGACGATCAGATCGACCGATTCGGCGATCTGCCGGCTGATCGCCTCCTTCGGAATCTTGATGTCGCCCATCAGGATCATGTTTTCCATACGGCCGAGGCATTCGCGCGGGCTGTTGGCGTGAAGCGTGCACATCGAGCCGTCGTGGCCGGTGTTCATCGCCGCGAGCAAGTCGAAGCACTCGGCGCCGCGAATTTCGCCCAGGATGATCCGGTCCGGCCGCATGCGCAGGGCGTTCTTGACGAGGTCGCCGATGGTGATCGCGCCCTGGCCCTCGAGGTTCGGCGGCCGGGTTTCGAGCGGCAGCCAGTGCGGCTGCTGCAAGCGAAGCTCAGCCGCGTCCTCGATCGTCAGCACGCGCTCGCCCGGGTCGATCATCTTCGACAAGGCATTGAGCATCGTCGTCTTGCCCGAGCCGGTGCCGCCCGAGATGACCACGTTCATGCGGCAGGCGCCGGCGATCTTCAGCGCCGTCGCCATCTTGTCGCTCATCGAACCGAAGTCGCGGAGCATGTCGATGGTGATCGGCTTCTCGGAAAACTTACGAATCGAGATCGCCGTGCCGCGCAAGCTGAGCGGCGGGACGATGACGTTGACGCGGCTGCCGTCCTTGAGTCGGGCGTCGGCCAGCGGGGTCGTCTGGTCGACCCGGCGGCCGACCTGGTTGACGATGCGCTGGGCGATCTGGAACAGATGCTGCTCGTCGCGAAAGCGGATCGGCGCGATCTGCAGCTTGCCCTTCTTTTCGATGTAGGTCTGATCCGGGCCGTTGACCATGATGTCCGACACGTCGGGGTCATTGAGCAGCTCTTCGAGCGGACCGAAGCCGAGCAGCTCGTCGATCAGCACTTTCTCGAGGGCGAACTGCTCGCGCCGGTTCAGCGTGACGCGGAGTTCTGCGAGGACCTCCATGATGATCGGGCGGAACTCTTCGGAGAGCTCGTCCTTGGTCAGCGTCGCCGCCGCTTCCGGATCGACTCGTTCGAGCAGCCTAGGAAGGACCTGCTCCTTGATCTTGTGGACCGAGGCTTCGAATCCTTCGGCGTGATACGAGTTCTCGACCACGCCATTCATGCGCTCGGCGAGACGGGTCAGCGCGTCGCCGCGCAGGGCGTTCGATTCGATCGGACGGCTGAGCGGATCGTCGGGCGAGGGCGCGTCGTTGCCGTTCGACGAGGGTCCGGTGCGCGGCACCTCGCCGCCCTTCATCGGCCGCGCCACGCCGAATTGCGGCCGGGCTCCCGGCGCCGCGCCGCCAACCCCATTCCTCCGCCCGAATGCGCTCATCGCTTTTCCGATCCCCTGGATACCGCAAGGTGTCCGAGGCGCCCCTAGCCGACGCCTTATCGACGTGGTGAATAGGGAGGAAACTTTGAGACTTTCCTAATCAGCATGAAGCGCGGCGGCTCGTCCGTGGGTTGGCGACGAAAAGTCAGGCTCACCGGAGTTGGGCCAGGAGAATTGGCTTGCCGGAACCCTGAGGATGCGTCCACACGCCGCCCCCGGAAGGAGTGCCGATGAAGCGGATCGCAATTGCCGTAGCGCTGCTGTTGACCGCGGCTGCGCCGGCGGGCGGGGCGAGCTTGCCCGAATGGATGTCGGGTACGTGGGTGATGGTCGATGGCGCGAGCTGGACCGAGGAATTGTGGTCCTCCGGCCGCGGCGGGATGATGTTGGGCGTGTCTCACGGTGGTTTCGGCCCGGAACTGCAGACTTGGGAGTCGATGCGGATCGCCCGCAGCCCCGATGGCGAGCTCAGCTTGTTCGCATCACCGCAAGGCCGGCCGCCGGTCGAGTTTCCGCTGGCGGTGCAAGGCGTGGAGTCGGTTGAATTCGCCAATGCCGCCCACGATTACCCGCAGCGGATTCGCTACTGGCGTCAGGGCCAGCTGCTGATGGCCGAGACTTCGAAGTTGGACGGAAGCGACATGCGCCGCTGGCATTACCGTCCGGTCGTGGTGACGCCTTAGGTTCAGCCTTCCGCGACGTGCTCAGCGAGCACGGTCAGGCCATCGCGGCCGAGCTCCGCGAAACCGCCCTCAACCTGGATCTCTTCCGGTGCGGCGTTCTCCGTCCGATAGATCTTGAGCGCGCCGTTGCGCATCGTCGTCATGTACGGGGCGTGGCCCTCGAGCACGCCTTCCTCGCCCTCGCTGCCGGGAACGACGACCATGTAGACGTCCTCGGAGCGTACGAGACGGGCCGGGGTGACGAGTTCGAAGTGGAGCATTGTGACCTCACTGCTCTCTCCCTGCCGGGGAGAGATACGAAGACCCGGCGGCTCGCCGCCTGGCCGAAGTTGAGAGGGGCTGCCGCTGCGCGCAACCGCGCCCCTCTCCTAACCCTCACCTCTGACGGGGAGAGGGCTTGACCGTGGCTTAAGCCTCCTCAGCCAGCTTCTTGGCCTTCTCGACCGCCTCCTCGATCCCGCCGACCATGTAGAAGGCGTTCTCGGGCAGGTGATCGTACTCGCCGTCGACCACCGCCTTGAACGAGCGGACGGTGTCCTCGAGCTGAACGAACTTGCCGGGGATGCCGGTGAACACTTCGGCGACGTGGAACGGCTGCGAGAGGAAACGCTGGATCTTGCGGGCCCGGGCGACGGTCGTCTTGTCCTCTTCGGACAGCTCGTCCATCCCGAGGATGGCGATAATGTCCTGCAGCGATTTGTACTTCTGCAGGGTCTCCTGGACGCGGCGGGCCGTCTCGTAATGCTCCTGACCGACGACGCGCGGCTCGAGCACGCGTGAGGTCGAGTCGAGCGGGTCGACGGCCGGATAGATGCCGAGCTCGGAGATCGCGCGGGACAGCGTGGTGGTCGCGTCGAGGTGGGCGAACGAGGTCGCCGGCGCCGGGTCGGTGAGGTCGTCGGCGGGCACGTAGATCGCCTGGACCGAAGTGATCGAGCCCTTGGTTGTCGAGGTGATCCGCTCCTGCAGCGCGCCCATGTCGGTCGCCAGGGTCGGCTGGTAGCCCACCGCCGAGGGAATGCGGCCGAGCAGCGCCGACACTTCCGAGCCGGCCTGGGTGAAGCGGAAGATGTTATCGACGAAGAACAGCACGTCCTGGCCTTCCTCATCGCGGAAGTACTCGGCCATCGTCAGGCCGGAGAGTGCGACGCGGGCGCGGGCGCCCGGCGGCTCGTTCATCTGCCCGAACACCAGAGCCACCTTGGAACCTTCCGAGGTGGCGTTGCCCTCGGCGTCCTTGGCGATGACTCCGGCATCAAGGAACTCGTGGTAGAGGTCGTTGCCCTCGCGGGTGCGCTCGCCGACCCCGGCGAACACCGAGACGCCGCCGTGGCCCTTGGCGATGTTGTTGATCAGCTCCTGAATCAGCACGGTCTTGCCGACGCCGGCGCCGCCGAACAGCCCGATCTTACCGCCGCGGGCATAGGGGGCGAGTAAATCAATGACCTTGATCCCTGTGACCAGGATCGCCGCTTCGGTCGACTGCTCGACGAATTCCGGCGCCTTGGCGTGGATCGGCGCGCGCTGGTCGGCGCCGACCGGGCCGCGCTCGTCGATAGGTTCGCCGATCACGTTGAGAATGCGCCCGAGGGTCTTCGGGCCGACCGGCACCGAGATCTGCGCGCCGGTGTTGACCACGTCCTGGCCGCGGGTGAGGCCTTCGGTAGCGTCCATCGCGATCGTCCGGACGGTGTTCTCACCGAGGTGCTGCGCGACCTCGAGCACCAGCCGGTTGCCGTTGTTGTCGGTTTCCAGCGCGGTGAGGATCGCCGGCAGATCGCCTTCGAAGGTGACGTCGACGACGGCGCCAATGACCTGGCTGATCCTGCCGAGGGCGGTGACGTTCGGTTTGGTGGTCGTGGTGCGTTCGAGCACGGGGGCGGTAGCCATGGGTCGTTCCTTGCCTTGATTTCCTGGAGCGCTTGGGCGCGAGCGTTGTTTGCGGTTGCTATAGCGCTTCGGCGCCAGCAATAATTTCGATCAATTCGGTGGTGATCGCGGCCTGGCGGCTGCGGTTGTACTGGATCGTCAGCTTGTTGATCAGCTCGCCGGCGTTGCGCGTCGCGTTGTCCATCGCCGTCATCGACGCGCCTTGCTCGGACGCGGCGTTTTCGAGCAGCGCGCCGAACAGCTGAATCCGCAAGTAGCGCGGGAGCAGGTCGGCGAGGATCGTCTCCTCGTCAGGCTCGTACTCGACCACCGCGCCGCCGGTCGTCTCCTCGACCGCCGCAGTGGGGGCAGGGACGGGGATGATCTGCTGTTCGGTCGGTTCCTGGAGCAGGGCCGAGCGGAACTTAGAATAGAACAGGTGGGCGACGTCGAACTCGCCGTCGGTGTACATCGCCGTCAATTCGGCGGCGACTTGCTCGGCTTCGGTGAAGCCGGCCTGGCGCACGTGCATCGTCTCGAAATTCTTGACGATGTCGTTGGGGTAGGCGCGGCGGATCACCGGCCGGCCCTTGCGCCCGATCAGATAGAACTTGACGGTCTTGCCCTGTGCCCGGAGGCTCGCCGCCTTGGCCAGTGCGGCGCGGACGATGTTCGCGTTGAACGCGCCGGCGAGGCCCTTGTCGGAGTTGGCGACGACCAGCAGGTGGCGCTGGTCGGAACCGGTTCCGGCGAGCAGGCGCGGGCTGCTCTCGCTCACCGTCACCCGACTGGCGAGGCTCGCCATGACTGCCGCCAGCCGCTGCGCATAAGGACGCGCGGCCTCGGCCGCGGCCTGCGCCTTGCGCAGCTTCGCCGCCGCAACCATCTGCTTGGCCTTGGTGATCTTCTGGGTCGACTTGACCGAGTTGATCCGCCCTTTGAGTTCCTTGAGGCTGGCCATGAGCCGAGACCTATCCCCTAATCGTCATGCCGAACCCGGTTCGGCATCAGGTCGCCTCCCGAGTGGGAAAGCGTGAACGGCCGTGCTTACGCGAACTGCCGTGCGAACGTGTCGAGAGCGTCCTTCACCTTGTCCCGGGTCGCGTCCGACAAGTCGCGCGTGTTGCGGATGTCGGCCAACAGGTCGGAGTGATCGGTGCGCATGAAGCTGAGCATCTCTTCCTCGTACTCGGTCACGCGGTTGGTCGGAACCGCATCGAGATAGCCGTTGGTGCCGGCGAAAATCGACAGCGTCTGCTCCTCGAACGGCAGCGGCGAGAATTGCGGCTGCTTGAGCAGCTCGGTCAGCCGGGCGCCGCGGTTGAGCAGCTTCTGGGTCGAGGCGTCGAGGTCCGAACCGAACTGCGCGAAGGCCGCCATTTCGCGGTACTGCGCGAGCTCCAGCTTGATCGAGCCGGCGACCTTCTTCATCGCCTTGGTCTGTGCCGACGAGCCGACGCGGCTGACCGACAGGCCGACGTTGATGGCCGGGCGGACACCCTGGTAGAACAGCCCGGTCTCCAGGAAGATCTGCCCGTCGGTGATCGAGATCACGTTGGTCGGGATGTAGGCGGAGACGTCGCCAGCCTGGGTCTCGATGATCGGCAGCGCGGTGAGGGAGCCGGCGCCGTTGTCGGCATTCATCTTCGCGGCGCGCTCGAGCAGGCGGCTGTGGAGGTAGAACACGTCGCCCGGATAAGCTTCGCGTCCCGGCGGACGGCGGAGCAGCAGCGACATCTGGCGATAGGCGACAGCCTGCTTCGATAGATCGTCATAAACGATGACGGCATGCATGCCGTTGTCGCGGAAGAACTCGCCCATCGTGCAGCCGGTGTAGGGCGCGAGGTACTGCAGCGGAGCCGGCTCGGACGCGGTCGCGGCGACGACGATCGAATACTCCATCGCCCCGTTCTCTTCGAGCTGGCGGACGATCTGCGCGACCGTCGAGCGCTTCTGCCCGACCGCTACGTAGATGCAGTAAAGCTTCTTCGACTCGTCCCCGTCGGAGTTGGGCCCCTTCTGGTTGATGAAGGCGTCGATCGCGACGGCGGTCTTGCCGGTCTGGCGGTCACCGATGATCAGCTCGCGTTGACCGCGGCCGATCGGGACCAGCGCGTCGATCGCCTTCAGCCCGGTCTGGACCGGCTCGTGCACCGACTGACGCGGAATGATACCCGGAGCCTTGACCTCGACCCGGCGGCGCTCGGTGGTGTCGATCGGGCCCTTGCCGTCGATCGGATTGCCGAGCGCGTCGACGACGCGGCCGAGCAGGGCCTTGCCGACGGGCACGTCGACGATGGTTTGGGTCCGCTTGACCGTGGCGCCTTCGCCGATCTCGGCGTCGGAGCCGAAGATCACGACGCCGACGTTGTCGGCTTCGAGGTTCAGGGCCATGCCCTTCACGCCATTGGCGAACTCGACCATCTCGCCGGCTTGGACGTTGTCGAGGCCGTGGATGCGGGCGATGCCGTCACCGACCGAGAGCACCGTGCCGACTTCCGAGACTTGCGCCTCGGTGCCGAAGTTGGCGATCTGGTCCTTGATGACCTTCGAGATTTCTGCGGCGCGGATATCCATCGTAGCTAAGCCTTTCAGCCTTTCATCGCCTGGGCGAGCGTATTGAGACGGGTACGGATCGAGCTGTCGATCTGACGGCTGCCGATCCGGACGACGAGGCCACCGAGTATCTCGGGATCGACGGTGGCCTTGAGCTTGATTTCACGACCTTCGCGCACCTTCAGCCGCTGCGTCAGCTGGGCGATCTGGTCGTCGTTGAGGGGGTGGGCGCTGGTCACTTCGGCGGTGACTTCGCCGCGCTGTGCGGCAGCGATCGCGGAGAACGCGCGGATTATCTCGGGCAGCGCCGAAAGGCGGCGATTGCTTGCCAGCACGCCGAGGAAGTTGCGCGTAAGCGGTGACAGCGCGAGCACTCCGGCGACGGCGTCGATCGCCTTCGCGGCGTCCTCGCGGCTGACTTGCGGGTTGCGAATCAGCGCAGCGAGATCGGGCGCGCCGTTGATCGCTTCGCCGAGGGTGTCGAGGTCGCCCTCGACCGCGGTGACGAAGCCCTGCTCGCTTGCGAGATCATAAAGTGCGGAGGCGTAGCGCCCCGGCAAGCTGGCCGTAATCCCGGCGGAATTCTCCACGCGTGCTGCTTCCTCTGCGATGGCTGACCGAGGTCGGAATGCGCAATGCTGCACGGGCCCCGGGACGGGGGCGCGCCTAGCAACGAATTGACAATGACGCAACATGTCGCGGACACGCCGACTGCTACGCCGCTGGTCAGGGGATCTGCGGCGGTCCCTTGGGCCCCGGCGCGGCCGGTCTGCAGGCATAGACCAGCCGCTCGTTGGGGCTCGCCGGGAGCAACGCGCGCATGGCCTGCTGCGCTTCGCCGAACGCCTGTACCGCGGGTGGATCTGCCCCGCACGAAGGCGCCTTGAACTTGGCTCGATTGGCCCGGAGCTTCTGCATCGTCTCCTGATCGAGCAGGTAGCGTTCCGTGCGGTAGGTTTGGCTGGCCGGATCGAAATTCGCGATGGAGACCGTATCTTCGCTGCCGGGGACGAGGATTCGCGACCACGTGCCGCCGGCGAGCCCGTATTGGGTGCGCCCGTTGACACAGCCGTCAGCGCGCCAGTCGAGCGGGACGTCGGCAGTGTCGGATACGGTGACGCGGCTGCGCGGCGGGTCGAACACGCAGATGAGGTTGCTCTCACTCGCCCCGGGCGAGGGGACAGCCGCGGGCTCGCTCGGCTGCGCTTTCGCGACGAGCTCATGCGCGCGGTCATCGATCGCTGAGATCGCCGGGCGGGTCAGCCAGGCGACGAACGCAGCGATCACCAAAACGGCAGCGGCGGCAAGCGCGGCGCTGCGCTCGCGCGGGCGGCCTTGTTGCGCGAACCACACGGCGGCGCCCGCCGCAACCAGCGCCAGCAGCAGGGCGAAGCCGGCGAGGGCGAGATGATTTTCGCGCGACGCGATGACTTCGAGCTCGGCCTGGCGAGTTGCCGCTTCCAGTGCGGCGTCGCGATGGGCGGCGGCATCGCGCGCCTGCTGATCGGTCAGCGCGCGCGCCTGCGCCAGCCGCTCGGCATCGGCTCGGTCGAGGTCGGCGAGGCTCCGGCACGGCTCGCCCGAAATGCGCGCCGTGACTCCGGCGTCGTGCAGGAACCGGGTGATCTCGCGCATCGAGACCGCGAAGTAGAACGGCGAATCGGTGGTGTTCGCCGACGCGGTGCCGAAACTGTTCGCGCCGATGACCCGGCCGCAAAGATCGAGCAGCGGACCGCCGCTGTTGCCCGAGCCGATCGGGGCGGTGTGGAGGATCGTGTCGAACGACTTGGACGTACGCCCGGCCGAGACCGAGCCGCGCGTCTTGACTGGGGTTGTCGGCGCCATCAGGTCGGCCATGCTCAGGCCCTGGGCCATGTCGACGTTTCCGGGATAGCCGATCGCGTAAACGTCGGCGCCATCGTCGACCGGGCCGGCATAAAGCGTTGCCGGAACCAGCGTTCCCGCCTCCGTCAGCTTGAGCAGGGCGAGATCGTTGCCCGGTGAATAGGCAACGACTTTGGCGAAGTACCCGCTCTTGCCCTGCGGCGGAACGACGCCAACGCGCATCGTCGGATTGCCGGCGAGCGGCGCCACGACATGGGCGTTGGTGACGATGAGGTCGGGCGTGACCGCGAAACCGGAGCCGTAACCGATCAGTGCGACTTGCCCGTCAGTCTGGTCGATTAGCACGACCCGCACGACACTGCGGGACGCGGCGGCAATGTCGGCGGGGTCGGCCTGCACCGCCGCGGGCACGAGCAGGGCCCACATGAGGGCGATGGCGGCAAGAACGAAGCGCATCCGGCTGTGCTTAGGGCGACGGCGACATTGACCGCAAGCTCCGGGATGTCGACCCCGCCGGATTGCGCGATGGCTTTGCCCCGACCGAGGAGTGATGCCATGAATAGGATGATGCCGATCGATGTTCCACTGGACGACGACACCCGCTGGCGGGTCGCATTGGCGAAGGACCGCCGGTTCGACGGCGCTTTCGTTACTGGAGTGCTGTCGACCGGAATCTACTGCCGGCCGTCGTGCCCCGCGCGCGCGCCGAAGCGGGAGAACGTCCGGTTCTTCGCTGGTCCGGAGGACGCCGAGGCGGCGGGTCTGCGCCCGTGCCTGCGCTGCCGACCCGATGCGGTGGCCCGAGACGAAGCCGCGGTGGCGCAGGCGCTGGCGATGCTCCGCGATGCTGAGGAGCCGGTCTCGCTTTACGCCCTGGCCACGGCAAGCGGCTATTCGCCGGCCCATTTCCACAAGCTGTTCAAGCGCGCGGTCGGCCTGACTCCGGCCGCTTATGCCCGCGCCATTCGCCTCGAGCGCGCGGCCGACGCGCTGAGCGCCGGGGAGCGGGTCACCGATGCGATCTACGATGCCGGCTATTCGGCCCCGTCGCGGTTCTACGAGGGCAGCGTCGGTCGCCTCGGCATGGCCCCTTCGGCGTGGCGCGATGGTGGGCGCGGAGTGACGATCCGCTGGGCGGTGGTTCCGACCAGCCTCGCGCGGATGCTTGTCGCCGCGACCGACAAGGGTGTGTGCCGGCTGTCGTTCAACGAGGACGCAGAAGCGCTCGCGGCCCGCTTCCCCAACGCTGAGCTGATCGAGGGCGGGGGCGAGTTCGCCGCGCTGCTCGAGCAAGTGATCGCCGCCGTCGAAGCGCCCGGCGAATCTCCGCAAGTCCCGCTCGACGTGAAGGGCACCGCATTCCAGGAGGCGGTCTGGCGCGAGCTGCGGCGCATCGCTCCCGGCGAGACCCGCAGCTATGCAGAGATCGCCGCGGCCGTCGGCAAGCCCCAGGCGGTCCGCGCTGCCGGATCGGCGAACGGCGCCAACAACGTCGCCGTGCTGATTCCGTGCCATCGGGTCATCCGCTCCGACGGCAGCCTCGGCGGCTACGCCTACGGCCTCGACATCAAGCGCGCCCTGCTGGAGAAAGAGCGCGCGGCGCGGGAGGGGCAGGGGCATGGAGCAAGCCGAGGCAGTATGCTCGCCTGAGAGAAGGCTGCGGCGGTTCGTTGCCCATCCGCTGAGCTTGCTGGTGATCGGCTGGACATGCGTGATCCTTGCCACCGTCGCCGCCAACGTCGTCCTGCGGTTGCTGACCAGCGTTACGGTCAGGTCGCCTCTGACGGCGGCGGGCGGCGCCGCGGCGGCGATCCTGGCCTTCAAAGGGTACAAGCGATGGATCGAACGCGCCCCGGACCGTGAGCTGGAAGGGCGCGGCGCGGTTCCCGAGGTCGTTGCGGGGCTCGCCTTCGGTTTTGCCCTTTTCAGCGCGATGACCGCGGCGGTTGCGGCGCTCGGCGGGATCGAGATCGCCGGCGTGCGCGGCTGGGGCCAGATTTGGGCGATGCTTGCCCTGGCGATCTTCTCGGGGCCGTTCGAGGAGATCCTGTTCCGCGGCATAGCGCTACGCCAGCTCGAGCGGCTGGTCGGCACCTGGGGCGCCTTGGCGCTGACGTCGGCGTTCTTCGGCGCGGCGCACCTCGCTAACGCTGGAGCGACGTGGTTCGCCGCGCTGGCGATCGCGATGGAAGCCGGCGTCCTGCTCGGCGCCGCTTACCTGCTGACGCGGCGGCTGTGGCTGGCGATCGGTATCCACTCGGGATGGAACTTCACGCAAGGGTGGGTGTTCAGCATCCCGGTCTCGGGCGGCCGCGCGCCGCTCGGCCTGCTCGTGACGCGGCGGATCGGGCCCGAATGGCTGACCGGCGGCGCCTTCGGCCTGGAGGCGTCGGGGGTGGCGATGGTCGTCGCGACGGCCGCGGGCGTTGCGCTGTTGTGGTGGGCAGCTCGGTTCGGGCGGATCGTACCGTTTGGAACCCCAATCCCGTCGCGCGAGTCCCGCTGACGGAGAATGGTTTCACGCGAAGACGCAAAGGCGCGAAGAGGCCGCGCCAGCCGCGGAGCCGCAAAAATCCATCGACGCCGCTCGAATCAAAAGGCGTTCGGCCGGGCGCGCCCCTTCGCGTCTTCGCAGCTTCGCGTAAACTATTTCCAAATCAGACGAAGCTGTAGGGATCGATGTCGATGGCGATCCGCACGCCCGGCGGGAACCGCAATGCGCCGAGCCATTCGCGGATCACGTCCTGAAGCTGGGCCGAGCGTCGGGCGTTGATCAGCAGGCGGAAGCGGTGGCGACCGCGCAGGAGCGCCATCGGCGCGGGGGCCGGTCCATAAATCGCCACATCGGGCAAGCTCGGGCGTGAGCCGCCGATCGCCCGGGCCGCATCCCGGGCTTCGGCCTCATCCTCGCTCGAGACGATGATCGCCGCCCAACGGCCGAATGGCGGCGCGCCGGCTTCGCGCCGGGCTTCGGTTTCGGCGGCATAGAACGCGTCGCGATCGCCCGCGGCGAGGGCGGCGATCACCGCCGCCTCGGGATGGCGGGTCTGGATCAGGACTTCGCCCGGCTTCTCGCCGCGCCCGGCCCGACCGGCGACTTGCGCGATCTGCTGGTAGGTGCGCTCGCCCGCACGCAAGTCGCCGCCCTCGAGCCCGAGGTCGGCATCGACGACGCCCACCAGCGTCAGCTCGGGGAAGTGGTAGCCCTTGGTGACGAGCTGGGTGCCGACGATCACGTCGATCAGCTTCTCCTCGGCCGCGGCGACGAACTCGGCGATCCGCTCGGGGGTGTTGAGAGTGTCCGAAGTGACCACCGCCAGCCGCGCCTCGGGCAGCAGCTCGGCGACTTCGTCGGCAATCCGCTCGACTCCCGGGCCACAAGCGACGAGGCATTCGGGGGTGCCGCACTCGGGGCAAGCCTCAGGCTG
Source organism: Novosphingobium sp. (assembly GCA_019510335.1). Classification (GTDB taxonomy): domain Bacteria; phylum Pseudomonadota; class Alphaproteobacteria; order Sphingomonadales; family Sphingomonadaceae; genus Novosphingobium. The sequence continues at coordinate 4,587 of JAEKKO010000113.1, read as the reverse complement.
CGCGACCTGGTGGCCACAGTGATGGCAGGCGAGGCGACGCGAAAGCCGGTGCTCAACCAGCCACGCCGTGCAGTTGGGGCACTGGAAGCGGTACCCGCAATTGCGGCACAGCGTCAGCGGGGCGTAGCCGCGTCGGTTGAGGAACAGCAGCGACTGCTCGCCATGGGCAAGTCGTTCGCGCATTTCGGCGACGAGACGCGGGGCGAGCCAACGGCCGCGGTCGGGCGGCTCAGCCCGCAAGTCGATCAGTTCAATGGCGGGAAGCTGCGCCCCGCCGAAGCGATCGGGAAGCTCAACCCTCGTGTAGATCCCCGCGTCGGCAAGCTGCATCGATTCGAGTGCCGGGGTGGCGCTGGCGAGGATCACCGGCACGGCTTCGAACCGGGCGCGGATCACGGCGACATCGCGGGCATTGTAGCGCACCCCGTCGTCCTGCTTGAACGAGACCTCGTGGGCCTCGTCGACGACGATCAGGCCGAGCCGGGCGAACGGCATGAACAGCGCCGAGCGCGCGCCGACGACGACTTGCGCATCGCCCGAGACGATCGCCCGCCAAGCGCGCCGCCGCTCGGCCGATTTCAGGGACGAATGCCACAGCACCGGCGGCGCTCCGAAACGCTGCTCGAAGCGGCGCAGGAAGTTCTGCGTCAGCGCGATTTCGGGCAGCAGCACCAGCACCTGCGTCCCTTTGGCGAGCGCCGCCGCGATCGCTTCGAAGTAGCACTCGGTCTTGCCCGATCCGGTCACGCCGTCGAGCAGGACGGGGGCAAAGCCGCCGGCCTTTGTCGCCGCCACGAACGTCTCTGCGGCCGCCCGCTGGGCGCTGCTGAGCTCGGGCACCGCGAAATCAGGGCGCGCGCGGGGATAGGGACGATCAAGGTCGATCGTCACTGGCTCGAGCAGCCCGGCGCCGGCCATCCCGCGCAGCACGCCTTCCGAGACGCCGGCGATCGCCGCCAGTTCGCGGATCGTCGCTTGCTCGCCATGCAGTTTTTCCAGCGCCACGGCGCGCTGCGGCGTCAGGCGGGCCGGGCGCTCTCCCGTCAGGCGGTACTCGGTCGTGGTGCCGCCGCCGCGCAGCGCGGCGCTGCTACCGAGCGCCATCCGCGCGACGGCGGCGACCGGCGCGCAGTAGTAATCGGCGGTCCACTCGATCAGCCGCCGCAGCGGCGCCTGCAGCGGCGGCACGGGCAAGACCTCGAGCAGCGGCCGCAGTCGCGCATCCGGAACCTCGCTCGCGGGCAGCCGTTCGGGCTCCCAGACGAGCCCGAGGATCTGCCGCGGCCCGAGCGGGGCGATCACCAGCGAACCCGGCTCGACCGCCATGCCGTCCGGCACCCGATAGTCGAGCGGCCCGAGCGCGGCGTTGAAGACGAGGAGTCGGGCGCGGTTCATTTCGCCTCGCCTATAGGCACAGCCCGCCGCCGGCGCGACACCCCGGCCGCAATGCGAGAGGAGCGGACCAGATGGGCGACAATTCCGCAGCGAAATTTCAGCGCCGCAAGGTCCTCGGGGCGGCCGCGTCGCTCACCGTGCTCGCAGTCGCCGGCTGTGCCACGACCAGCGGTTACCGCCCTTACAGCTACGCCGATGCGGTGCGGCGGCTGTTGCAATATGCGGCGAACGCCGCGTTTGCCCGCCTCACCGCGCCCGGCGGGTTCTGGGACAGCCAGGTTACGCGCCTGGCGCTGCCCGACTTGTTCGGGCGGCGCGGTGGGGCGCTGCAGAACGTCCTCACTTCGGCGCTGTTCCACGAACGGCTGCAGCGCGCGCTGAACATCATTGCCGAGGGCGGAGCCCGTCGCGCGGCGCCACTGGTGATCGAGACGATCCGTACGATCGGCCTGCCCAACGCTGTCGCCCTGATCCACGGCGATCCGCGCGGAGCGACCGCCTATCTGCGCGAGGCCATGGGCGGCAGGCTCATCGAGGTGATGATCCCGCAGCTCGATGAGGGCTTACATGTCGCCAGGGACCCGCTCGTCGGCGAGGTCCTGGCTGCCTTGACCGGCGTCGACGTGCCGCGCGTCGCCCGCTCGCTGGCGGTCGAAGTCGACGACGCGATCTGGGACGAGATCGCCCGCCAGGAAGCCGGCATCCGCGCCGATCCGCAGGCCACCGGAGATGCGCTGCTCGCTCGCGTGTTGGGGCGCGAATGACGACGCCGGCGAGCGCCGGTTCGGCTCTGGCGCTGCCGGGGTCGGGCGCATATAGCGGCGCCGCAAGCCTGATCGGGAGCCGCCATGAAGTTCTTCGTCGATACCGCCGACACCGCCGACATCCGTGAGCTCGCCGAACTCGGTCTGCTCGACGGAGTGACCACGAACCCGACCCTCGTCGCCAAGAGCGGCAAGGATTTCAAGGAGGTGGTCAAGGAGATCTGCGGCATCGTCCCGGGTCCGGTCAGCGCCGAAGTGGTCGCGCTCGATCACGCCGGAATGATGCGCGAAGCCGAAGTGCTGCGGAAGATCGCCAATAACATCGCGATCAAAGTCCCGCTGACCCCGGAGGGCTTGAAGACCTGCCGCAAGCTGACCAGCGACGGGACCATGGTCAACGTCACGTTGTGCTTTTCGGCCAACCAGGCGCTGCTCGCGGCCAAGGCCGGAGCCACGTTCATCTCGCCGTTCGTCGGCCGGCATGACGACAACGGCTTCGACGGCATGGAGCTGATCCGCGATATCCGCCTGATCTACGACAACTACGCCTTCGACACGCAGATCCTCGTCGCCAGTGTGCGCACGCCGATCCACGTGCTCGAAAGCGCCAAGATCGGCGCCGACGTTGCGACCATGCCCGCGGCGATCATCCGCGGCCTGTTCAAGCACGTGCTGACCGACAAAGGCATCGAAAGCTTCCTGACCGACTGGAAGAAGACGGGTCAGAGCATCATCTAGAAGGCGCAAGCTCGATCGAACGCCATGCCTGAAGAATCCCCTCTCGACCGTTTCAAGTCCGTTCTCACCGGAGCCTCGCGGGCAATTGCCCATGAGCCGGAGCTCGAGCTGAGCTGGACGTCCGATGCGCCGATGCAGGCGGGCAAGAGCGTGCGCGTGCCGATGCCGGGGCGGGCACTGCCAAAGGCGCAGGCCAATGCCGCGCGCGGTGTCGCCGACAGCTTTGCGCTGCGGTTGCGCCACCACAACGACGCGCTCCACACCCGCGGCGCCCCGATCGAGCCGGCGGCGCGGGCCGGCTACGATGCGGTTGAGAGCGTCCGTTACGAGGCGCTCGGCGCGCGCGGTTACGCCGGCATCCGCGACAATCTGAACGCCGCGCTGGCCAATCGCGTCGCCGCTGATCCGATCACCCGGGCGACCAGCGCCGATGAAGTCCCGATCTCGACCGCTCTCGGCTTGTTGCTCCGTGAGCACCTGACCGGCCAGCCGGTGCCGGAGCCCGCGCGGGCCGGAGTCGAGATGCTGCGCAGCTGGATCGAGGAGCGCGCCGGGGCCGACTTCGACGCGCTGGCGCTGTCGCTCGACGATCAGAAGGCCTTCCAGTCGCTCGCCCTCGACATGCTCGCCCATCTCGAGCTGACCCGTCCCGAGAACCGCGAGCAGAACCCGGAAGACCAGCAGGACGAGCCGGGCGACGAGGAGACCGAAGAGGACGAGAGCGGCGACGAGTCCGGCGACGAGCAGCAACCCAGCGAGATCGCCGCCGAGCCGACCGAAGGCGAGGCCGAGGGCGATAACGACGCCGAGGGCGACACTGCCGAGGACCAGTCAGATTCCGAGGCGGGCGAAGAGGGCGAGGAGGGTATGCTCCCGGTCCGCCCGAACCGGCCGTGGACTGACCTTCCCTCCGATTTCGACTACAAGGTCTACACCCGCGCGTTCGACGAGATCGTCGCCGCCCCTGAGCTGTGCGACGACGAGGAGCTGACCCGGCTGCGAGCCTACCTCGATGCCCAACTCAAGGGCCTGCAGGGTGTCGTCACGCGCCTCGCCAACCGGCTCCAGCGCCGGCTGATGGCCCAGCAGAACCGCGCCTGGGACTTCGATCAGGAGGAAGGCCTGCTCGATGCCGCGCGCCTGGCGCGGGTCGTCGTCTCGCCTGGCCACTCGCTGTCCTACAAGGTCGAGCGGGACATCGAGTTCAAGGACACCGTCGTCACCCTGCTGCTCGACAATTCCGGGTCGATGCGTGGGCGGCCGATCTCGATCGCGGCGATCAGCGCCGACGTCCTCGCCCGCACGCTCGAGCGGTGCGGTGTAAAGACCGAGATCCTCGGCTTCACCACCCGCGCGTGGAAGGGCGGCCAGAGCCGCGAGGCGTGGCTCGCCGGAGGCAAGCCGGCGCACCCGGGGCGGCTCAACGACTTGCGCCACATCGTCTACAAGCAGGCCGACGAGCCGTGGCGACGCGCGCGCAAGAACCTCGGGCTGATGATGCGCGAAGGCTTGCTCAAGGAGAACATCGACGGCGAGGCGCTGCTCTGGGCGCATTCGCGGCTGCTCGCCCGCTCCGAGGACCGCCGCATCCTGATGGTCATCTCCGACGGCGCGCCGGTCGACGATTCGACGCTCAGCGTGAACAGCGCCGGCTACCTTGAATCGCACTTGCGCAAGGTGATCGACTGGA
>JAEKKO010000273.1 GCA_019510335.1 Novosphingobium sp. | reverse complement strand
AAGATCGCGCGGAAGTCGGCGCGCTGCTCGGGCAGCAGCTTGGCCAGGGCGGCGCGGCGGCCGGCTTCCTCCTCGGCGAGGATCATCTGGCGCACCGCGCTGATGCGGCCGGCGTCGAAGAACATGTGCTCGGTCCGGCACAGGCCAATCCCTTCCGCGCCGAACTGGCGTGCGGTGCGGCAGTCGGCCGGGGTCTCGGCGTTGGTCCGCACCTTCATCCGGCGGTGCCGATCGGCCCAGCCCATCAGCACCCCGAAGTCGCCGACCAGCTCGGGCTCGATCGTCGGCACTTCGCCGGCCATGACTTCGCCGCTGGTCCCGTCGAGGGTTATGATGTCGCCCTCGGCGAGCGCGCGCTGGCCAATCCGCAGGGTCCGCGCGGCCAGGTCGATCGACACGCCCGAAGCGCCCGAGACGCACGGCCGCCCCATCCCGCGGGCGACCACCGCGGCGTGGCTGGTCATCCCGCCGCGGGCGGTGAGAATGCCTTTGGCCGCGTGCATTCCGTGGATGTCTTCAGGCGAAGTCTCAACCCGGACGAGGATCACCGCCTCGCCCCGTCCGGCGCGGCGTTCGGCGGTGTCGGCGTCGAGCACGATCGCTCCCGAGGCCGCGCCGGGCGAGGCCGGCAATCCGCGCACCAGCACGTCGCGGTTGCCCGTAGGGTCGAGCGTCGGATGCAGCAGCTGATCGAGCGCCATCGGATCGATCCGCAGGATCGCCTCGCGCTCGTCGATCAGGCTTTCGCCGACCATGTCGACCGCCATCTTCAGCGCCGCCTTGGCGGTGCGCTTGCCGCTGCGGGTCTGCAGCATCCACAGCTTGCCGCGCTCGACCGTGAACTCGATGTCCTGCATGTCGCGGTAGTGGCGCTCGAGCAGCTCGAACACCCGCGCGAGCTCGCCGTAGGCCTCGGGCATCGCCTCTTCCATGCTCGCCGGCTTGGCCCCGGCGCGCTCGCGCGCGGCACGGGTCAGGTACTGCGGGGTGCGGATCCCGGCAACGACGTCCTCGCCCTGGGCATTGACCAGCCACTCGCCGTAGTAGGCCTTCTCGCCGGTCGCCGGATCGCGGGTGAAGGCGACGCCGGTCGCCGAAGTGTCGCCCATGTTCCCGAAGACCATCGCCTGCACGTTTACCGCCGTGCCCCAGTCGCCGGGAATGGCGTTGAGCCGGCGGTAGACCTTGGCGCGGTCGGAATCCCAGCTGTCGAACACCGCGGCGATCGCGCCCCACAACTGGGCGTGGACGTCCTGTGGGAACGGGGCGCCGAGCTCGGCTTCGACGATCGCCTTGTACTCGCCGACGAGCGCCTGCCAATGCTCGGCTCCGAGCTCGACATCGGCGTAGAAGCCATTGTCTTCCTTGACGATCTCCAGCGCGTCCTCGAACTGGCGGTGATCGAGGCCGAGGACCACGTCGGAGTACATCTGGATGAACCGGCGGTAGCTGTCCCAGGCGAAGCGCGCGTCTCCCGAAGTCGCGGCCAGGCCCTGCACCGTGGCGTCGTTGAGCCCGAGGTTGAGGACGGTGTCCATCATCCCCGGCATCGACACGCGGGCGCCCGAGCGGACCGAGACCAGCAGCGGGTCGGCGGCATCGCCGAAGCGCTTGCCGACCGCGGCTTCGATATGCCCCAGCGCCTTGGCCACTTCAGCCCGCAGCTCGGGTGAGAAGTCGGCGCCATGGGCCAGATAGCGCACGCATTCCTCGGTGGTGATGGTGAACCCCGGCGGGACCGGCAGGCCGATCCCGGCCATCTCGGCGAGGTTGGCGCCCTTGCCGCCGACGACCGCCTTGTCTCGGGTGCGGGGATCGTCATGAGCGGCGCCGCCGCCGAAGGTATAGACGCTGGGATGCATGCGAAGGTGGCCCCCGAAAGTACCGAAAGTAACGCCGTTTCGAAAATTCCGCCGATCAACCCCGGCCGACTGATCGCCTCACTCGATCAGGGCCCCTCGATCCGCGAGAAGTCCGCGACCTGGTGGACTGCGTCGCGGAAGCGGGCGAGCAGCGCCAGGCGGGCTTCGCGTTTGACCGGATCGGGATCATTAACGGTGACCTTGTCGAAAAAGGCGTCGATCGGCGCGCGCAGCGTCGCCAGCGCCGCCATCGCCGCGCCGAA
>JAEKKO010000272.1 GCA_019510335.1 Novosphingobium sp. | reverse complement strand
GCGGGGGCGGCATGTAGGGGATCAGCGCCATCTGCTCGGCCGGCGCGCAGCAGCGCGTGGTCGTCTTGATGATCCGCCGGATGCGGCGGATTTTCGGCTTGGGAATGTGGCGATGGATGACGTGGCGGCGGACGTGCGGCGTCTTGATCAGCTTGACGTACTGCGGCTTGCCAGCTGCGGGCTTCTCCGCGACGTGGACCGCGCCGCCGCCGATCAGCGCACTGCTGGCGAGGCAGCAGGACAATTTGGCTATGGCCATCCGAACCGACATTAGCGTCGCTCTCTAGTTTCCCCGAGGGGCGGAGCCGAGCGGCGGGGAGTGCCGACCTGCTCCAGTGGCCAAAGAAACGCAGAGTGCCGGGGTGGCGACAATCGGATTAACCCTCTTTCGCTCACCCCAAGAGCGACATTTTCCAAGATTTCTCCGCCGCAGGGGCGACATGTCCCGATATGGAACCGACCGCGCGCCAACCGATAACCGGCACCGGGCCGATTGACCCGACGTAACATGAAGGTTACATGTAACCCTTCCGTTACACGAGAGGGGAACTCCGGTGCCCGCCAGCCTGTCCGATGCCGACCTCGCCGACCGCCTGAGCCGTCGCCGCGCGCGGATGATTGTGCCGCTGGCGGTGATCTTCATCACCCAGCAGGCGACCTTCTTCAGCGACAGCGCCAACCATCATCGCACGGTCAGTTACGTCCACGCCGCCAGCTGGCTGGTGCTCGCCGCAGTGATCCTGGCGGCGCTCGTGACCGGTGGGTTCTGGCTCAAGCCGCGGGCCGTGCGCGCGTTGATGGAGGACGAGATCACCCGCGCCAACCGCGCCCGCGCGCTGTCGCTCGGCTTCGTGCTGGCGATGGTCACCGCGATGCTGCTGTTCGTGCTCGACTTGTTCGAGCCGCTGCCGGCGCGGACCGCGATCCACCTGATCCTCTCGGTCGGCATGGGCGCGGCCTTGCTACGGTTCGCCGCGCTCGAGCGGCGCGCGCTTGGCTGAGGCGCTCGGCAACCGCTTGCGCGAGGCGCGCGAGGCCAAAGGCCTCACCCAGGCCCAGCTCGCCGCGGCGATCGGGGTCAGCCGCAAGACCGTCAACACGGTCGAGAACGGCGTGTTCGTGCCCTCGACGGTGATCGCGCTGAAGCTCGCCGCCGCGCTCGGTGAGCCGGTCGAGCGGCTATTCTTCCTGGTCGAATAGCCCGACCTGGCTGCCGCTCGGCGGGGCCATCTCGATGTGCTGCCAGCCGCGGTCGTTGAGGCAGCGCCCCCGAGCGGTGCGGGCGACCAGGCCGAGCTGGATCAGGAACGGTTCGATCACTTCCTCGATCGTGTCGCGCGGCTCGGAGAGGCCCGCCGCAAGCGTCTCGACCCCGACTGGGCCGCCCTTGTAGATCTCGGCGATCATCCGCAGGTAGCGCCGGTCCATGGCGTCGAGGCCGAGCCCGTCGACCTCGAGCCGGGTCAGCGCGGCATCGGCGATTGCGCGGGTCACCACCCCGTCGCCGGCGACGTGGGCGAAGTCGCGCACCCGCCGCATCAGCCGCCCGGCGACGCGCGGGGTGCCACGGGCGCGGCGGGCGATCTCGCGCGCGCCGCCCTCGTCCATCCCCACCCCGAGCAGCGCCGCGCCGCGGCGGACGACGGCTTCGAGCTCGGCCACGGTGTAGAAATTGAGCCGCACCGGAATCCCGAAGCGATCGCGCAGCGGCGTCGTCAGCAGCCCCTGGCGGGTGGTCGCGCCGATCAGCGTGAACGGCGGCAGGTCGATCCGCACCGAGCGGGCCGATGGCCCTTCGCCGATGATCAGATCGAGCGCGCGGTCCTCCATGGCCGGGTAGAGCACTTCCTCGACCACGGGATTGAGCCGGTGGATCTCGTCGATGAACAGCACGTCGCCGGGCTCGAGGTTGGTCAGCAGCGCGGCGAGGTCGCCGGCCTTGGCGATCACCGGCCCGCTGGTGGCGCGAAAACCGACCCCCAGCTCGCGCGCGACAATCTGCGCAAGGGTGGTCTTGCCGAGCCCCGGCGGCCCGAAGAACAGCACGTGGTCCATCGCCTCGCGCCGCGACTTCGCCGACTCGATGAACACCTGCAAATTATCCTTCGCCGCCGCCTGGCCGACGAACTCGGC
>JAEKKO010000271.1 GCA_019510335.1 Novosphingobium sp. | reverse complement strand
CCCTCCGTCTGCACCCGTGGGTGCGTTATGTTATTACTTGGAGAGTGACGATTTCCGGGGCGGAGTTCAACAGATTACTTAGACTTTTCCACCAGATGTCCCGGACAGCTTGACGCTGCGGGAAATGCGATTGATTTCCGCACGATAGGCTGCATCGGGATCGTTGGAGCTATAGACGAGACTTTGTGTCGTGGGGCTTTCCCAGTCGTTCGGGGTCATGAGGTGGCCGTCGCCTGTCAGCCATTCGCCGCTCGTGGGGAATTGACAGAACCAACCAGCCCGCGCCGCTCGCCAGGCCGCCAGGCCCGCGACGAACTGTTCCAGCTCCAGGTCGCGCGCCTGCCAATCGACCCAGGACAAGGCATTGTCCTGGGCATAGGCGTTGTTGTTGCCCTTCTGCGTGCGGCCGAATTCGTCGCCGGCGGTGAGCATTATCGTGCCCGTCGAGGCGAACAGCGTGCCAAGCAGCGCGCGCAGATCAGCAGTGCGGCGAGCATTGACTTGCGGGTCGACGCTCAGCCCTTCCTCGCCGTTGTTCCATGAGAAGTTCTCGCCGTGACCGTCGCGGTTCTGCTCGCCGTTGGCCCAATTGTGCCGTTCTTCGTAGGAGACGGTGTCGGCCAGGGTGAAGCCGTCGTGCGCGGCGAGGAAGTTGACGCTCCGGCAGGATCGCTCGCCGAACACGTCGGCTGAGCCGGCGATCCGCGTCGCGAGTACGCCAACGCCGGCATCGCCGCGCCAGAAGCGGCGGACATCGTCGCGGTAGCGGTCGTTCCATTCGAGCCAGTTCGCCGGGAAATTGCCCAGCTGGTAGCCGCCCGGTCCGCAGTCCCACGGCTCGGCGATCAGGACCCGGTCGGCAAGCCAGGGATCGGCGGCGATCTCGGCGAATATCGGGGCGTCGGCAGCGAAGCCGGGCCCGCGCGCGAGGATCGGGGCAAGATCGAAGCGGAAGCCGTCGATGCCGGCATGGCGGACGAAATGGCGCAGCGCGTCCACGGCGAGCCGGCGCACGGCGGGATTGGCGAAGTCGAGCGTATTGCCGGTGCCACTGTCGTTGATCAGGCTGCCGTCCGGCTCCTTGGCGTAAGCGGCATCGTCGAGCCCGCGCAGCGAGAGCACCGGGCCGAGTACGTCGCTCTCACCCGAATGGTTGAGGACGATGTCGACAATAACGCCGATGTCTTCGGCGTGGAGCCTGGCCACGGTCTCGCGCAGCTCGGCCAGGCCGCCCGGCGCGAGACCGGGATCGAGCGCCATCATCGCCACGGGATTGTAGCCCCAGGCATTGGTCAGCCCGAGCGGGGCGAGGTGGCGCTCGTCGATCCAGGCGACGATCGGCATCAGCTCGATCGCGCTGACGTGCAGCTTCTTGAAATGGGCGATCACCGCCGGGTGCGCCAGCGCCGCAATCGTGCCGCGCTGGGCTTGGGGCACATCGGGGTGGAGGATTGTGAAGGCGCGGACGTTGAGCTCGTAGATCAGGCCGCCGGGGGTGAAACGGGGCGGCTCCGACGGAACTATGGGAAGCGCGCCGGGGACGATGGCCTTGGGGACCAGCGCCGCGGTGTCCTCGCCGAGCACGGAAAGGCGCCGGTCGAAGACGAAGCGGCGGTCGAGTTCGACGGCGTAGGGATCGACCAGCAGCTTGGCGGGATCGAACCAGAGCCCGCACTCGGGCGCCCATTCGCCGTCGGCGCGGTAGCCGTAATGCGCGCCGGTGAGATCGCCCGGAACCTCGGCGGTCCAGATGCCGCCCTGCTGCTCCATCGCGACGCGCCGCTCGGCGCCGCCCGCGAAGAGGCAGAGCGAAACCGCCCGCGCCAGCGGCGAGCGGACGGCGAAGCGCGTGACGCCGGCCTCTACATTGGCGCCGAGCGGCGCAGTCACGTGATCACGTCGGGCGCAGTGCGGCCGGTGTGGCGGGCGATGCCGGCGACAGCCTCGGCCGCCGTGATCAGATCGGCCAGCATGTCCGCGACGGGTTCGTCGAGCTTGCCGTCCGCGGGTTCGTAACGCTCGAGATAGACGCGAAGCGTCGCGCCCTCGGTTCCGGTGCCCGACAGGCGGAACACGACGCGCGATCCACCCTCGATAAGTACGCGGATTCCTTGGTTTTTGCTGACCGAACCATC
>JAEKKO010000270.1 GCA_019510335.1 Novosphingobium sp. | reverse complement strand
ATTGCTGTGGAGGGTGAGCCCCCGCCGGCTCATGCCTGCGGTGACGACCTTTTCGGGCGTTCGCACGAAGCCATCTCCGCGCGATCTGCCCGTGCCGCCGGTGCTATCTTCGGCTCAAGGCCGCGGAGCACATGTACGTCTCAGGTGAGGGCATGTGTCTCAGCGACTGCAGAGGAATTCAAGCGCGCTGCGGAAAATTATCCACAGCATAGGCGCGTCGGTACGGCCGTACTGCAACGGCCGTTGCGACTTGCAACGCGCGTACGTGCCCAGCTTTATTACGCAGCACGGCAGGAGCACGATCGCAACTCGCCGCAATACTAGTGTTCGGGCACGCTCGATCGCTCATTTGCGCGGATACGTCGCTGTTGCTGCACATTCGATCCCTGTTTTTGCTGTCGGGGTCCCTGATTTTCGGGAGCCTAGGGCGGGCTCAGGAATGGCGGATTCCAGGCGTTCGGGCGCGAGTTTGGGCGTCAGCCGTAGCTCCAGGACCATGGTTTTCGCGATAAAGCAGGGTAGAACAGCGAAACGGTCGCGCTGAGACCCGTTAGACGCGGACTGGGCCATTCACCACGCAGTCACGCAATCACGCGAATGTCGCACCGACTGCGGCTACAACTTCGCAAACAGCGCGAGCATCCTGCTCCAGGCCTTCTCGGCCGCGGCCTTGTCGTACATCGGCGTGTCGATGACGCACCAGCCGTGGTCGGCCGGGTAGACCTCGATCTCGGCCGGGCGTCCGGCCGCGGCAGCGGCGGCGCGCAGTGCGTCCTTGTCCCCGGGCGCGCGCGCATCGTCGTTGCGGCCGATCGCGAACAAGTACGATGCCTTGGTCCGGGCGAGCAGATGAGCCGGGCTGTCGGGATCGGGGCCGACCAGGTTTGCGCCGTGCAGCGAGGCCGCGGCGCCGACCCGGTCGGGCACGGCAGCGGCGGTGCGGACGGTGTACGGCCCGCCCATGCAGTAGCCGTTGGTGCCGATCTTGCGCCGGGTGTCGACGGCGGGCTGGCGATCGAGGAACCCGACGAAGGCCGCCGCATCGCGGGTGGTCGCTGGCGGATTGATCGCCGCGATCATCGGCTTGAGCTTGGTCTGGCCCTCGGGCGTGCGCCACTCGGCAAAACTGTTGAGCACCGGCGCCGGGCTGTTCCGGTAGTACTGGTTGACCACCAGTACGGCGTAGCCGTCGTGCGCGAGGCGGCGGCCCATCGTCTTGAACGCATCGCGCAGCCCGCCGATGTCGGGCCATAGGACGATCCCGGGATGGCGGCCGCTCGCCGGGTGGACGAAGAACGCATCGGCCTTGCCGTCGGCGGTCGGGATCGTGACGATGGTTTCGGTGAGCCCCGGGTACGAGGCTTGCGCCGAGGCCTGCGAGCTCGCGCCAGAGGCACAGCCGACGATCGCCGTCGCCGCCGTGGCCGCCGCGAACTCGCGCCGGCTCAGCCCCCGCGCCTTGAGCTCCCGCTGTTCCGCTTCGGCGGTGAAATCGTCGCACATCGTTCGTCTCCCGCGTGCTCTTTTGCGGCAGATTAGCCTCGCCCGGCCGCTCGTCCAGAGCCGATCGTCAGGTGCTTGCCAGCTGACTTGAACAGGTTCTACCGGTCCGCCCGATCCGGCAGGGGCAGGGCGCTCCGCCGGACCAGGACCTCGGGCCCGAGCGCATCTAGCGAGCGCACCCCGAGCTGGCCGAGCTCGTTCATCGCCTCGTCCTTGAGAATCTCCAGCGCCCGAACCACGCCCGCGGTGCCGCCGGCGCAGAGGCCGTAGAGCGTCGCCCGGCCGGTCAGCACCGCGTCGGCGCCGAGCGCCCAGGCCTTGAGCAAGTCGGTGCCGCGGCGGATGCCGCCGGACATGTACACGGCGATCCGGCCGGCGGCGATGCGCTTGGCCTGCTGGAGCATGTCGAGCGCGGAGATCGCCCAGTCGATCTGGCGCCCGCCGTGGCTGCCCAGCATGATCCCGTCGACCCCGGCATCGATCGCCAGGCGCACGTCGTCGAGGTTGAGGATGCCCTTGACGAAGAACGGCCTGGTCCAGCGCGCGCGGATCTTGGCGACGGTGTCCCATGACAGCGATCGCGGCATCTGGTCGCGGATCCAGAAGGCGCTCTGGAAGAAGCCGCGACTGTC
>JAEKKO010000269.1 GCA_019510335.1 Novosphingobium sp. | reverse complement strand
CCGGCCTGGCTGACGCCACCGCCGGCTTATCCACCGATTTCTTGGCGACCGATTTCGGAGCGGTCGCAACCTCCTTGGCGGCTGGCTTTCCCGCCGTCGATTGGGCGGCCGCGAGGCCCGGCTTCGCCACGGACTTCTTTGGCGCCGGCTTAGCCGCATTTGCCGGTTTGTCCGTGGATTTGGCGATCGTCTGGGGCAATGTGACGACCGTCCGCGCCGGGACCTCGCGCATCTCTGTTTTCAAACTTGCTTGATGAAGCAGTGCGTTGGGAGCCACTGACGTGGCCGCACCGGACTCGTCCGCCTGCGGCTCGCGGGCGAGCGGCTTCGCCGGCTCAGGAACCGGCGCGGAGGCGAGCACCACCGGCGCCTGGAAGTCGACCTTGCGCTCAGGTTGGGCAAGCCGCGCCAATTCAAAGCTGCCTTTCAGGAACTGGTCCGCCGCCGGCGCCGACAGTGCGAAGGCGCCCGCGTTCCAGCGCTCGAGCTGGGACAGGCGGCCGCGCGTACCGATTTCGGTCTGCAGCACGCGCATGTCGCGCTGGGCGAGAACTATCCTGGTTTCGACATCTTCAAGCTGAGCACGCTCGGACGCGACACGGAGCGAAACGAGATAACAGCCGAGCGCCGCTCCGGCGCAGCTGGCGACCATGAAGAGAGAGCGGAAGCTGCGGCTACTCATTGCAGGCGTTCCTTGCGGGCTGGAGCGGACGTGCGGACGGCGGAGCGAAGGCGCGCGGAGCGGGCGCGCGGGTTCGTCGCCAGCTCGCGCTCGCTCGGGCTGATCGGCTTGGCGACACGTTCGAAAGTCGGTTCGGTTGGGTCGACGACCGCAGGGCGATGGCGCGAGCCGGCGGGCGTTCCGCCGCTACGCTCGCGGAAGAAGCGCTTGACGATCCGGTCCTCGAGGCTGTGGAAGGTGACCACGGCCAGACGTCCGCCGGGGCGCAGCGCACGTTCAGCCGCAGCCAAACCCTGTTCGAGCTCGTCCAGCTCCGCGTTTAAATGGATGCGGATCGCCTGGAAGGTCCGCGTCGCCGGGTCGCTCTTCTGCCCCGGGCGGAAGCCGGCGGCGCGGCGGACGATCGTGGCCAGCGCGGCGGTGCGTTCCACGGGCCGGGCGGCAACGATGGCGCGGGCGATCGCCCGGGCGCGCGGCTCCTCCCCATAGTCGCGCAGGACCCGGGCGATCTCGGCCTCCTCGGCCGAATTCAGGAACTCCGCGGCGGTCATGCCCGACCGGCTCATCCGCATGTCGAGCGGGCCGTCCGCCTGGAACGAAAAGCCGCGCTCGGCACGGTCAAGTTGCATCGAGCTGACGCCGATATCGAGGGCGATCGCGTCGACAAGGCCAATTCCGCGCTCGGCCAAGGCGCGATCCATCTGGCTGAAGCGCTCTTCGATCAAAGTCAGCCGCGGGTCCGGGACGAGCGACCGACCCGCCTCGATCGCGTCGGGGTCGCGATCGAAACCGATCACCCGTCCCGCCCCCGCCGAGAGCATGGCGCGCGTATAGCCGCCTGCTCCGAATGTGCCGTCCACGACCGTCTCGCCGCCGCTTAGCTGCAGCGCGGCGATGACGTCACCGACCAGCACCGGCACATGTGGGGCAATACGCGGGCCGGTGCTGGTCATGACGCGCCTCTTTCTTCGAGGCGGAAACGGGCGATGTCCTTGAGGTCCTCGGGGATGCGCGGATCCTTGAGGAGCGAATCGGGGTTCCAGATCTGAAACGTCTCGCCGGTGCCGAGGAACAAGGCGAGGTCGCCGATCTGCCCCTTGCGGCGCATCATCGGCGGGAACAGGATACGGCCGGAGCTGTCGTAGGGCACTTCCTCGGTGGCAGCGAAGGCCATGAGATTGCGCTGCTGATATTCGAGCTGCGCGTCGGGACTGGTTTCTTCCTTCTCAAGCAGACGCTCGAGCTTGGCATGCTTCAGCGCCGCATAAGCGGGGTCGTAGGCACTGAGGCAGGGGAAGGCCTCGTGCTTGGCAAGGACGATGGTGCGGGCGTCCCCGCGGCGCTCGATGACGCCGCGCAGGAACGCGGGAATGGACACGCGGCCCTTCGCATCGACCGCGTTCAGTGCGCTGCCCTGAAACAGATGCTCTAGCGCCACGCCCAAACCACTCCCAGTTCGA
>JAEKKO010000245.1 GCA_019510335.1 Novosphingobium sp. | reverse complement strand
GAATATCATCGCGAAGAAGCGCGGGAGAACTATGATCCGTTCACCGTCGCCGGGATCAGTTCGGCGCAGCAGGCGACCAACACCGTCGGCAGCTACCATTCGAAGGAGGCATACGCCGAAATCAATATTCCGATCCTCAAGGATACGCCTTTCTTCCATGAGCTGACGCTGGAAGGCGCCGCGCGCTACGCCGACTATTCAACCGTCGGCGGGGTCTGGTCGTACAAATTCGGCGGCGTCTGGGCGCCAGTTCGGGACCTTCGGTTCCGGGCGATGTACGCCCGTGCGGTGCGCGCGCCGAACATCAACGAACTCTTCGCGCAACAGAGCCTGACCGCAATCCAGGTGATCGACCCTTGCGACCAGAACCAAGGCAACGGCGACATTCCAGTTGGGGGCAAGCCCGCGCTGGCTACGCTGCCCGCCGGCTGCGCCGCGATCCCCGGCATAGCGAATTACCTCAAGACGAACCCGTACTTCGCCTACACGCTCTCGCAGGTCCAAAGCGCCTTCGGTTTCCTCGGCGGCAACCCCAACCTGAGTGCTGAAGCGACCAAGACGTTCACCGCGGGCGGCACGTTCCAGCCGTCGTTCCTGCGGGGCTTCGACCTTTCGGTCGACTACTACAACATCAAGGTGCTGAATGCGATCGCCTCGGTCGATCAGCAGACGTCGGTCGATCAGTGCTTCAAGACGAACAACCCGCAGTTCTGCAGCGTGATTACCCGAGACGCGAACGGCTTTATCAAGCGGGTCGATGCAATTTCGCTCAATGCGGCATCCTACCAAGTCGCCGGGCTCGACGTTCAAGCCCATTATTCGTTTCGTCCGAGGATCTTTGGACCGCACGACCGGATTGCGTTATCATTGTTCTACAACCATAAGTTCAAGCAGCAGCAGACGCCCTTTGTCGGCGGGCCGATCACCAACGAATTGGGAACCGCCGACCAGTATGCCGGCAGTCAGCTCGGCACCGGCTTCAAGGACCAGTTCACGTTCAACGCCAACCTGGCGACCGGCCCGTTTTCCCTGGCGTACAATCTGCGATACATGGGACCGGTCACCGCGAGCAGCGGTGCTTACAACATCCCCGCATACTGGTATCACGACATACAGGCGAAAATCACGCTTGATGCCGCGCAAAAGTTCGAGTTCTACTTGGGCGTGAACAACCTTTTCGACAAGCAACCCCCGCTGATCGTCAGCGGCAACAGCCAGTGGCCGGGCACCAACACGGTGGCCGATACCTACGATCTCTATGGGCGGATGCTCTACGCGGGCGTCAGGGCCAAGTTCTAAGCGGAAGGCGACTTCCGCCGACCTGGGGCGGTCCGCAAGGGCCGCCCCTTTTCTTTCATTCTCACGCGAGGAAGCGAAGAGGCGTCTTCGCGTGAGTCCCAAACAAAAAGGGCGCGCGATTGCTCGCGCGCCCCTTTTGTTCAGCGCCGCGTCTTCAGATCAGGCGGCGGACTGCTGCTTGCCGAGCTCGCGCTTGACCTTCAGCGCGCGCGGCGAAAGCTTTGTGTCAGACGTCTTGCGCAGCCAGTTGTCGAGGCCGCCGACGTGCTCCACCGAGCGCAGCCCATGGGCCGGCCGAGACGCGGAACTTGAAGCTGCGGTCGAGGCCTTCGGACATCAGCGTGACGTTCTGCAGGTTGGGCAGGAACACGCGCTTGGTCTTGTTGTTGGCGTGGCTGACGTTGTGGCCGATCTGGCGGCCCTTGCCGGTCAGTTCGCAGATGCGGGACATGGTTTTGCTCGCTCGAAATTGGGTGCCGTTGCCGGGGAAGGCGCGCGCATAGCGAGATCGCCCGCCGCGGTCAAGTTGCGCGGCGCCCCGCCGCGGGCTAGCCCGGCGCGCGATGACCCGCTGGCCGCTGCCCCAACCGATGGCCCAGGCGCTCGCCGAAGCCGCGCGCGCAGCGGCGCTCGGCGAAGTGCCGATCGGCGCGGTGGTGGTCAAGGATGGCGCCGTAGTCGCCGCGGCGCACAACGCCCCGCGCTCGCTCGCCGATCCCACGGCGCATGCCGAGATCCTGGCGATCCGCGCCGCCGCCCTGGCGCTCGGGAGTGAGCGGCTGAGCGGCTGCGAGCTGTGGGTCACGCTCGAGCCTTGCGCGATGTGCGCCGGCGCGATCGCCCACGCGCGGATCGAGCGGCTCTACTACGGCGCGCCCGATCCCAAGGGCGGCGCCGTCGAGCACGGCGCCCGGGTGTTCGACCAGCCGCAGTGCCTGCACCGCCCGGACGTCTATCCCGGCATCGGCGAGGCCGAAGCCGCCGAACAGCTGCGCGCGTTCTTCCGCAAGCGGCGCTGAGACTACAGGCCGCGCCAGATCTTGAGCGGTGTCGCGTCCGCCGGGCCGAACCGCTCGGCCGGGCAGCGCACCGGCAGATAGCGGCGCGAGTAGCACAGCCGCAGCTCCTGCAGCCATCCCCGTGGGCTGACGAGCACCCCGACCTCGTCCGCCCGCCACTCCGGGTTGGCGATGACGAACGTCTGGCGCAATGCGCCCACGGTCAGCCCGTCCTTGCGCGACAGCAGGTCGGCATCGGGCATTGCGAGCGACCGCCAGAGGATCGCGCTGGCTTTCTCGTACCCCTCGGGCGAGCGGGCCATGCAGCTGCCGTGCTTGGCCCATTCGTGGGCGATCAGCCACGGCACCGGCGTCATGCAGAGGTTTCGCCGGAGCAGCTCCGGCGCGATCGCCGCACCCCCGCACCACTGCGGCGGCGGGCCGACCTGGGCTTCCGGCCATAAGCCGTGGACGACGAACCCAAACCGCCCGCTGGCGCCGCCGCACTGCATCGGCTCGCGCTTCGCCTGCTCGCCGCGGCAGTACTCGGGCGACCAGCTCAGCGCGAGCGTGTAGCCGCCGATCGCCACGCGCCGCGGCGGCCCGTCGGGGGCGACGGGTGCGATCGGGCCGATCCGCGCCGGCGGCGTGCACTGGTAGGCCTGGGCAAGCGCGGGCGAGGGCAGCGCCAGCAGCGCGAGCGCCAAGCCGCGCGGGTTCACAGCAGCGCGAAATCGAGGCCGATGTCCACTGCCGGCGCGCTCTGGGTCAGGCGGCCGACCGAGACGTAATCGACCCCGCTGGCGGCAATCGCGGCGATGGTCTCGAGCGTGACCCCGCCCGAGGCTTCGGTCTCGGCCCGGCCGGCTACTTTGGCTACGGCTTCGCGCAACAACGCCGGGTCCATGTTGTCGAGCAGCAGGTGCGTCGCGCCGGCGGCGAGCGCCGGCTCGATTTGGTCGAGCCGGTCGACCTCGCAGATGATCCGAGCGACCCCCGCGGCCCTGGCGCGGCGCACGGCCTCGCCGACTCCGCCGGCCACTGCGACGTGGTTGTCCTTGATCATGGCCGCGTCCCACAGGCCCATCCGGTGATTGTGCCCGCCGCCCATTCGCACCGCGTATTTCTCCAGCACCCGCAGCCCGGGAATGGTCTTGCGGGTGTCGAGCAGCCGGGCCGTGGTCTCGCCCATCGCATCGACATAGCGGCGGGTCAGCGTGGCGATCCCCGACAAGTGCTGGATGATGTTGAGCGCGCTGCGCTCCGCGGTGAGCAACGCGCGGGCCTGTCCCGACACGCGCAGCAGCTCGCCCCCGGCCGCGACTCGCGCCCCATCGTCAACCAGCGGCGCGATCTCGGCGCCGGGATCGAGCGCACGGAAGAACGCCTCGGCCAGCGGCAGCCCGGCAACGACGATCGCCTCGCGCGTGTCCATCACGCCGGAAAACCGCGCGCCAGCGGGGATCACGCTCTCGCTAGTGACGTCATGGCCGCCGTCGGGGAAACATTCGCCGAGGTCTTCGGCAAGAGTCTCGCGCACGAACCGGTCGAGGTCGAAGCCGGGGAGGGCGAAGGCGGCGGTCATCGCCAACGTCTTACAAGCGGGCTCGGCCGTGTCGAGGGCCGGGTGCCGCCGAGAGGGCGCCCTAGTGAGCTCCGCTCCCAAACGGCGAGCGGAGCTGTTCGCCTCAGTGGACGAACCGCGCCACCACGTCGCGGTACGACCGGCTGACCTTCACGTCGGCGCCCGATTCCAGCACCAGGAAGCATTCGCCGTTGGTGTGCGGCTTGACCTGGCGGACCTGGTTGAGGTTGACGATCCACGAACGGTGAACGCGCTGGAACACGCGCGGGTCGAGCCGGCGCTCGAGGTCCTTCATCGTCTCGCGCAGGATCAGCGAGTTGTCGGCGGTGTAGATGCACATGTAGTCGCCGGCGGCTTCAATCCGTTCGATCGAATCGACCTCGACCCGAAAAATCTGGCCGCGGTCCTTGATGTTGATCATCCTCTCGAACCGTCCGGCGGCCGCGTCGCCCTCGTCGGGCATCGCCTCCATCGCATCGGGCGCGACTTCGGCGAGCACGCTCTTGAGCATTTCCGCCTCCTCGGCCGAGCGCTTCTCCGTGAGCCGGGTGCGAACGCGCTCGAGCGTATCGGCGAGGCGGTCCTCGTCGACCGGCTTCATCAGGTAGTTGACGGCGTTGGCCTCGAACGCGCGGACCGCGTGCTCCTGGTAGGCAGTGACGAAGACGAATAGCGGCGGCTCGATCTCCATGACGCCCTTGACGACGCTGAAGCCGTCGAAACCGGGCATCTGGATATCGAGGAAGACGAGATCGGGTTTCTCGGTCTTGATCTTGCGAATGGCCTCGCGGCCATTGGCGCACGTGTCGATCACCTCGACCTCGGGGAATTTCTCCAGCCGCAGTTGCAGCCCCTGGATAGCGAGCTTCTCGTCGTCGACGATGATGGTACGGATGGTCATCGGGTAATCCTGCCTTGCGGCGTTGGCGCGGGTTCGCGGGGAAGGGTCATGCTGCCGCCGGTGCCGCGAGCATGGCGGGCGCTGGAATCGCGACCGGCGCCTCACGGCGTTCATAAGGCATTTCGATGATCACCGCAAAGCCGCCGTCGGGCGGATCGCGGGTCTCGAAGCGATGGCGATCGCCGTAGGCCTGGGCCAGCCGGTCACGAATGTTCGCAAGTCCGACCCCGGTCGACACCGGTTCCCCACCGTCGAATGTCACGCCCGAGAGCCTGTTGTCGAGCGCGCCGGATTGCAATCCGGGTCCGGTGTCGGAGACGGTGATGCGAAGGTTCTGCCCGACGAGTTGCGTGCTGATGGTGATTTCGGCGCCGCTCTCCTGCGGGCTGACGGCGTACTTGATCGCGTTCTCGACCAGTGGCTGGAGCAGCAGCGAGGGCAGCAGCGCCTGCTCGGTCGCGGGGTCGATCCGAAAGATCGTCCGCAGCCGCTCCTCGAAGCGCATCCGCTCGATGTCGAGGTAGAGCTTCAGCGTCTCCACTTCCTGCGCAACCGTGACCTGCCCGGTCGGCTCGTTGACCAGGGTGTAGCGCAGGAACGAAGACAGTCGGCTCAGCATCGCGTTAGCCGGCTCGGTCTGCTTGAGCAGCACCAGCGTCGAGATCGAGTTCAGCGTGTTGAACAGGAAATGCGGGTTGAGCTGATAGCGGAGCATCGCCAGCTGGGCGCTAGTCGCCTGGTTCTCGAGCCGGATCAGGCGGTCGTTCTGCTCCTCGACCTGGAGGAAGAAGTTGATCGCGTAGTACAGCGCCGACCACGCCCCGAGCAGGGTCGCATCGAGATAGAACACCCCCAGGAACAGCTGGGCGAAGCCGACGCTGTTCTCGGTCCGATAGAGGCCGATCACCCAGGCATCGATGAAGGCGTAAAGCCCGACCGCGAAAGGCAGGACCAGCGCGGTGACGCCCCAGGTGATCAGGGCCCGCTGCGTGATCAGTTGGCGGTAGGTCACCGACAGGAGCAGCGAGATCGAGAACCCGGTGATCGAGGCGATCAGCACCAGCACCAGGAACGACGGCGGCTGACCGTTGGCGATGCTCGACATCGCCCGGAGCAGCATCGCCCCGCCCCAGCCGACTGCCTGGAGGCGCCAGAAGGCTCTGTTCTTGTTGGCGAAGAATGGGGTCGGGCGGAACGGCAGGACAGCCATGGGGCCTCCTCTTAACCGATCTCGCCGGCCCTGGCTAAGGCTTTGGCGCCGGCCGAAGAGGCTCCGCCAGGGACTCAACCGCGGGCTGCGGCGATCGCTTCGGCCAGCTTCTGCTGCCCGATCGCGCCACTCAGCAGGCGGTTGCCGACGACCCAGCTCGGAGTTCCGGTGAAGCCGAGTTGGCGGGCGAACTCGAGGTTTCGGTCGAGCTCGGCGGCGATCTTGCGATCGCTTGCCTGCTGCTTGGCCTGATCGAGGTCGGCGCCGGCGGCGGCGGCGGCCGCGGCGATCGCCTGCGGGTCGGGCTTGCCGATCTCGAACATCGCGTGATGGAAGGCCGGATAGTGCCCTTGCTCGGCCACGGCGAGCCCGATCTTGGCCGCCTCGGTGCTCTGCGGCGAGAGGATCGGCAACTGTCGGACGACCACCTTCAGGTCGGGATTGGCCGCGATCAGCGCCTCGACGTCCTCGACGCTGCGCTTGCAGAAGGTGCAGGCGAAATCGGTGAACTCGACCAGCGTGACCTTGCCGTTGGGATTGCCCAAAACCGAGCCGGGGAAGGGCGTGAACAGCGCGTCGCGCACCCCTTCGACCGACTTGGCATCCTCGCGCCGATGCAGCGCTTCCATCGCCTCCGGCAGAATCTCCGGGTGGGCCAGGATGTAGTCGTGGACGACTTTCTCGTAAGCCGCGCGGTCGGAGGCGGCGAGCCGCGCCGCGGGATCGGCGGCGACGCGATGCGCCTCCCACAGCCATCCGACGAGCAGGCCGAGCAGCAGCAGCGCCGCTGCGAGGACGAGCGTGGGAACACGCGGACGAGCGGTGGATACGGTCATGTCGCGCGCGACCTACTTGTGTTTCTTGGCGCGTTCAATTGCCGCCCGCGCCTGCATGGCGATGTCCTGGGCCCGCAACCAGTCGGGCGAGCCTTTCGGCAATGCCGCCTCGGCGGCCTCGGCGCTCATCAGCGCCGGGCGCATCTGCTGGTTGAGCACCTGCTGCTCGGCGCTGGCGAGGCGCGCGCGGGGTATGTCGCCGTCGGCGGCGTAAACGACGCCAAGGTTGTACCACGCGAACGGGTTGTCGCGATCCCGGGCCACCGCCGCCTTGAGCACCCGTTCGGCCTCCTTGAAGTTCATCGGGTCCTCGGTCGCGATCAGCGCGTGGCCGAATGTCGTCGCGATCAGCGGCTGGTTGCCGGTCATCTCGGTGGCGCGGCGCAGCGGTGAAAGCGCATCGACTGGCTTGCCCGCCTCGAGCAGGATCTGGCCCTTGAGCTCCAGGAAATAGGGGTCGTTGGGAGCGGCGGCGAGCAGCGCATCGGTTTCAACCATCGATTTTTCGAGGAAGCCGTCCTTGTGCCAGGCATAAGCGCGGGCATAGCGCGCCGGCACGCCCGTCATCGTCATTGGATAGACCCGCAGCGTGTCGGACGGCTGGGCGAGATAGCCGTAGAGCTTGGCCTTGGCCCGCTGGAATCGCGCTTCGAGCGCCGGATCGCCCGGCTTTTTCCAGGCCGGGTCTTTCTCGTAGGTGTCCTTGAGCGTGGCAATGCGATCGGGGGTCAGCGGGTGCGTGCTGTAGAACGCCTCTTCGGTGCCATGGCCCTGACCGTAGCGGTACTCCATGTTCTGGAGCTTCTCGAAGAACTCGACCGAGCCCCGGCCCGAGATGCCGGCCTTGGACAGGAACGTCGCGCCGGCCGCGTCGGCCTGCGATTCCTGCATGCGGGTGAAGGCGAGATACTTGCCGAGCGCCGCCTGCTGGCCCGCGGCGAGGATCCCCATCGCCGCCTCGCCGCCTCCGGCGATGGCCGCGCCGACGCCAAGCAGCAGCGACAGCAGGCTGATCCCGCCGGCCGCCTTGGCTCCGCCGTCGTTGATCACGTGACCGCCGACGATGTGCCCGAGCTCGTGGGCGATCACCCCCTGGACCTGCAGTGCGCTCGTCGCTTCGTTGATCAGCCCGCTGTTGATGTAGACCGCCTGGCCACCGGCGACGAATGAGTTGACCTCCGGATCGTTGACCAGGACGATGTCGACGTTCTTTGGTTCGAGTCCGGCTGCCGCGATCAGCGGCGCGGCCATGTCGTGGAATAGCGCCTCGGTTTCGGCATCGCGGAGGATGCTTTGCGCGGCGGCTGGTTCGACCGCCAGCATCGTTGCCGCAAGCACCGCCAAGGCCCCGCCGGCACGGCGCAGGAAGAGGCGGGCGATTGAGCTTAAGGGAGCCGGGCGCATTCCCCTGGGGCTAGCCAAACTGGGGCTGAATGCAACCTGAAGCCGGGCGTCCGGCGCGGTGTTGGCGCCTCAGCCGAGGAGGCGGCGTGCGGCGCGCTCGAGCAGCGGGATGTCGTCCGCGACTTCGCCGAGCAGCACGACTTCGCCGTTCGCGAGCCGCCGCGCGAGGAGCACGGTGAACTCGCTGCCGACGGTCGCGACCGCGTCGAGCGGGCGAGGTTCGAGCCGGCGGAGCTTGCGGGCGAGCCTTTCGGCAGGCGCTTCGCGCACTTCGACGGGGTTGCCGTCCGCCCGCCGCAGGCGCCGTTCGGCGGCGACCACGCCCTTCAGCCCGCCGGCCGCCTGCACAAGGAAGCCGGTCAGAGCGCCGCGGGCGATGCCGAGGCGGTGAGCGTGCCCAAGGGCCGCGGCGTATTCTGTCAAACGGGTCTTGTCGTAATCGGCGCCGAACACGAGCTTGACCAGCGGCGTCAGCGGCGCCCGCACCTGAATCGTCAGCCCGGATTCGCGGACGAGCCGGTCGAACTCCTCGGGCGCCGCGGCGGCGGCCAGCGAGAAGTCGTAAGCCCGCCCGATCGCGGCGTAGAGCGCCTGACGCGTCCGATCTTCCGAGCCACGGGCCGCCTGAGCGAGCTCGCGGGCCGACGCCAGCCAATCGGCCAGAGGCATTTCGTCCGTCGTCGCAGCACCGTCCAGAGCAAGGCTAGCGTCGATCGCGCCGAAGGTGGGGGCCGGCCAGGCAATGCCGTCCTCACCGGTCTCGAGCGGCGACACCAGATCGAGCACCGAGGCGAAATCGGCCGGACCGTCGGCCCACTCGGTCAGCGGCTCGCGCGGCCCGACGGGCGCGCTCTCGGGAGGTGGCGAAGCGCTGAGCGCTTGGTCGATCTCGAGCAGCAGCTCATCCGAGGTCTGGGCGTCGGCGAGTTCCTTCCAGTTGATCACTCCGTAGATGAAATCGATCGTCTCGTCCGCGTTCGAAAACGGCAGCAGAATGCCGCGATAGAGGATCGTGCGCTCGCGTTGGTTGACGAACTCGGCCTCGAACCCGATCGGCGCCTGGTGCGCGAGAATCTGCATGTAATGATCGGTGATCCGCGAAAGGAGCGACCGCTTGGGGACGTCAGCCAAGGTCCGGATCGCATCGGCCGTGCCGCACTCTTCGGCAAGCCTGGCGCCAAGATAAAGGACCGTCGGGTTGTCGGCTCCGCCGGTGAAGTCGAGCAGCACGCTGAACGGAGCAAAGTCCGGCAGCGTCGTGATGTCGAGCTCGTCGATCGCGGGCAGGTTGCGGTCGCCGAGCAGGCTCGCCCAGTGGTTGTAGGCGCGGACTTGCATCCGCCGCTCGTCCTGGCTCACCGCAGCTGGCGGCATCTCACTGCCGGCCTCGTCGTCGATGCCGTCGTAACTGCCTTTGGCGTAACTCTCGGCCTCGTAATCGCGTCCGCTCTCGAGGTCCGGGT
>JAEKKO010000244.1 GCA_019510335.1 Novosphingobium sp. | reverse complement strand
GCTGCGATAGCCGCGGTCAGTAGCGGCGGTGCCAGGTCCGGCCCTGCCAGGTCGTGCCCGGCGTAGTGGTCGTGCCCGGGGGGGTCGACGTGCCCGGCTGCCAGGTCCGGCCGTTGCTGCCCGCGCCCGGATAGTTCGGCATCTGGTAGCCCTGGCGCGGATACGTCGTGCCGTTCATCGAGCGCCAGCCGGTGCCAGGGGCTTGGCCGCCGCGGTAGAAGTGGTTGCGATCACCTTGGCGGTAGTAGCGGTCGCGGTCGTTCTGGCGGAAGTAGAACAACCCGTTGGTCCCCCAGTAGCCAGTAGCCTGGGTAGCTGTTGTAGCCGTAGCCGCCATAGCCGCCATAGCCATTGTAGCCGTAGTCGCCGTAGCCGTACGTGTCGCACGCAGACAGGGTCAGCGTGGCGAGCGGCAGGGCAAGCAGTGCAATCGCCTTGTTCATCGTCTCTCTCCAGGTCCCGCCGCGAACCGGACGCATGCAGGACGAAAGCGAGACAAGCGCACGGGCTCCCGGCCGGGATGCAGCGCGGGTATGGTAAACAAACACCCCAGAGGTGCGCGCGTTCCCGCCGAGGAACGCAAGCGGTCGCCCGCGTCTACGTGGTCGATCCCACAACATCGGTGATCAGCGACGTCGTCAACGCCCTGCCGTGACGGCGGCCGTCGAGGCGGGCTGCTACGGGTTTGCCGCAGGCTCGCATTGACTCCGTCTTGACTCTGCCCGTGCGAGCGGGAGCGGGACGGCGCCCGCAGCCTGGGCGGGCCGTCGCGGCGAGTCCGACGCGGTCCCCGCACGCGTTTTCGTTGCAGTCCGGTGCGGTCGGCGGGAGCTTTCCCCCGGCCGCACCGTTTCGCTCGATTTCGGAGCTATCGCCCCACGGAAACGGACGCGTCTCGGCACCCGGACTAGGCGAAACTTGCTAGGGGTTAACCATGAGCTTGCCCCCGCCCCTGGTCCTCGTCGACGAGGACGTCCGCCGCCGCGCCACGATCACCCACGAGCTCGCCGAGGCCGGCTACCACGTCGAGCCGTTCGAGAGCCCGGGCGAGCTGCTTCCCCGCTGGCCCGAGCGCGCGCTGCTGATCGTTCACGATGGCGAGGGAGCGCTCGAGGCGGTGCTCGAACACATGAAGACGGAGGCGAGCTGGCTGCCGGTAATCGGGTTCGCCGAACGGCCGGCGATCGGCCAGGTCGTCGCGGCGATGCGCGATGGGGCGATCGACTACCTCGCCTGGCCGCTGAGCGGGGCCGAGCTCGGGGACGCCATTGAGCGCGCCGTGGACCAGGCCCGCTCGCTCGGCAGCGCCCGTGCGCGGGAGGCGTTCGCCCGGCGCAAGCTCGACAAGCTGACCCGGCGCGAGCGCGAGGTCCTCGTCGGGGTCGCCGCCGGACTGTCGAACCGCCGGATCGCCGAACGCCTGGCGATCAGCCCGCGCACGGTCGAGATCCACCGCGCCAACATGCTGACAAAGATCGGCGCCCACCACACCTCCGAGGCGATCCGCATCGCAATCGAGGCGGCGCTGGTGTGAGGGCGCCGCGCCGAGCTCATGCCACCAGCGCGATGTCCTCGTCGCCGCATTCCCAGAACGGCTTCTTCTCGGGCAGCGGCTCTTCCGAGATGATCCATTTGACCAGCCGGCGCATGGGCTCGATGCCGTCCTGCGGGCCGACCAGGCCGGGGCCGTTGAAGGCGTAGCCGAGCGCGACGAAGCGCTGCCCGCCGTGCAGCGCGCCCTTGTGGCGGACGACCTCGCGCAGCGATTCGGGGAAGATGCCGACGGTCTGGGTGTAGGCGTCGACCACCTCGAGCACTTCGTCGAGGGTGTCGACCGGGATCAGGTTGACCGTGCGGTCGGCCAGGTATTCCCAGAACTCGACCCGATCGGGCGTGTGCGAGACGATCACCGCCCCCTCACCCTTCTCACCCCCAATGACGGTGTAGAAGTCCTCGGACAGGCGCAGGGTGTCGACCTGGCTCTTGAGGTCGGGATCATAGCGCTTGGGGGTGGTGCTGAGCGCCTGGGGCAGGCGCAGCATCGCCTCGTAAGTGCGGCGGCCGAGCTGCTTGAGCTTGTCGACGCCCGCCTCGTCGGTGCCGCACATCACGTAGACCATCCGGCAGTTGGCGCAGGCGGTCTGGTTGTTGGCGCCGACATCGACGGCGATGCGGTTGGCGCACTCTTCGATCAGCTCGTCGGTGGCGAGCCCCTCGCCGCCGACGATCGAGGCCGAACGCTTGGGATCAAGGCTGATCAGCTCGATTCCCGGCTGGATGTACTTGGTGACGTGCTTGACCGAGGCGAAGCCGCCCCACGCGCAGATCTTCTCGATATTGTGGGGCTGGTAGAGCTTGGCTTCGAGCGCCTCGTCGCCGCCGCGCCAGTAGGCCACGGCGAGGTGCCTGGTGATCGGGTGGTCGGGCTCCATGTCGACCATCGTCCGGGCAATCGCGCCAGTGGTGAACGGGTCGTTCGACGGCACCTTGATGATCGTGTCGGAGCGGGTCACCGCCCCGCGCAGCACGGTCAGCGCGCCGAGCACCGGGCCGTTGCCGGCCACGATGTGCAAGGCGCGCGCGCCGTAAGCGCGGATCGCCACCTTGCTGCCGTTGATCGGCTTTTCGACCCAGCCTTCGAGGTACGGCACGCCGATGTTGAAATCGACCATGCGGCGAATGCGCTCGCGATCGAACATCGGCTCGATGTGCTCGAAGAAGGCGTCCATGATCGGCTTGGTGGTCGGCGCGGTGGCGTACGAGTGGTCGCGGGCCTCGTGCATGTAATCGTTGCGACGCACGTCGAGCCGACTGCCGAGCTCACCCAGGTAATCGAGGATCTGCTCGAACGTCAGTTCGTACAGGTCCTCCATCAGTCGCGGGCTGGCGAGCGGCAGGCGATCGGCGATCATCGCCGGATCGGGCGCGAGGAAAGTGACGTCGCCGCCGCGGCCGCCGAACTCGACGAGGTCGCTCTCGATCACCTGCCCGCGCAGGACGGCGTAGGAGATGGGGCGGATCGTCATGGCTTGGGTCCTTATCGGCGGCTGCCGGGGCCCGCGTCCTTCGACAGGCTCAGGACGAGCGGGTATGGGGAAGTTTGCTGCAAGACCGGAGCTGCATGGGCATTCTCCGAAGTTCCGCTGATCCTGAGCTTGTCGAAGGACGCGCGCGACATCCCCCTCACAGCCCTGTCAAAAAGTCGAGCGCTTCGGCCTGGGCGGCGGGGGTGGCGGCGCAGCTGATCTTGTCGTCACCACCCTGGCTGTCGCTGACCCGGCTGATGGACTTGCGCAGCGCGACCGAGGTCCGGCCGCAGCGGCAATCGTTATCCCAATCGATGGTGACGAGGTCGCCGGTGACGAGGCCGCCCCAGGTCGAATCCTGGGTCATGTCGAAGAACGCCGCGCGGCCGGTCTGGACGCCGGAACGGGGCAATGGCTGACCGCTGCCAAGGTCGAGCTGGAACACCGTGACCCACGGCAGCATGTGGTAATGGTCGTGCTCACAGCGGACGGAATGCGAGTTCATCTCGGTCATGCCGTAGCCCGAGGTCATCCGCTCGAAGCCGAAGAAGCGGCAGATCACCTCCTCAACGTCGTCGGGGAGCGGCACGCCCTTGGCGCCGCCCCCGCCCATCAGAACCGAATCCGGCGAGAACGAGGCGGTGACGCCTTCCTCCAGCCCCTTCTTGGCGACGGCGTAGAACATGTTCGAGGTGCCCATCGCGAACACCCGCTCGCCGCGCAGTTCCCGCACCATGCGGGTGATGAACTCCATCTGTCGGATCGGCATCTCGCGCTGGGCCTGCTCCCACTCCTCGCGGCGGGCGAGCAGCGAGAGCGGCACGTCGACCTTGCTGGCGTCGCCGCGGGCAGCGGCGGCGCGCAGGCGCGCGGCGAGCCACATCAGGTCCGAGCTGATCTTGAAGTTGAAGGCGGTATGGAGCTTGCTGTCGTCGCCTTTGCAGAACACCTCGCGGATGTACTTGGGGAACGCGCCGGTCGAGGCATGGCCGTCGCGATAGAGCGGGACGATGGCATGGATCGGATCGTCGATGTCGCCGGGGCGCGGGTCCGTACCGAACTCCTGGGCGAGCTGCACGCGCAGCCCCTCGACCGAGACACGGTAGTCGGCTTTCGACTTGGGAAAGAACGAGCAGGTTCCGGTCGAGCCGGACGAGGTGGCGACGTCGAGCGGGGTCTCGTCGCGCAGCTTGGTTAGCCACGAATCGATCGAAACGCACTGCGACACGTCGACGCCGGTCGGGTCATGGCGGGTCAGCCGCGACAGCCAGGTGGTCAGCTGGTCGAACTTGTTCCGGGCGAGCAGCGAGACCGGATACGACTTGTAGATGTCGTGCGGCATCAGCAGCGGTGCGATGGCGTCCAACGTGCCAACGCAGGTGATGCCTTGGGCGTCGGCGAGCTTTTCCAGAACCTTGATCTGCCCGCGGCGCTCGTCGAGGCGCTTGTTGATGGCGACCAGCTGGACCGCCTCGACCTCCGCGCGGGGGAGCGAGTGGATGCGGGTGTTGTGGTGGCCGAAGTGGCCGTAAGGATCGGTCATCCACGCCTCCGCTTCGCGCTCGAGCGTCGCATCGGCGGGTGGGGCAAGCGTCGCCATGGCTGATCTCTCCGGTCGCAGGCCCGTCTGGTGCGGGGTGCGAGTCGGAGCTTGCCTCTGCGGTCAAGCCAAAGCAACCAATTGGTTGGTTGTTTCCGATTGAAGCAAGTGCGGGTGCTTGCTAGCGCCATTACCATGGCGAGCAACACAGACCCGGCGAAGCCCCCCGCCCGTGCGACAAAGCGGAAGGACGCGGCCGCAGCCGCCGCGGCCCGGCCGCGCCGCGCCTACCTGCCGGCGGCCGAGCGGCGCCGCTCGATCATCGCCGCGGCGCAAGAGGTGTTCGCCCGGACCAACTTTCAGGGCGCGCGCACCCGCGACATCGCCAAAGCCGCCGCGGTCAACCAGGCGACGATTTTCCAGCACTTCGAATCCAAGGAGAAGCTGTTCGAAGCCGCGGTGATCGAGCCGCTGATCGAAGCCATGAAAGGCATGCATGAGCGGCTGCTCGCCTACGAGGCGGCGCGCTCGACCGATGAGCTGGCGCGGCTCGCCGAAGCCTCGACCGAGCGACACATGCGCGAGATGGCGCGGATCTTCCCGCTGCTCACTGCCGCGCTGTTCTCGGACCTCGAACTTGGCCGCAAGCTTTATTCCGAGCATGTCGCGCCGCTGATCAGCGAGCGCGGGCTGGTTCTGGCGGGCCTGACCCGCGAGGGGATCGATCCCGAATTCGTCGGCCTCGCCAACTTCGGAATGCTGCTGGCGGTGGCGATGGACCGTTTCTTCCGCGACCGCAGCGAAGATCTGTCGGCGCTCGCGGCGCAGTTCAACCGCCTATCGACCGGCGGCTTCGCCCGCGAAATGGGCGACCCGAACCAAACCTGAAGTCCACTTGAGGGAGTCTTCGATGGCCCGGCAACTCGACGATTACCGGCTGCTTGGCCGCTCCGGCCTGCGAGTCTCGCCGCTGTCGCTCGGGACGATGACGTTCGGCGCCGGCGGCGGCTGGGGCAGCAGCGAGGCGGACGCCGCGGCGATGGTCGAACGCTACCTCGAGCGCGGCGGCAACTTCGTCGACACCGCCAACTTCTACGGCCAGATGGGCGATTCCGAGCGGATCACCGGCCGCCTACTCGGTGACCGCCGGGAGCGCGTGGTGCTCGCCACCAAGTAC
Organism: Novosphingobium sp.; assembly: GCA_019510335.1. GTDB lineage: Bacteria > Pseudomonadota > Alphaproteobacteria > Sphingomonadales > Sphingomonadaceae > Novosphingobium. The sequence goes on along the minus strand of JAEKKO010000244.1, from coordinate 2,667 downwards.
ACGCTGACCACCCGCCCCGGCGATCCGAATGCCAGTGGCAACCACCGCAAGAGCATGGTCCGCTCGGTCGAGGACAGCTTGCGCCGGCTCGGCACCGACTACATCGACCTGCTCTACCTGCACATGTGGGACGCGACCACGCCGGTCGCCGAAGTGCTGCGGGCCTTCGACGACCTCGTGCGCCAGGGCAAGATCCTCTACGCCGGCTTGTCCGACACGCCGGCCTGGCAAGCCTCGCGGATGCAGGCGATCGCAGAGGTGCGCGGCTGGAGCCAATTCGCCGCGCTGCAGATCAGCTACAGCCTGGTCGAGCGCACGGTCGAGCGCGAGCTGATCCCGATGGCGCGCGAAATGGGCATGGGCGTGATCCCGTGGTCGCCGCTCGGCGGAGGGGTGCTCTCCGGCAAGTACGCCCGCAGCGACGTCGGCGCCGGCAACCTCGCCGAGATCGGCACCCGTCGCGCGATCAACCAGGCGACCGGGCGATTGTCCGAGCGCAACCTCGACATCGCCGAAGTGGTCGGCGAGGTGGCGCAGGAGCTGGGGCGGAGCTCGGCCCAGGTGGCGCTGGCGTGGACGCTGCTCAACCCCGCCGTGACCTCGCCGATTGTCGGCGCCCGCACGCTGGCGCAGTTCGAGGACAATCTCGGGGCGCTCGACGTGGCGTTCGACGAAGGCCAGCTGAAGCGGCTCGACGAGGCCAGCGCGGTGGAGATGGGCTTTCCCCACGACATGCTCGCCTCGCCGGCGATGAGCCTGACCTTCGGCGGGGTGAAAGTGGAGCGGCGTTAAAGCTCCGTCACCACGTAGGGGGAGGTGCTCTCAGGAGCAGAATCAGGCCCTGGCCATCGATGCCCTCCCCCCGCGCGATCTCCTGCCGTGCGGCGTCGGCGCGGGCGCGGGCGAGGATCGCGGGGGGCACGTCTGCTTCATGGGCGATCAGGTCGGCCGCGCCGAGCAGGCGTGCCTCGCGCAAGGTGAGGTCGTCGGGGTCGGGCGAACGCAAGTGGATTTCGACGGTGCCGTCCGGGGCGGCTTGATGCTCGCCGGCAAGCCAGCTCTCGACCCGCTCGGCGCTACCGGAATCTAGCGGGTCGAGGACCCCCCCTTGCCCTAGCGCCGCGTCGAGCGCGCGGCGGCGCTCGCCGGCGTCGGGCCAGCGAATGCGCAAGCGCTCACGCGCGCGGCCGAGCGCTTCGGCGAGCGTGCCCAGCGCCGGCGGCAGCAGCGCCTCGAGCCGCAGCCGCAACGCCTTGGCGAGCCCAGCCGAGGCCCCGCCGGTGGCGATCGCCACCAGCACCGGCCCACGCTCGAGCACGCTCGGCGCGGTGAAGTCGCACAGCTCGGGGCGATCGACGACGTTGACCAGCAGGCCGCCGCAACGCAGGCGGATCGCGGCGGCTTCGGCCGCGTCTCGCTCGTCGATCGCCACGAACGCCAGCATGGCGTGCGGCTCGTCCTCGCTCGCGACAATCCCGCCGGCCCGCTCGACCAGCCGCCGCTTGGCCGCCGCCGCCTCGCCCGCGCCGAGCACGATCACCGGCCGGCCGGCGATGCGGTGGAACAAGGGAAGGCTGTGCATGCGCCCCGCCCCCCAGCCTAGAGCCACTCCGGCACGCGCTCGGCGGCGAGGATCGTCGCGGGGTCGATGCGCTGGGCAACGACCGCGTAACGATCGCCATCGACCAGCACTTCAGGAACGAGGGCGCGGCTGTTGTAGGTGCTGGCCATCGTCGCGCCGTATGCGCCGGCGGTGCGGAATACCGCCAGGTCGCCGGGGGCGACGGCGTCGATCGTCCGGCCCATCGCGAACGTGTCGGAGCTTTCGCAGACCGGGCCGACGATGTTTGCGATCATCGATCCGCCGCGCGGCTCGACCGCGACGAAATCGTGCCAGGCATCATAGAGCGCCGGGCGGGCGAGGTCGTTCATCGCCGCATCGACGATCACGAACGGCGCCGACGCGCCCGGCTTGACCCGGATCACCCGCGTCATCAGCACGCCCGCATTGCCGGCGATGACCCGGCCCGGCTCGAACATCAGCGTCGCGTCCCAGCCGTGCGTCACCCGCGCGACCATGGCGCCGTAGTCGGCCGGGCAAGGGAACGCGTCGCCTGTCTTGTACGGCACGCCGATTCCGCCGCCCAGGTCCATATGCGTGACCGCGAGCCCCAATGCGCGGATGGCCCGCATCAGCTCGCCCATCCGGGTGAAGGCGTGCTCGAGCGGGTCGAGGCTGGCGAGCTGACTGCCGATGTGGACGGCGAGACCGCGCATCTCCAGCCCCGGGAGCGCCGCCAGCCGGGCGTAAATCGCCGCCGCGCGGTCGTACGGCACACCGAACTTGTTCTCGGCCTTGCCGGTCGAGATCTTGCCGTGAGTGCCGGCATCGACGTCGGGGTTGACCCGCAGCGCGGCGCGCGCGGTGGTCCCGCGGGCGGCGGCGAGCGCGGCGAGCTCGACGCCTTCCTCCTCGGATTCGAGATTGAACTGGCCGATGCCGACGGCGAGCGCGCGGTCCATCTCGGCATCGGTCTTGCCGACCCCGGAGAAGACGATCCCCTCGGCCGGCATTCCGGCGGCGAGCGCCCGGTCCATCTCGCCGCCCGAGACGACGTCGGCGCCGAAGCCTTCGCCGGCCAGCACCTTGAGCACCGCGACATTGGG
>JAEKKO010000308.1 GCA_019510335.1 Novosphingobium sp. | reverse complement strand
ATTCACCGCCACCTTGCCGAAGAACTGGCCCTGCTCCAGCATGCGATAGGCGTCCTGGATGCGCTCGAGGTCATAGACCACGTCGACCACCGGCTTGATCCGGTGCTCGACGATGAAGGCCAGCATGGCCTCGTGCTGGTCGCGGTTGCCGACGCCGATCGGCACCATGTTCGCCGTGATGTCGGGCTTGGTCCAGCTGAACTGCGAGCCGAGCATGCCGATCGCCGAGATCTGCCCGCCCTCGGCGAGCAGCGAGGCGTTGTCGTCGAACTGCGTCGCGCCGACGGTGTCGATTACGTTGGCGACCTTGTTGCCGCCGATCGCCTGGCGGACGGAATCGGCCCAGTTCGGCGTCGTCCGGTAGTTGATCGTGACATCGGCGCCCAGCGACCGCGCGCGCTTGAGCTTGGCGTCGGAGGATGAGGTGATCGCCACCTTCGCACCCATCGCTTTGGCGAACTGCAGCGCCGCGATCGAGACGCCGCCGGTGCCGTGCGCCAGAATCCATTCGCCCGGCTGCGTCACCCGGATGGCGGTGAGCGCCGACCAAGCGGTCAGGCCCGCGCAGGCGAGCGTCGCGGCTTCGAGATCGCCGAGCTCGTCGGGGTTGCGGACGAGGCTTTCGGCCGGGAACACGGCATATTGCCGCCCGACCCCGTCGACCGGGCCGCCGAGCATCTCCATCGTCGAGGTCGTGCCGCTGAGCCAGCCCAGCGCGAACAGCGGGGTGACGCGGTCACCCGCCTTCACGCGGGTCACGCCCGGGCCGACACTCTCGACCACGCCGGCGCCGCAGGACAGCGGAATCACCTCGGGCTCCTTGCCGAGGCCCGGGAACAGGCCCTTGGCGACGATCAGGTCGCGGAAGTTCAGCGTCGCCGCATGCAGCCGCACCAGCGCCTCGCCCGGCCCGGGCTGCGGCACGGGAGCTTCCGCCACCGCGATCGCCTCGATGCCCTTGTTGGTCTGCAGCACTGCCTGTTTCATCGTCGTCTCCCGAATCTGCTTGGCGCTGACTAGCCACGAACCGCGGCGGCTTGCACCCGGAAAGTTGTGTTTGCCTCCATCCTTCGCCCTTCGACATGCTCAGGATTTCTCAGGATGAGCGGAGCCCTTACCCAGACCCGCTCATGCTGAGCTTGTCGAAGCACACACGCCCCCGCCGCCGTCTTGCCTGCAACAGCGCAGCAGCGTGACTGCTGCGCCCGGCACGTTCCCTCGCTCCGTGGCCGCTGTTAGGCTCCGCTCCATTGGGGAGGAGTTCGCGCGTGCAGGATCCGTCGCTTTCGCTGGTCCACGGCGCCCCGCTGGCCGATGAGCCCGGGCAGGGCGCGCAGACCATCGGCGGCTATCTGCGCGAGGTGGTGGCGCGTTACGGCCCGCGCGAGGCGGTGGTCCTCGGAAAAGGCGAGCACCGGCTGTCGTGGAGCTACGACGAGTTGCTGGCGCGCTCGATCGAAGTCGCCGGCGCGCTGATCGCGAGCGGCGTCGGCCGCGACACGCGCGTCGGCATCCTGATGACCAACCGCCCCGAGTTCCTCGCCGCGCTGTTCGGCACGGCGCTGGCGGGCGGCGTGCCGGTGGCGCTCAGCACTTTCTCGACCGCGTCCGAGATGGACTATCTGCTAAAGGCCTCGCAAATCTCGCTGCTGCTGTTCGAGCAGCACGTGCTGAAGCGGGATTTTCACGCGATGATCGCCGGGCTGGAGCCCGCGATCGGCGAGAGTGCGCCGGGCGGCCTCGCCTCGGAACGCTACCCCTTCCTGCGCCACCTCGTCGCGCTCGGCGGCGTCGAGGGCGGCGACGAACCGCTAACGCCCGCAACCGGCGGCGCGGTCGAAAGCTGGGGCGCCTTCCTCGCCCGCGGCACGGACATCCCCGAGGCGCTGGTCCTTGCCCGCGCCGACACCGTCACGCCGGGCGATGTCGGCGGCGTGTTCTTCTCCTCGGGCACCACCAGCCTGCCCAAGGGCATCGTCCACGCCCAGCGCGCCTTCTGCGTCCAGTGGTGGCGCTGGCCGCGCAGCTTCGGCATGCACGAGCCCGTCCGCGCCTGGACCGGCAATGGCTTCTTCTGGTCGGGCAATGTCTCGATGGTGCTCGGCTCGGCCTTCTCGACCGGCGGCGCGGTGGTGCTCCAGCGCTATTTCGCGGCCGAGGAGGCAT
>JAEKKO010000307.1 GCA_019510335.1 Novosphingobium sp. | reverse complement strand
ATCGAGTCGGCCCAGCCCGATGAGTTCAAGAAAGTCCGATGAGCCCAGTACGCCAGCGGCAGCAGCACCAGGAACAGCAGGAAGCGTGGCGGGGCGATCCGCTTGCCGATGCGCAGCCCGGCCGCCCGCTCCGCCTCGAAGCTCATCTTCGCGCGCCGGTCCGGCGCGGCGAGAGCAGCCAGTCGAGCGGCGTCGGCGCGGTGCCGGGCGCCGCCCGCTCGAGCCATGGATAGCGCAGGCCGCCGCTATAGCGGATCGGGATCGTCTGGAACCTGTCGCCGCGCTGGACCAGCAGCTCGATCGGCCGGTTGCTGGTCTTGGCCGCCGTGATCGCCGCCTTGACCGTGTCGGGGTCGTAGGCAGTGCCGTTGACGGCGACGATCTTCGCCCCGGTGACGATGCCGGCGTTGAATGCCGGGCTGTCCCACAGCGTTCCGGTCACTTTGCCGTCCTTGTCGAGGCTGAAGCCGAGCGAATAAGCCAGCGAGGTCATCTTGGACTGCTTGTAGCGGCCGGCGTCGTAGGGGTTGGGGGTTTCCCGCCAGACCAGCCGATAGCCGGCCTTCTCGATCCCGGCGAGCGGCACCGGCTGGCCCGGAGTGTTGATCCGGGCATTGAGGAACGCCGCCCAGTCGTAGGGATAGACGGCATTCAGCGTCCGCACCACATCGTCGAAGTCGTACGTGACCTCGCCCCAGTCGCCGTCGCGGATGCCGAAGAAGGCGCGGGCGAAGTCCTCGAGCCCTTTGCGCCCGCTGGTGCCGGCACGGATGATCTGGTCGGCCTCGAGCCAGACCAGCGCTCCTTCGGTGTAATAGTCCTCGTTGCGGGCGATCGACGTATAGGGCTTGGGCCGCCGGGCCGAGAAGATCGGATCGGCGGTGGTGTCCTCGACCGAGCGCCAGGCCCGTCCCGGCGTGTAAGCGAACCCGCCGGCGTAGTTGGCGAGCATGCCGAGCACGGTGTCCTTCGTCTGCACTCCCGAGCGGGCGGCGAGCACCAGCCCCCAGAACTGGGTCTGGCCTTCGTAGACCCACAGCAGCTCGTCCTGCATCGGAGTGCGGTAATCGGGCGTCCACAGCCCGGCCGGACGGCGGAACTTGCCGTTCCAGCTGTGGCTGAACTCGTGCGGCAGAACATTGCGGTCCCAATCGTAGTCGTTCCACTCGGTGAAGGTCTTGGGCTCCATCGAGTTCTCGCTCGAGCGGTGGTGCTCGAGCCCGATCCCGCCGAGCTTGTCGCTGAGCGCGAGCAGGAAGTCATAGTGGTCGAAATGATGGCTGCCGAACGCGAGCAGCGCCTCGTCGACGAGGTTGCGGTAAGTGGCGAGATGCTCGGGCGCGATCGCCAGCTGTTCGGGCTTGTCGGCCACGGTGTCGAGGCTGACCGCGTGGCCGAGGTCCCAGCGCCTGGCATTGGCCCCGGCGTAGAGCGGCGAATCGACCAGCGTCTCGTAATCGGTCTCGGCCCAGGTGACGGTGTTGCCGCTGGCGCTCTGCCCGTCGAGCGCGGTGAACACGTCCCATCCTTGCGGAAACGTCACCGCCGGCTTGATCCGGATCCGCCGCACATAGTGCCCGGCCGGGTAGAGGCTCATCCGGTCCCACTCGAGGTTGAGCATCTCGGGGGTCATCGATACCCGCCCCTCCGAACCTTGCAGCGGCGAGGTGTGGATCATCGTCGCCACCACCTGCCGCGCCCCTGCCGGGAGGTCGAGGTGAAAGGCATAGACCTCGACCGGATCGCGGTCCCAGGCGACCGGCTTGCCGTCGACGGCGAAATGGACGTCGACTAGCTGCGACATCGTCCCGCTCGGCTTGTGATCGCCGGGGATCCACTCGGGCAGCAGCAACGTCAGCTGGCGTGTGCCGGGGGTGACGGGGATCGTCTCGGTCACGCGGTAATCGCCGCGGGCGGTGTCGGAGGCGTCGATCGCGAGACCGATCGTGCCGCCGGGATAGGGCGTGTCGACCGCATCGGAGAGGGCATGAACGACCGGCACGGCGGCAGGCGCGGAGCGCTCCTGCGGCTGCGCCGTGAGCGGCGTGGGCACGGAAATGGCAAGCAGGAACGGCGCGACCGCAGGGCTTAGTCTCATGGGCTCGCTTCATGGCGAGAACCGGTCTCGGCTGCAACCACTGCGCCTCGCCCTTTCGATCAAGCACTT
>JAEKKO010000306.1 GCA_019510335.1 Novosphingobium sp. | reverse complement strand
GCGGCGGACGGCCGTGGCCCGCTGGACCGCCGCAGTGAAGCGCGGCTTCGCAGGCTTGGGCGCAGGAGCCTGGCTGTGCGGGAGGACCGAAGCGATGGCCGCCTTGGCCCCGGTATAAGCATTTGCGGCCATGGTCGCGATCGTCGGACGCGCTGGCGGCGGGGCCGGCGGAACCGCCGCGGCAACGACCGCAGGTTCGACCGGAACCGGGGCTGGCGCAGGAGCCGGCACGACCGCTTCGACCATAACCTGCGCTTGCGGCTGCGCGGCCGGAACCGCCTGGGCCTGCTGGTTCGGACCCTTGTTCAGGGCGAGCTGGACCGGCTGGCCGGCATCGACCGCGGCGGGCGACACTCCGACGAGCGCAGCGACCTGATCCGACGCATGGGCGGGCTTCGCGAGTTGCATCCACTGCTGGATGCGGGCGTCGAGCTGGCCGGCGGGAACGTCCTGCGCGGCAATGGTGCGCGCCTGGCTCCAGTCACCGGCAAGCGCATGGGCAAGCGCAAGGTTCTGGCGAACCGTGGCGTCAGCACCGACTTGCCGAGCGGCATAATCGAGCACTGCAATGGCGTCGCCCGGACGGCCGGCAAGCGCGAGCGCCAGCCCATAGTCCGACGTGTCGAGCATCCCGCGAGTAGCGTTGAGCATGGCGACTGCCTCACCGCTCTTGCCCTGCGCGATCTGCACCAGGGCGAGCTTCAGCACGAGCTGCGGCTGGTTCGGGGAGAGAGTCAGCGAGTCGCGATAAGCCTGCTCGGCCGAGTGGAAACGCCCGCCGGCGAAATAGGCATTGCCGAGCAAGGCGCGAAAATTCGATTCGCTCGGCGTTTTAGCGACGGCGCGCTCGGCAAAGTCGATCGCCGCCGGAACGTTGTTCGAGTTGAGCGCGGCGAGCGCGCGGGTCGCAAGTCCGACCTCCTGATCCGCCTTCGCGCCGATGTGCGATGCCGCACCGAGGCGCGCCTGAGGCGCCGCGCATCCGGCAATCACTGAACCCAGTACGACAAGCGAAGCTGCTGAGCTGAAGCGGAGCGGCTTGTTCATGGAAATTACCCCCTACGTTTTGCCTTTTCGGCCAGCCCGCTGAGTTCGGGCATGCGCTCGAGCAAATGATCGAGCGCATCAGTCACAAGCTGCTGGGCCGAGCGTCCATCCACCGCACAGGCCAGACGCAGCTTGAGGTGACGATCCGGGTCGAGGCGGAGCGTGAACGCCGCCTTGCCCTTGCTTCCCACGGCGGAACGCGCACGCGGCGCCCGGCGCGGAGCCGGAGCCGGTACGACGACCGGCGCTGTGGCAACGGGTCGAGCAACCGGGACCTCTTCGGCCTCGGGCGCGAACAGCTCGGCGGTCTCGTCGATCACTTCCTCTTCGGCATCATCCGCTGTGCCGAATCGATCTTCGATTTCCGCCTGCTGATCGTGAACCGGCGACTGGACCGGCGTGAGTCCCGTCGGGTGGTGTGCCCGGGGATGCTCGACGACGTCTTCGCCGAAAGCGTCATGAGAATCATCGCGTGGAGCTTCAGCCGCCTTGGGCGGCTCGAAGCCCATATCGTCCCAACCTAAATCCTCGAGGCCGTTGCCGACCTGGCCGAAGCCCTGCGGCCGCATGGCCGGACGGGCGGCACCCTTGCGGGCGAGAAGACCGGAAGAGAGAGAGGCGAAAGGCTTGGCTTCTGTGGCCACCTCGACGCCCCCTTACTGACCGACGACGCGGCGGCCGAAGCCACCGACTGGACGCGGACTGGCCGCAGCGACGCCCGGCGCCGCTCCCGGCGCTGCGAACACGGTACGGCGGAAATTCTTCTCGAGACGGTCGGAAATATATTCCCAGAGCTCGGTGACTTCCTTGGCGGAACGACCACCCGGATCGATTTCCATGACGGTGCGGCCGTCGATCATCGAGGCGGCGAAATCGGTGCGGTGGTGAAGCGTGACGGGAGCGACGGTGCCGTGCTGCGACAGCGCGACCGCGGCTTCATAAGTGATCTTGGCCTTGGGGGTCGCCGCGTTGACGACGAAGATGAGCGGCTTGCCGGCGCGGTCGCAAAGGTCGACGGTAGCGCCGACGGCGCGAAGGTCATGCGGGCTCGGCCGGGTCGGAATGACGATCAGCTCGGCGACGGCGATGACGCTCTGGATGGCCATGGTGATCGCTGGCGG
>JAEKKO010000243.1 GCA_019510335.1 Novosphingobium sp. | reverse complement strand
GGCCAACTGGACGCCGCAGATGCTCGCCCAGTTCAAGCGCCTGCGCGGCTACGATCCGACGCCGTGGCTGCCGGCGCTGACCGGCACCATCATCGGATCTCGCGCTCAAAGCGACGCGTTCCTGTACGACTATCGCCGCACGCTCGCCGACCTGATGGCGACGCAGCACTATGGCACGGTCGCCGCGGTCGCCCACGAGAATGGGCTCAAGGTCTACGGCGAGGCACTCGAGGACAACCGTCCTTCGATCGGGGACGACATGGCGATGCGCACCTTCGCCGACGTGCCGATGTCGGCGCTCTGGACGTTCGCCCGCGCGACCGGGCCAAAGCCGACTTACCTCGCCGACATGAAGGGCGCGGCCTCGGTCGCCCACATTTATGGCCAGAACCTCGTCGCCGCGGAATCTATGACCTCGTCGCTCAACTGGTGGGCGTTCGGGCCCAACGACTTGCGGCGGTTCATCGACCTCGAGTTCGTCACTGGGATCAACCGGCCGGTGATCCACACCTCGGTCCACGTGCCGGTCGACGACAAGAAGCCGGGCCTCTCGCTGTTCTTCTTCGGCCAGTACTTCAACCGCAACGAAGCCTGGGCCGAACTGGCCAAGCCGTGGGTCGACTACATGGCGCGCAGCGCCTTGCTCCTCCAGCAGGGCCGCAATGTCGCCGACGTCGGCTATTTCTACGGCGAGGAGGCGCCGCTGACCGGCCTCTACGGCGACAAGCCGGTGGCCGACGCGCCCAAGGCAAACGCCTATGACTTCGTCAACGCCAATGCGCTGATGGCGGCACTGGCGAACAACGGCAGCGAGCTCGTCACCCCCGGCGGCGCCCGCTATCGCGCACTGTACCTCGGCGGATCGTCGCGCGAGATGACGCTCGCCGCGCTGCGCCGGCTCGACGCGCTGGTCGAAGGCGGCGCGACCGTCGTCGGCCTCGCTCCGGTCGGAAACCCGAGCCTCGCCGCCGACGCCGCCGAGTACGGCGCCCTCGTTGGCAAGCTGTGGCCGGGTGGAGCGGAAGCCCAAGTCGGGAAAGGCCGCGTCATCGCCTCGAGCGACATCGACGCCGCACTCGCCCGGATTGGGGTCGGGCCCGATTTTCGCGTGAGCGGCGGCGCGAGCGACAGCGACATTCGCTTTATCCATCGCCGGCTCGCGGACGGCGACAGCTACTTCGTCGACAACCGCCGCGACCGGGCCGAAGCGGTCGAAGCCCACTTCCGCGTCACCGGCAAGGCGCCCGAGTTGTGGCACGCCGACACCGGCACCGCAGAGCCGGTCAGCTACCGCATCGCCGGCGGCGAGACGGTCGTGCCGCTCCAGCTCGGTCCCGACGAGTCGGTCCACGTCGTATTCCGCAAGCCGGCGACCGCCGCTGCCCTCATCGTGACCAAACCGACACCGGTCGGGGTCGCGCAGATCGCCGGGCCGTGGACCGTCGCGTTCCAGCCCGGGCGCGGCGCGCCGGCCACGGCGGTGCTACCCACGCTCGCGCCTCTCGACCAGAACCCGACACCCGGGATCAAGTACTTCTCGGGCATCGCAACCTACACCAGGGACTTTGCGGCGCCGCGCGGCTGGCGACCGGGCCATCCGCTATGGCTCGACCTGGGCGAGGCGCGCGAGATCGCCGAAGTGTCGGTCAACGGCCGACCGGTCGGCTCAGTCTGGCACGCGCCTTACCGGCTCGACATCAGCAGCGCCGCCCGCCCGGGGCGAAACCAGCTAACGGTCCGGGTGGCGAACTTGTGGGTCAACCGCCTGATCGGCGATGCCCAGCCCGGTGCCCAGAAGATCACCTGGACCGCAATGCCGACCTACCTGCCGACCGCGCCCCTGCGCCGCTCGGGCCTGATCGGCCCGGTCACGCTGCTTGTGGAGCCGAAACGTTGAGCTTGGCGCGGCGCGTCAAGCGCGCATCGTCATCCCGCCGTCGATGCAGATCGCCTGCCCGGTGATGTAGCTGCCCTCGTCGGACATCAGCAGCGCGCTCATCGCGGCGATGTCCTCGGGCCGGCCGAAGCGGGACTTGATCAGCGCCGCCGATTTCATCACTTCGAGGAACTCGGGCGTCAGCCCGGCTTCGACCCGCTCGTGCAAGGTCATGCCCGGCGCAATGATATTGGCGCGGATCCCGGCCGCGCCATAGCGCGAGGCGACGTGGCGCATCAGCGCGTGGCCGGCGGCCTTGGCCATCGCATAAGCGACCTGGCTGGGCGGCCCGGTGTAGGCAGCGATCGAGCTGGTGTAGACGATCGCGCCGCCGCCACGCTCGAGCAGCGCCGGCAGCGCCGCCCGCGTGCACAAGTAATAGCCGCGCATGTTCACGCGCTGGGTGAAATCGAAGACCTCCAGCGGTAGCTCGAGAATGCCGCGATCGCCGGGCTCGTCGGCGAGCGTGGCGAAATTGGCGTGAAGCCCGTCGAGGCCGCCGTAAGCTTCACGGCAGGTCGCGACCGCGGCGGCGACCGAGGCTTCGTCGGCGCCGTCGAGCGTGATCGCCCTCGCCTCGCCGCCCGACTTGGCGATGTCGGAAACCGCCTCTTCGGCGATCGTGGGATCGATGTCGCCGAGCACCACCCGGGCCCCTTCGGCGGCAAAGCGGCGAGCGAGCCCGCCCCCGATGCCCCCGGCACCGGCAACGAGAATGACCTTTCCATCCAACCTGCGCATCGTCTTCTCCGTTGTGCGGGGCTCGCGTCATTCTCGCCACGGCAGGGAGTCAATCGGAAGCGACCGTATGGATGAACTATATGTGGTCTACCCTTTGTCCGCCGGCAATCAAACTTCTGCGCCCGGAGGCGCGCCGTTCGACGGCGATTGCCCTTCCGGCTATGCCAGCCGCCATCGCCGCGGCATGCCTGCCGCATCAATGCCTGGGGATGACGACGTGGACCACACAGACCGCATCGGGATCGAATTCATCAGCGTCCTGGGCCTGCCGCCGGTGGCGTTCGTCGCGCTCGCCGCCGAGCTTGGCTGTCGTCACATCGGCATCGCGCTCGCCCCGTTCACCGCCAATCCGCACCGCTATGAGGCGTGGTCGCTGCGCGACAGTGCGACGCTGCGCCGGGACTTCCGCCAGGCTCTGGTCGATCACGCTGTCGCGCCCTCGGTCGGTGAGGGTTTTCTCGCCTGGCCGGACAAGCCGGTATCCGACCTCGCCGGAGACCTCGACCTAATGGCCGAGCTGGGCGTGCCGCTCGTGAACATCGTCAGCCTCGACCCGGATCTCGACCGCGCCGGCGCCGAGCTCGCAACCTTCGCCGAGCTGGCGCGGGCGCGGGGCATGCGCGCGACGGTGGAATTCCTACCCGGGCTGCCGATGGCGGACCTGCCAACGGCGGTGGAAGTCGTCCGACGGTCTGGACACTCGAACCTGGCCCTGCTGATCGATGCGATGCACGTGTTCCGCTCGGGCGGCACCGCAGCCGACGTCGCTGCGCTCGACCCGTCGCTGATCGGATACCTGCAGGTCTGCGACGTGCCGCTGGCGCAACCGGCGATGTCCTACGGCGACGAAGCGCGCAACGAGCGGCGCATTCCCGGCGAGGGCGAATTGCCGCTGCTCGACCTGCTCCACGCCGTCCCGCGCGACCTCGTCGTCGGCCTCGAAACGCCCATGCTGTCCAAGGCCGAAGCCGGCCTTTCGCCCCGCGACGTCTTGGCGCCCGCAGTCGCGGCCACGGCCGCCCTGCTGCGTCAGCTGGAGAGCTGATCCGCGAACGCGGCCGAGCCCAGGTTCAGCGGCTGGCGTTGCCCTCGAGCCAGCTGTCCAGCACCGAATGGAAGTACGCCAGCCTGACCTCCTGCCGGGTTAGCGTCATATGCTCGAGGCCGCGCTGGCGAAGACCGTTCTGCTGGCGCTGCATCTGCTCATAATCCTGCTGGAGCGCGAGGAAGTATTCGAAATCACGCGGCTCGTCGACGAGGGCCGCGCGCACTTCCGCGCGTTGCTCCGGAGGGAACCACATGTATCCGGTGACGTGCCATATGCACCGGTTCGGATCACCATCGGGGTGCGGAACCGAGCTGATGAAAGTCGCCTCTCCGGCACGGATGGTGAGAAAGAAGTTCGGGAACAGCAGGAAGAACTGATTGTCGCTGAGCTGGTCGTCCGTGAGTGCGCTGACGTCGAGGCCAGTGGCGGTGAGTGTCTCGCGTGTGGCCTGTTGAAGCAGCCGTCGGGCCGTGATTCCGTCCGCAAAGGCAATCTCACCGCCGGGACCGCGATGCTCGCTCACCAGCTCCTCGAACCGCGGCAGGACGGCGACGACGCCGGGGAACGTTGCCGGTAACTCGCGGATTGCCGCGACCTGCGCCTCGGTGCTGATGTCGGCGAGATTGGAAGCGCCGAACGGAGCGGTCGCGACGCTGTGATCGCCGAAAAAGCTGTACCGCTCCCTCGACTCGTCCATCGCCGGGATCAGCTCGGGATGAATGCCCTGGATGTGATAGCCTTCCTGAAAGGCGTCCATCACCACCTTCCAGTTGCAGTTGAGGCTCTCGCGGACATTGATCCCAACCGGCACCATCTCCTCCAGATGGTACGGACCGAGAAGCTCCGCCACTTCCCCCAGGAAGTCGGCCAACGGCGCGGCGTGCGGATCCGGATTGAGGAAGATGAACCCGCCAAAGCACCCAACCGGCACCGATCGCAGCGCCAGGTCGTGCTTGGCGGCGCCGACGAACTCCTCGAGCGGGCCTTCGTAATCGGGCCGGGCGACGGCGAGCAGGCGGCCATCGAGGCCGTAACTCCAGTTGTGGTAGGGACATGTGAACCGCGCAGTCTTGCCGCGGCCCTGGCAGAGCTGGTTTCCGCGGTGACGGCAGGCGTTCACAAAGCCCCGGATCTGCCCGTTCTTGCCACGGACCAGTACGAACGACTGATCGAAGATCCTGTATTCCATCCAGTCGCCCGGGTCGGGAATCTCGTCGGCTCGGCCGGCGACTTGCCAGATCCGCATCCACAGCAGATGGCGTTCACGCTCGTGGTACTCGCGCGAGGTGTAGCGCTCGGTCGGAACACGCATTTGAAAGCGAGTGAAGTCGAGCTCCGAAAGATAGGCGCCGTTCTCGACGCGCTCTCCGGTCTTGTTCACGGGTGACGGGTTCATGCCCAATGCTCCGCGTCCATTCGAGTGGGGCGTGCGCTTTGGCTACCATCAGCACCCAGGCGGGACAATGTTCCAGAGTGACCTGGGCTAGCTCCACAGCCCCTGCAGGAACCACTCGGGCAGCCCGCCGCGGCCATCTCCGGCGAGGCCGGCGCGGTAGATCCAGTAGCGGCGGCCGGCGCCGTCCTCGACCCGGTAATAATCGCGCAAGCGCACGGTCGAGCGCTCGCGCCACCATTCGGGGGCGATCCGCTCGGGGCCCTCGGCGCGGGCGATCTCATGGACCTTGCCGCGCCAGCGGAAGCGCCGCGGCATGCCGTCGGGGGTGGCGTAGAGCACCGCGATCGGCTCGGGCCTATCGAGCAGCTTGAGGGGGCGGGTATGGAACGCCAGCTCGCCCTGCGCTGGGCCATCCGGCGCGAGCGGCCGCTGCCAGCGCTGGGCCCGCTCGGGAATGTGGCTGGCGCGCGGCGCCGGGCGGCGCACGGCCTCGGCGCCGAGGCGAACGGTCAGCCGGTCGACCAAGGCGGCGAGGCTGGTGCCGTGAGCGTCGGCTGCGGCTTCGAAATCGGCCTGGGCCAGCGCCAGCGGCTCGCTCCAGGCGGCGCGCAGGCGGGCGAGCTCGATCCCGAAGCCGGCATCGACGTCGTCGAGCCGGCCGGCGAAAAGCTCGGCGATATGGGCCGGATCGCGGGTCGCCGCGGCGAGCTCGAGCGAACGGACGACGACCTCGCCGTCGACCTTCCACAACCCCAGCTCGAGCCGGCGCGCGCCCTCCCCGCGGGCCTCGAGCGCACGGGCCATGTCCGCAGCGAGGTCGGCGACGAGGCGGTCGAGCAGTGCGCGATGGCGGATCGGCTCGAGCAGCCGGCGCTGGACCAACGGCGGGTCTCGCGCGATCACCGGCAGCAGCGGCTCGGGCACACGCCCGAGCAGCTGGTCCAGGCGGATCAGCGGGTTGGCCGCCGGCGCGCTGCGGCTGCGGAAGCGCCGCGCGAGCGCTGGCCGGGCGACGCCGTGGAGGTCGCGCAAGAGCTTGAGCCCGAGCCGGCGCAGCACCGTCAGCACGTCGTCGTCGAGCCGCAGCGCCGCCACCGGCAGCTCGGCGAGCGCGGCGGCGAGGTCCTGCTCGGCGCGGACGATCGCGTTCGGCGGTCCGTAATGGGCGAGCGCCCAGGCGGCGCCGGCGGTCGGGGCGATCGCCAGCCGTGCGGCCAGTCCGCGCCGCGCGAGCAGCGCCGCGGCATCGCCGAGCAACGCCGCCTCGCCGCCGAACAAGTGGCTGGCGCCGGTGACGTCGACGATCACCCCGTCGGGTGGGTCGAGCGCGCTCCACGGCCCCCAGCGCTGCGCCCATACCGCGAGGCTTTCGAGGAACGCGAGGTCGCCGGCGGCATCGTGCGGGACCGCGGCGAGCGCCGGGCACAGCGCGCGGGCGTCGGCCAGCATCGTCGCGGCGCGCACCCCGGCGGCAAGGGCCGCGTCGTTGCCGGCGACGATCCGCGGGCCGTGCGCGGTCTCGGCGATCAGCGCCAGCGGCGCGGGGTCGGCGCCCTCGCCCGGGGCAAGCCCCTCGGCCAGACGCCAGCGGTCGATCGCCAGCCGGGCGAGCCAGATCGCGAGGATACGGCGGGAGGGATTGGCGGACATGGCGGCATGCGGCCTACGACGGCTCAGGCTGAGCGGATGTTGAAATTTGCCCGCCCTTCCCCCGCTCGGGCTGAGCCTGTCGAAGCGCGCACGCCGACGCTGGCCGCCATCAGCCGACCCTCGTCCTCGCGCAGCAGCCATGTGCCCGGCAGGTGCGAGCGCGTGCGGAACAGCTCGCCGCGCCAGCTCGCCGCGCCCGGCGCCTGCGGGTTCCAGCGCGGCCGCGGCGACGGCGCGGCGTGCACCTCCCACCGCATCCGCGCCGAGCCGAGATCGCGCGCCGCATCGATCCGCACCAGCCACAGCGGGACGCCGTGCTTCTCGGCGGCGAGGCTCAGGCGCCGCGCGGCGGTGAACGACAGCGCCCGCGGGTTGCCGGCGATCTCGCCGAGGACGAAGGCGAGCTCGCGGCAGCGCAGCCCTTCCTCGAGCGCGAACAGCGCATCCTCGGGGCTCCGCGCGGCGACGTGGATCAGCCGGTCGCGCAGCGCCGGCGGGAGCCCCGGACGATACGGCCGACCGGTCCGGCGCAGCGCTTCCTTGTCCTGGACCCACAGCCACGGCCGGGTGTCGGGCGCGTCGGCGAGCGGGTCGGCATCACCGGCGCGCAGCGCATCGAGCGCCAGCGCCAAGGCCAGCCCGGCCCCGCTCGCCTCGTCGCCGGCGGCGAAGATCTCGCTGTGCCGCGGCGCGTCGGCGAGCCCCGGCCGCCATGCCAGGGGACAGCGGGAATCGGGCTTGCCTCGGACAGGGGAAGAGAGCGGAAGATCGGCGGTGCTCATGACGACTCGACGGTTGAGTTCTCATTATGTTCCCACCTGAGGCGATTCGCAAACGGCGAATCCGCGCACCGTCGCAGCCGGAACAATGCCGTTGCGGGCTCGTTCCCTCAGCGCCCCTTCCGGCACGGGAGACTCCCCATGCATTATCACGAAGGCGACCCCCACGATCTCAAGCAGAAGTTCTGGCACGCGCTCGACGATTCCCCCTACGTCATGCTCCAGCTCGACGCCGATCTCGACAGCGCCGCGCCGATGACCGCCAGCCTCGACGAGCACGCAAGCCACGCGCTGTGGTTCTTCACCGCCCGCGACAACCGCTTCGCCACGCTCGGCCCGGCGACGGCGACGTTCGCCGGCAAAGGCCACGACGTCTTCGCCCGGTTCCACGGCACCCTCTCCGAGGAAACCAGCCGCGAGCGGCTCGACAAGCAGTGGTCGCACTTCGTCGAAGCCTGGTTCCCCGGCGGCAAGGACGATCCCAGGCTGCTGTTCATGCGCATGGACCTGGGCGACGCCTCGATCTGGTCGGGCAGCTTCGGCGCGCTGGGGACGGCCAAGATGGCGCTCGGCCTGGACGTCAGCGACGACATCGCCGGCGAGCACGTCGAGACGACG
>JAEKKO010000242.1 GCA_019510335.1 Novosphingobium sp. | reverse complement strand
GCATCGACATACGTCGCCTGCGGCTCGCGGCCCGGCGCGACCGGATACAGGTAGACGTCGAGCACGCATGGCACGCCGGTGAACTGCAGCTTGCGCGCGTCGCCCTCCCACACGTCGAGGCGCGCCTCGCCGAACTGCTGGACGAGCTGCGCCGGAGTCGAGCCGATGATGCCTTCGAGCCCGGGAAGGCTCTGGATTTGCGCGGTCGGCGGCCGGTGGAGCGGCGGCCGCGCCAGTCCGGTTACCGCCGGTCGGGTGAGCGGCGGCCTTGCCATGGCCGGCCGCGTCCCGGCGCTCGCCACTCGTCCGGTTTCCGCAGCTCCGCCGCAAGCGGCAAGCAACGGCAGCAGGACCAGACCGACGCCACGGTCAATCCGCACGCACCTGGCTCCGCTTGCGGTGGACGAGGTGCGTCGCCATGGCCGCGCCGAGCACCGGCGCCACCAGGTTAGCGAGCGGGACCAGCAGAAGCGCCGCCGGGATGCCACCGACGATCAGGCGCTCCCCGCGCGAGAGCGGCGCGCGCGGCATGCTCGCGCGATGCCGCAACCAGACCATCTCCATCAGCTCGCGGCCGAGGACCAGGGCGTTGGCCGCCCAGAACACGGCGACTGCGCCGATTCCGGTGATCAGCAGCAGCAGCGCGAGGGGGAGAGCGATGAGGTTGACGATCAGGGCGTACAGCGCGGTCTTGAGGCCGATCAGGACTTCGCCATGGAAGCCGAGCGGGCGCGCCTCTGCGTAAGCGGCGGGGTAGTGCCGCGCCTCGACCGCGGCGATGACCTGGTCTGCGAACAGCTGGATCACGGCGAAGGCGATCACCGTCCACAACATCCACAGCATGAGAATTGCGCCGGCCGCGGCGAGGAAACCGGAGAAGCCTTCGACCGCATCGCCGATCCCGGTGTCGATCAGCGCGCGCAAGCCGAACCACGCGGCAAGGCCGATCACCACGAACGCGATCAGCGTCACCACCAGGCTCTTGCCAAAGATCCGCAGAATGGCGGGGGTGAAGAGATCGCCGAGCGCCAGGGCGAAAGCCGAAAGCATGACGCGCTGAATCGCGCGCGCGCCGAGAGCTGTCAACGCCGCCGCGCTTGCCCCTTGCCCCCGCGGAAGCTAGGCGGCGCCCTTTCCACCGTTTGCGAGACCTGCCGCCCATGAGCCATCCTGCCTCGCCGCCGGCGTTCGACGTCATCGCCATCGGCAACGCCATCGTCGACGTGATGGCGCCATGCGACGACGCCACGATCGTCCGGCTCGGCCTCCTTCGCGGCGGGATGACTTTGGTCGATACCGATAGCGCCCGCGCACTCTATGAAGCGATGGGTCCGGCGCGGGAGATTTCCGGCGGGTCGGCCGCCAACACCCTCGCCGGCCTCGCCGCGCTCGGAGCACGCTGTGCCTTCATCGGCCAGGTGGCCGACGACCAGCTCGGGGAAGTGTTCGCGCACGACATCCGCGCCGGCGGGATCGCCTTCGCCACGCCGGCGCGAGCCGGCGATCCGCCGACCGCGCGCTGCCTTATCTTCGTCACGCCCGACGGGCAGCGGACGATGAACACCTATCTCGGAGCCTCGCAGTTCCTGCCGGCAGCCGCGCTCGACGCTGCGACGATCGCCGAGGCATCGGTGCTCTATCTCGAAGGCTACCTGTGGGACCCCGAGGAGCCGCGCGCGGCGATGCGCCGGGCGATCGCGGCCGCGCGCGACGCCGGACGCGAGGTCGCCTTCACCCTGTCCGATGCGTTCGTCATCGCGCGCCACGGCGACGACTTCCGCGCGATGATCGACGCCGGCGAGATCGACATCCTCTTCGCCAACGAGCACGAGCTCGCCGCGCTGACCGGCTCCGACGATTTCGAGGAAGGACTCGCCGCGCTGGCGCCGCAGGTACCGGTGCTGGTCGTCACCCGCAGCGAGAACGGCGCGGTCTGCGTCACTGGCGGCGAGCGCTTCGCGGTGCCGGCCGAGCCGGTCGAGCGGGTCGTCGACACCACCGGCGCCGGCGACCTGTTCGCCGCAGGCTTCCTTTTCGGCCACGTCCGGGGCCGTCCCGTCGGCGAGAGCCTCAAGTTCGGCGCCATCTGCGCGGCCGAGATCATTTCGCACTACGGCGCTCGGCCCGAAGCGGACCTGAAGCTGCTGGTCGGAGCGCAAGTCGCGTAGAGCGCGTCAGCCGGCCGCAGTCGCCTCGCGCTCGACCTCGCGCCAGCCGATGTCGCGGCGGCTGAAGCCTTCCGGGAAATCGATCGCATCGACCGCGGCATAAGCCGCCGCCTGGGCCGCGGCGACGGTCGCGCCGGTTGCGGTGACGTCGAGCACGCGGCCGCCGCTGGCGATCAAGCGGCCGTCCGGAGCCAGCCCGGTGCCGGCGTGGAACACTTTCGCCCCGCGCACTTCGGCGGCCGCGATCCCGTCGATCCGCCCGCCGGCGCGTGGCTTGCCCGGATAGCCTTCGGCGGCGATGACTACCGTCAGCGCCGTAGCCGAGGAAAAGCGCGGCGGCTGGCAGGCCGAGAGGCGGTTCGAAGCGCATGCCAGCAGCAGCTCGCCGAGGTCGCTCTCGATCCGCATCATCAGCACCTGGCACTCGGGATCGCCGAAGCGGCAGTTGTACTCGATCAGCTTGGGCCCCTCGCGGGTCAGCATCAGCCCGGCGTAGAGCACGCCCGAGTACGGCATGCCTTGCTGCGCCATCGCGCGCACCGTCGGCGCGATGATTCGCTCGATCGCCTCCCCCTCGGTCAGCGGCGAGAGCACCGGCGCCGGGCTGTAGGCACCCATCCCGCCGGTGTTCGGCCCGGTGTCGCCCTCGCCCACCCGCTTGTGATCCTGGGCCGTGCCGAACGGGACCAGCGTGCTGCCGTCGGTCAGGACGAACAGGCTGACTTCCTCGCCTTCGAGGAATTCCTCAATCACAGCCTCGGCCCCGCCCGCGCCGAACTGGCCCGAGAAGATCGCGGCGATGGCGTCCTCGGCTTCGGCGCGGGTGGCGGCGACGGTGACGCCTTTGCCGGCGGCGAGGCCGTCGGCCTTGACCACCACCGGCAGCGCGAAGCGGTCGAGCGCCGCCAGCGCTTCCGCCTCGCAACTGACGCGGACGAAATCGGCCGTCGGAATCCCTGCGCGGGCGCAGAGCTCCTTGGTGAAGCCCTTGCTGCCCTCGAGCTGGGCCGCGGCGCGGCTCGGGCCGAACACACTGAAAGCGGCATTGCGGAGCGAATCCGCCAAGCCGTCGACGAGCGGCGCTTCGGGGCCGATCACGACCAGGCCAATGCGGTGGGCCTCGCAGAAGCCGATCACGGCGGCGTGGTCGGTGTGGTCGAGCGCCACCAGCTCGGCGTGCTCGGCGATGCCAGGATTGCCGGGAGCGGCATAGAGCCGGCCGGCGCCGTCGGCCAGCAGCCGGGATTGCGCGAGCTTCCACGCCAGCGCATGCTCGCGCCCGCCCGATCCCAGCAGCAGGATGTTCATGACCGAGCCTTCTTTCCCTGGCGACGACGCGTCCGCCGGGCTGGTAGCGAAGGACACCCCCGGCGACAACGCCGCGCCACTGACCATCAGCGAGCTTTCGGCGCTGCTCAAGCGCACGGTCGAGGACCGCTTCGGCTTCGTCCGCGTCCGCGGTGAGCTGTCGGGGGTCAAGCGGGCCGCCTCGGGCCACTTGTACTGCTGCCTAAAGGACGACGCCGCGCGGCTCGATGGGGTGATGTGGCGCCAGGCCGCGCAGCGCCTGTCGTTCCTCCCCGAGGATGGGATCGAGGTCATCGCCACCGGCCGCCTGACCACCTATCCCGGCCGCTCGACCTACCAGCTGATCATCGAACGGCTCGAGATCGCCGGCGAGGGCGCGCTGCTGGCGCTGCTGGCCAAATTGAAGGCCCGGCTCGAGAGCGAGGGCCTGTTCGACCGTGCGCGCAAGCGGCCGCTGCCGTTCCTGCCCTCGGTGATCGGCGTCGTCACCTCGCCGACCGGCGCGGTGATTCGCGAC
Source organism: Novosphingobium sp. (assembly GCA_019510335.1). GTDB lineage: Bacteria > Pseudomonadota > Alphaproteobacteria > Sphingomonadales > Sphingomonadaceae > Novosphingobium. The sequence goes on along the minus strand of JAEKKO010000242.1, from coordinate 4,194 downwards.
ATCCTCCACCGCCTCGCCGATCGGTTCCCGAGTCGGGTGGTGGTGTGGCCGGTCGCCGTGCAGGGCCAGGGCGCGGCCGAGCAGGTCGCTGCCGCGGTGCGCGGGTTCTCCGCGCTGGCGGAGGGCGGTCCGGTGCCGCGCCCCGAGCTGGTGATCGTCGCGCGCGGCGGCGGCTCGATCGAAGACCTGTGGGCGTTCAACGAGGAAGTCGTGGTCCGCGCGATCGCCGCCTCGACGATCCCGGTGATCAGCGCGGTCGGGCACGAGACCGACACCACCCTGGCCGACTTCGCCGCCGACTTGCGCGCCCCCACTCCCACCGCCGCCGCCGAAATCGCCGTGCCGGTGCGCGAGGAGCTCGCTGCCCAGCTCGCGGAGCTGGCCTTGCGCAAGCGCAAGTGCGGGCTGCGCCCGGTCAGCCTTGGCCGCGAACGGCTCGAAGCGCGGGCGCAGCGCCTGCCGCGGCCCGAGGCGCTCCTGGCCGCCCCGGCCCAGCGCCTCGACGAGCTGGGCGAGCGGCTGCGCCGCGCGCTCGGCGAGCGCATCGTCACCGCGCGGCTGGCGCTTCAGCGGGACCAGGCGCGGCTTTCCGGTCCGCTGCTGGCCGAGCGCGTCAATCGCGCCCGCGACCGGCTGATGGCTCAGCGCCTTTTGCCCGAGCTAGTGCTGCGGCGCATCGCCCAAGGGCGCGAGCGGGTCGCGGCGATCGATCGCGTGCGCCGCCAGCTCGATCCCAAGGCGCCGCTCGCCCGTGGCTACGTGCTGGTCACCGGCGCCGACGGGCACCTCGTTCGCTCGCGTGAGAGCGCGGCGCGGATGGCATCGCTGAGCCTCGAGTTTCACGACGGGGTGCTCGCCGTCGCCCCGCTCGGCAGTGTCCGCACAGGCCGTGCCCCGCCTGCGCCGAAGCCCCGCCGGCCCGAGCAAGGCGATTTGTTTTGAGCCTCCCGGGCTGCTAATCTGGTGGCGATGTTGATGTCCTCCACCGACCAACCCGCCGTGCTCCGCTATGAGCCGAACGGCTTCCGCGTGCTCAGCCCGGGCAATTACGTGCTGTGCGCCGTCAGCGGCGAGCGCATTCCGCTCGAGATGCTGCGCTACTGGAGCGTGGCGCGGCAGGAGCCCTACGCCAGCGCCGCGCTGGCGACCCAGCGGCTGCTCGCCGACGCGTGAGCGGGCGGGCGCGAGCGCGTCTCGCGGCGCTGCTCGGTGCCGCTCTGCTGCTGCCGGCAAGCGCCGCGTCTGGCGCTCCCACGGTGCCGCCGCCGATTCGCGCCGCCGCCGATTTCGCGCTCGCCGGCGAGCTCACCCAGGGCGGCTGGCTGCGGGGCACGGCGCCGCCCGGCACCCGCACGGTGACGTTCGATGGCGAGCCCATCCCGCTCGATCGGGACGGCGCGTTCTTCGTTGCCTTCGATCGTGACGCATCAGCGTCCGCGGTGCTGACGGCCAAGCTCGCCGATGGCCGCACCGTGACTCGCGCCTTGGCGATTGCTCCGCGTTCCTGGCGAATTGAGAATGTCGATACCCCGTTGCTTCCGCCGGAGGTGCCCGACGCCGAATTCCGCCGCCGGCGCGCCGCCGAGCTGGCGCAGATCGCTGCGGCCCGGGCGACCCGCACCGACGCCGCCGGGTGGCGCCAGCGCTTCGTCTGGCCCGCCGCCGGGCGCATCTCGGGCCTGTTCGGGGCGCAGCGAATCTATCGCGGGACGCCCGCGGCCTACCACACCGGCCTCGACATCGCCGGCGCGGCCGGGACGCCGTTCGTCGCCCCGGCCGATGGCGTGGTGATTCTCGCCGCGGCCGAGCCGTTCACGCTCGAGGGGCACCTGCTGATGATCGATCACGGGATGGGCCTGAGCAGCGCGTTCCTGCACTGCTCGGCGTTGCTCGTGCGGGTCGGCGATCACGTCCGCCAGGGCCAGGCGCTCGGCCTCATCGGCATGACCGGCCGCGCCACCGGGCCGCACTTGCACTGGGGCCTCAAGTGGCGCGAGGCGCGGCTCGACCCGCTGTTGTTCGTCGGTCGGAGCGGCTGACCGGCAACTGTTTGACGCCGAGGGCATTGGTGTTGCAACGAAGCTGCAGCACGACCGCACAACAGCGCAACAAAATGGCGGAGGCCGTTGGGGACGCGGGGAATTCGCCGACTCGCCGGCCTGCCGCCGACTGTGGCAATTTGGTTACATCCGCAATCATTGTGCGCAGCACGACACGAAGTGCTTTGCGGCAAGCAATCGTTTGTCGCATCAAAGGCTATCTTTTTTCGCGCGGTGGACGTGCCCAACAGCCCCGAGGAGGGCTGAGCGCACGCCTCACAGGCCGGGCGGGAAAGCAGCTGGGACGCTCTGACTGACACGGCGTCCCCTCGAAAGGGGCTGACTGTGAACAAAACCACCATGATTGCTCTGAAGGCAGGCACCGCACCGTTCGTGCTCGGCCTCGCGCTCGCCAGTGGCGCCGCCTACGCTCAGGCCAGCAACGGCCGGCCCTCCGTCGATTGCACGAATACGCCCACCGATCCGTCCTGCACTTCGCCCGGAGCGAGCACGACGGCCAATAACGAGATCGTCGTCACCGGTTCGCGGATCGCGCGGCCCGAACTGGACTCGCCAGTCCCGATAGCCGTGGTCACTTCCGCGACCATGGAAAACAAGGGTCAGACCAACCTTCTCGACGCGCTGCGGAACCTTCCTGTTTCGGGGCAGTCGCTCGATCGCTCGGCGTCGAACTTCCAGAACTTCGATACCGGCGTCGCGACCGTCAATCTGCGCAACCTTGGTACCTCTCGCACCCTGGTGCTGATTAATGGTCGGCGCAGCATCGGCATCCCCGGGACCACCGCTGTCGATCTCAACAACATACCGGCCGATCTGATCGATCACGTCGAAATCGTGACCGGCGGCACGTCGGCGGTCTACGGGTCCGACGCGGTCGCGGGCGTGGTCAACATCATTCTCAAGAACAAGTTCGAGGGCTTGGAATTGCATGCCCAGAACATGGTTTCTGACAAGGGCGACGCGTCCAGCAGGTTCATCAGCCTGACCGCGGGGAGTGCTTTCGCGGGTGGCGCAGGGCACATCGTCGCCAACCTCAGCTATGAGGGCAACGACGCCCTCCCGGCTAGCAATCGCTCGTATTCGTCTTTCGACACGCCGGCGAACAGCTCTTACGCGGCGCAAGGTCTCTTCGACACGAGCGGCAAAGCAAATTTCTCTGTCGCTGCCGGAAATACTTACACCTTCAACCCGGCGAACGCCGTCAAACTATACCAGGGCGCAGCGATCGATGGATACACGCGCGCGACGCAGCGGTTGCTCGTCGTTCCTCTGAAGCGATATTCCGCCACGTTGCTGGGAGAATACGAGTTCAGCCCCGCCGCCACGCTTTATGCCGAGGGTAGCTATACCAAGGCCAAGGCCCACGGTCACATCGAGGCGCTCGCGGTGGACGATTCTGGCAATCCCGGCCAGTCAGTGCTGAACCTCGACGGGACCCCCTTCCCCGGCATTCCCGTGACGAACCCGTACTTGCCCGCTCAAATTGCCGCGGCCGCCAGGGCCAACGGACAGTCGTTCATCAATTTTCGACGGCGCTCGGTCGAGATCTTCGATCGCTCCCCGCATGAAAACCGCGATTACTGGCGCGGCGTCATCGGGCTGAAGGGCGAGATCGCCCCCGGCTGGACGTATGACGCGTCTTACGAGCACAGCCAGGTTCGCTCGGACACCACCTCGCAGGCGATCCTGCTCAACAACTATGGCGCGGCGCTGAACGCGACGACCCTCAACGGTCAGATCGTCTGCGCCGATCCGGTGGCTCGGGCGGCCGGCTGCGTGCCTGCCAACATCTTCGGCTTCAATACGGTGAGCCCGGCAGCGGTAACGTGGTTGTCGACGTATTCTGGTATTGGCGCGACAGCCGCGGGCGTCAACAAAGGCGACCCGGTCTATTTCGAGTATCTGCGCAGGAGCAAGCAGGACGTTGCCGCGCTCAACATCACCGGCTCGCTCTTCCGGCTGCCCGCCGGTCCGGTGGGCGTCGCATTCGGGGTGGAATATCATCGCGAAGAAGCGCGGGAGAACTATGATCCGTTCACCGTCGCCGGGATCAGTTCGGCGCAGCAGGCGACCAACACCGTCGGCAGCTACCATTCGAAGGAGGCATACGCCGAAATCAATATTCCGATCCTCA
>JAEKKO010000241.1 GCA_019510335.1 Novosphingobium sp. | reverse complement strand
GCCGGCGCTCGCGAGCCCCAGTCCCTTGGTGTTCGGGGTGCGTCCGGTGGCGATCAGCACGGCATCGACCGCGACCGGATCGTGGGTGCCGACGGTGACTATCAGGGTGCCATCGTCATTGCGCTCGACTTCGTTGACCGGGCAGTTGAACTTGTACTCGATCCCACGCGCCAGCGTGATCTGGAGCAGCCGGTCGCGCAGCGATTCGTCGTAGCCGCGCAAGATCACGTTGGTCCGGTTGACCACCGTCACGTGGCAGCCGAGCGCATTGAAGATGCCGGCGAACTCCATCGCGATGTAGCCGGCGCCCTGAATGATGATACGCCGCGGCAACTCGGGCAGGTGAAACACCTCGTTCGAGGTGATGCAGTGCTCGGCGCCCTTGACGGGCGGCAGCACCGGCCACGCCCCAGTTGCCACGAGGATGTACTTCGCGGTGATCTCGCACCCGCTGGCGAGCTTGACACCGTGCGGACCGGTAATCGTCGCGCGCTCGTGGAAGTGCTCGACGCCGTGGTTCTCGAGGGTGTCGGTGTAGGCGCGCTCGAGCCGTTCGACGTCTTTGAGCACGGTGTCGCGCAACGTCGCCCAGTCGAAGCGCATGTTCTCGACGGTCCAGCCGTAATGGCCGGCATCCTGCAGCTCCTCGGCGAAGTGCGAGCCGTAGACCAGCAGCTTCTTCGGCACGCAGCCGCGGATCACGCAAGTGCCGCCGATGCGGTGCTCCTCGGCGACGGCCACTTTCGCGCCGTACGAGGCAGCCACCCGGCTCGCCCGCACCCCGCCCGAGCCCGCGCCGATGACGAAAAGGTCGTAGTCATAGTCGGCCATCGCGGCACTCCCCGGTTGCGCGGCCGCGATATGGCGTCGCCGGAGCCGGATTGCCAGCCGGGGTCGGACGACACTACGCCGGGAACCCGGCACGAGCCTCGAACGTCGATCCGGGTTCAAGCATGAGGGCTCCACCGATGGCTGCCGTTTTCGCGCTCCTCCTCACCACCGCCGCGACTGCGGTCCCGGCCTGCGCCGGTTCCGTCGTCGCAGCGGTCGACCGCGACGGCGACGCCACGGCCCCATACGTGCTGACCACTGCAGCCGGTGCGCGCGTGCGGCTCTACGGCCAGGATTTCATCGATCCGCGCCAGTGGCGCCGCGGTGACCGGCTGACGATCTGCCGCGACGCGACGACGCCGGACGCGGTGCAAATCACCGACGAGACCCGAGGTGAGACGCTCGCCGGCCGTGAGCTGGCCAAGGCATCGGGCGAGCCCCCGCTGCAGGTGTTCGCCGGCCCCGCGTTCAACCGGCTGCTCGCCTCAGTCGGGTCGATGTGCCCGCAATCGCAGATCCGCTGGGTCACCGCCGCGCAGCTGCTGGACTTCGAGGACAGCTTCGTCGAGCAGCTGCCGCGCCGAAGCCGCCGCCGATTCCAACGCGCCGCGCTGACGAGCTGCGCGGATCGCGACGGGGCGAGCTGCCCGACGATGGCCGAGCTGCGTCAGATCGAGGCGGCGGGCCTGCTCCCCCGCTTCACCCGCGCCGTCTGCGTGCGCGGCAGGGCGGATTGGCACTAGCCGGCTACTCGGCGGTGGTCGGATCGATCGTCGCCCGGACTTCGGCGATGCTGTTGGCTGGAAACCCCGCGGTTTTAGCGTGCTGCCGGATGAGCTCGGCGCTCGGAGCGCGGTAGATGCAGTAGATCTTGTCATCGGTGACGTAGCTGTGGACCCACTGGATCTCCGGCCCGAGCTCGCGCAGCACGGTGCACGAAGTCTGCGACGCGCCCTTGAGATCGCCCGCCGTCAGCTTTCCTACACCCGGCATGTCCCGCTCGATCACGAACTGCGGCATCTCGCACCTCCTCTCCCTGACTGGGGCGAAGATGCGACGGAGCTAGGGCGAAGTCCAGCTTGGGCTCGGCGCTTGAATGGCGGGCAACGCGTGGCCGCGATTCACGCGCCCGCGGATCGGACGGGTAGTTGTCGGGCTTCCTGAACTCTGCAATGTTTCAGTCAATTCCACGGGGAGGAATTGGGTGGCACGTTTTCGACTGAGCAAAGTTATGTCCGCGGTGGCTGCCGCTGTAGGCGCGCTTGCGATGACGCCCGTTGTAGCGTCCGCGGCACCACCGCTGGAAATCTACGGCAAGTTGCCGGCGATCGAGGCGGCTGCGATCTCGCCGTCGGGCGATCACGTTGCCGTGATCGCCCGGCTCGCGGAGGAGCGTAAGCTGATCGTGTTCGACAACACGAAGAAGCTGGTCCTCCAGGCGCCGCTCGGCAACGCCAAGATCCGCAACCTCAGCTGGGCCGGCGACGCCGCGGTGCTGATCGACAAGTCGTCGACAGACCATCTCGAAATGGGCTTCACGACGGACAAGGCGGAGCTTCTGGCGACGATTGTCGTCCCCCTCACCGGCGCAAAGCCCTGGGTCGTTTTCGCCGACGATCGGATGATCACCGGTGGCGTAACCGGGAGCTACGGGGTCATCGAGAAGCAAGGGAAGTGGTTCGGCTATTTTGGCGGGATCACGTTCGACAAGGGCAGCGCGGAACCGGGTGACGGTTACCTGACCACCACCGCGCCCGTGCTTTACGAAGTCGACCTGCAAACCGGACGAGACCACAAGATTGCCCCTAGGACAGACGGCAAATTCCGCCGGTGGCTGGTTGGTCCCGATGGCACCGTTAGTGCGACGTTCGACTCCACGGACGGCGGAAACTGGTCGATCCGCAACAGCGCCGGCCAGAAGATCGCGTCGGGAGCCAACCCGTCGGGCGACGTCGGCTTGGTCGGGTTCGGTTCAGTTGCGGGCACGATCATCTATTCGGACCGGCGCGAAAACGACACCGACGATCACTGGTACCAAGTGCCGCTTGCCGGCGGCACGGCCCAGGAAATCCTCAAGAATGTGAAGATCAAGGACACCATCTTCGACCGTCGCAAGCGAACTCTCGCGGGATACGAGATCGACGGGGACTTCCCGACCTACTACCTGTTCGATGCACGGCAGCAGAAGATTGTCACCGCGACGCAGAAGGCGTTTCCCGGTGCGGCAATGCATCTGGTCGACTGGAACGACACTTTCGACCGCCTGATCGTCATGACCGAGGGCGCAGCCGACCCGCAAAGCTGGTGGCTGGTCGATATCAAGACAGGGAAAGCAGAGCAGCTCGGCGATTCGTACGCGCTGCAGCCGCAAGATATCGCGCCCGTGCAGATGGTCCATTACGCGGCCGCGGACGGGAGCGATATTGCCGCAGTGCTCACGCTGCCGCCGGGGCGCGCCGCTCGAAATCTTCCGGTCGTGGTTCTGCCCCACGGCGGCCCCACCGCTCGCGACTATCCCCGGTTCGACTGGTGGGCACAGGCGTTTGCCTCACGCGGCTACGCGGTGCTCCAGCCGAACTTCCGAGGATCGAGCGGTTATGGCGTGGAATTCGAGCTCGCGGGTAACGGCGAATGGGGCCGCAAGATGCAGACCGACATTTCCGATGGTCTTGCCTACCTGGCGAAACAAGGAATCGTCGACCCCAGGCGGGCCTGCGTCATGGGGGCAAGCTACGGCGGCTATGCCGCGCTGGCCGGAGTCACCTTGCAGCACGGCGTCTATCGGTGTGCAGTCGCCGTGGCCGGAGTGAGCGATCTCTCGAAGTTCGCGGCCAATGAATTGAAAGAATCCGACTATAGCAAGATGTCTCGCCGCGCCCTGAAAACAGAGCTGGGCTCCGGCCGCGACCTAACCGCGGTCTCGCCGATCCGATTCGCCGCAACAGTGGCGGCTCCTGTGCTGCTGATCCACGGCAAGGACGATACCGTCGTTCCGTTCAACCAAAGCAGCGACATGGCCGCGGCGCTGACGGCCGGCGGCAAGGACGTGGAATTACTGACGCTGCCGCACGAGGATCACTGGCTCTCGCAAAGCGACACGCGCCTGATGATGCTCCAGTCCGCACTGGCCTTCGTTCAAAAGCACAATCCGGCCGACCCCGCCCAATAGAGCCGCACGATCACTGCTGCGGCAGACCCGTGTTCGTGATATTTAACCTGACCGGAGGACCCAGCCATGCCAGCCATCGCCTTGCTCCTGCTCGCCGCCGCCGCGGGAGAGCCTGCCGCGCCGCAAGCCATCGGCGGCCGCGCGTTCGAAAGCTTTGCTCGCTCCGCTGCCATGACCTGCCCCGGCGAAGGCTTGCGTGGCCTCAGCCCGTCGGCGTTGCTCGACTTCGAGGATGACTTCCTCGATCGACCGCAGCGGACGCAGACGCGGCGACTGGCAAAGGCGCTGATCGCCGAGCGATGCCCGTCCGACGAGGGTGCGGAATGCCTGGCGGCGGCGCAGCTTGCGGCGATCGAACGCACCAGGCTGCTCCGCGAATTCACCCGCGCCGCCTGTGGCCACTGGTCTCGCTGAAAACTTGGCCGGGCCGCACTTCGCCGGCGCGCATTGGAAGCGCCTTTAGCACCTTGCTAGCGCATGAAGAGGCTTGCCAGCTCGATGTGGGTCGACCAGCGGAACTGCCCGATCGGGCGCAGCTCGGCCAGGCGGTACCCCCCGGCGACGAGCGCGGCCGCATCGCGCGCCCAGCTCGACGGATTGCAGCTGATGTAGGCGATACGAGAAACGCGACTTTGCGCCAGCCGCAGCACCTGCTCGCGGGCGCCGGCGCGCGGCGGGTCGAGGACGACGGCGGCAAACTTGTCGAGTTCGTCCGGCAGCAACGGATTGCGGAACAAGTCGCGGTGAAGTGCGTGGACCGGCCGGCCCGACCGACCGGCCGCAGCCTTGCAGGCGAGGTGCGCGTCGCGCGCCGCCTCGACCGCCAGCACTTTCGCGCGGCCGGCCAGCGCGAAAGCGAACGTGCCGAGCCCGGCAAACAGGTCGGCGATCGCCGGGGCCTCGCCAAGCCATTCGCGGACCGCGCCCGTCAGCGCCGCCTCGGCATCGGCCGTCGCCTGGAGGAAGGCACCCGGCGGCAGCGGCACGGCGACGCCCGAGAGCGTGACCGTCACCGGCTCTGGCTCCCATAGCGCTTCGGCACCGTAGCCCTGGTCGGCCGTGAGCCGCGCGAGGGCATGGTCGCGGGCAAAGTCGAGCAGCGCCTCGGTTAGCGCCAGGCCTTCAACGGTCAGGCCCTTGAGGCCGACATCGACTCCCTGGTCGGCGCGGGTCAGCGTGACATCCACCGCAAGGCGACCGCCGACCCGCGCCAGCAGCCGGCGGAGCGGCGCGACGAGCGCGAACAGTTCGGGGCTGAGGACGTGACACTCGGCCATGTCGACGATGCGGTGCGAGGCCCCCTCACGGAAGCCAAGCACAATGCGGCCGCCGACACGCCCCGCATGAAGCGTGGCCCGGCGCCGGCTGCACGGCGGCGACAGCTGCGGCGGCAGGATTTCCTCGGGGGCGAGCCCCTGCCCGGTCGCGGCATTGGCGACGCGCTCGGCGACGAACTGCGCCAGTGCAGCCTCGTCGAGGTGCTGGAGCTGGCAGCCACCGCACTCGGGGAAGTGGCGGCACGGCGGGACCGCATGGTGCGGCCCCGGCTCGAGCGTGCCATCGGCCAGCAGCAGGTCACCCGGCGCCGCTCCAGCGACGTGGCGGCCCTTCGCGGTGATCCCGTCGCCTTTGGCGGCGACGCGGACGATCGGCTCGGCCTCCTCGGTCGCGATGCTCACAGGCAGGCGGCGTAAGCGGCGGCGATGGCCCGCGCGAGCTCGCCCGCGGTCAAGGTCGGCCCGGCGATCCGCGCCGCGTCCGCGTGCAGCCAGACGCCCTCGCAGGCGGCGACGAACGGATCGGCGCCGGTGGCGAGACGGCTGGCGATCACCCCCGCTAGCACGTCGCCGGTGCCGGCCGTCGACAGCCAGCTCGAGGCGCGCGGAGCACAGGCGAGCCGCCCGTCCGGATCCGCGACGACGGTGTCCGGGCCCTTGGCGACGATCGTCATGCCGCTCGCCCGCGCCAGGGCCGCCGCGCGATCGGTCTTGCTGCCGCCGTCGGAGAGCCCGAACGCGCGCTCGAGTGTGGCGAACTCACCCGCGTGGGGCGTCGCGATCGCCGGCCGGCTGCGGCCGAGGAGCTCGCTTGGGTCGAGTATCATCAGCGCGTCGGCATCGAGTACCACAGCGTTCCCGACGACCAGCACGGCACGGAGCCGCGCCTGCGCTTCGTGGTCGCGGCCGAGCCCGGGTCCGACGAGCAGCGCGTTCCACCGCGGATCGTTGAGCGCTTCACTCAGCGGGCGGGAATCAGTAACGAGATCCGGCGGCGTAGCCCGCTCGTCGGTCAGCAGCTTGACGTAGCCGGCGCCAGCATGCTGCGCGGCACTCGCGGCGAGCAGCGCCGCCCCCGGCATCTGCCCAGCGATGATCCCGAGCAGGCCGCGCTTGTACTTGTGGGCATCCGCCGCCGGAGCAGCGAGGTGCGGACGGGCGATGACCCGGGCCGAACCCTCGACCGGCGTGCAGCCGATCGGGACCAGCCGCAGCGCGCCCATCGTCGCCGCGGCGGGCATGAGGAAATGGGCGAACTTGTAGGCGCCGAGCGCAATCGTCAGGTGCCACTGCGGCAGGTCGGGGCTGAGCGGAGCGCCGGTGTCGCTGTCGATGCCGCTCGGCAAGTCGATCGCGATTCGTTTGGGGTGGCTATGCGCAAGCCGCGCCAGCAACCCGGCATCGGCTGCGGAGAGCGGACGGGTCAGGCCGCTGCCGAACAGGCAATCGACCAGGAGGTGACCCTCGGGCGCGGCGTCCGCCCCGGCAACCTCGCCCCGGTACAGCTCGCGCGCAGTACGGGCGGCATCGGTCTTCGACTCATGCGCGGCAACCACGGTGATCATGCCGCCGCGTTCGCGCAGCGCCTCGGCAATCACATAACCATCGCCGCCGTTGTTACCGGGACCGCACAGCACCGTCACCGGCCGCCCTGCGGCGATCCGCCAGACCCAGTCGGCGGCGCCGCGCCCGGCGGTCTGCATCAGCGATTCAACCGACTCGCCGCCGGCGATCAGCGCCTCCTCGGCCGCGCGCATCTGCGCCACGGTGAGGATCTGGTCAGGGGCTCGCATGAGCGCGCACGGTGACGGGGAAGCGATAGCGGTCGCTCCCGATAGCGACCTCCAGGAGATTGCCGGCAAGCTGGCGCCGCGCGGCTTCGGCGCCGTCGGCGAGCGCGAGGCCGCGGCCATCGGCGAGCACGGCGAAGCGGCGGAAGCTTCCGCTCGGCTGGCGCACGATGAGCGTGTGCTTGCCGTCGACGATGGCGTGCTCAACCGTGCACTCGGGCTTGAACTGTGTAGCGCCGCCGAGGGCGCAGGCGACCGTCTCGACGTGGGCTGCTGGCGCGGCCGGCGCGTCGGGCGCTTTGCCGGAGCAAGCCGAGAGGAGCATCAGGCACCCCCAGCGCGCGTGCTTCGACAAGCTCAGCACGAGCGGAGAATGGGTCTTCGTGATACCCCCGCTCACCCTGAGCCTGTCGAAGGCTCGTCCCGAGCCTGTCGAAGGGCGCACGCGCGCGTTTCCTCAAATGTCGGCAAAGACATGCGTTTCCGCACGAGCGCCGGGGTGGGTCACGGCCCCGTTGCGGGCCGGTCCGACGTTGCGGGCATAGCGCCACAGCGCGCCGGCGTTGTAGTCGTTGCCGCGCGGGACCCAGCCCTTGCGTCGCTCGGCGAGCTCGGCTTCGGGGACCTCGAGGTCGATCGTGCCGGCCTCGGCGTCGATCGCGATGATGTCGCCGTTGCGGACCAGCGCGATCGGGCCGCCGTCGGCCGCCTCCGGACCGACGTGGCCAATGCAGAACCCGCGCGTGCCGCCCGAGAACCGCCCGTCGGTAATCAGCGCCACTTTCTCGCCGAGGCCGAGGCCGTAGAGCGCCGCGGTCGTCGAAAGCATTTCGCGCATGCCGGGGCCGCCCTTGGGCCCCTCGTTGCGGATCACGATTACCGAGCCTTCGACGATGTCGCGGGCCTCGACCGCGGAGAATGCCTCTTCCTCGCACTCGAACACCCGCGCAGGTCCCGAGAACTGCAGGCGGTGCATGCCCGCGACTTTCACGATCGCCCCGTCGGGAGCGAGCGTGCCCTTGAGGCCGACGACGCCGCCGGTCGGGCTAAGCGGCGTCTTCACGTCGTAGATCACCTTCTGGTCGGGGTTCCAGGTGATCTCCTCGATGTTCTCGCCGAG
>JAEKKO010000081.1 GCA_019510335.1 Novosphingobium sp. | reverse complement strand
TCAATCGACAAGATCCGGGTGGTCGGGCTCGCCGGCGCGTTCGAGTTCGAGGCGATCCGCCCCCACGTCCTCGGCAAATTCGGCGATATGCTGCAGGTGGTCAAGCAGCACCCGGCGATGCTGCTGTATCTGGACCAGGCCGAGTCGGTCGGGCCCGACAGCCTGCTGGGCCAACGCGCGGCGATGCGGCTCGGCGCCAACGGCCGCAAGGTCGGGCTCAACGAGAACCTCGCCCGCGAAATCCTCGAACTGCACACGCTCGGCGTCCGCTCTGGCTACAACCAGGCCGACGTGACCGAGTTCGCCCGCGCGCTGACCGGATGGACCGTCGGCGGACTAGGGCCGCGCATGGCCCAGGCGACGCCGGGCTACACGTTCGCCGCGCTGCTGCACGAGCCGGGAACCCGGACGATCGTGGGCAAGAGCTACGCGCAGGGGGGCGAGGCGCAAGGACGGGCGATCCTCGCCGACCTCGCCGTGCACCCGGCAACGGCGCGGCACATCGCGACCAAGCTCGCCCGCCATTTCGCCGCCGACGATCCGCCGCCGGCGCTGGTCGCCCGGCTCGAGCACGCGTTCCTTGCGTCGGGCGGCGACCTGCCGACCGTGTACCGCGCGCTGATCGAGGCGCCCGAGCCGTGGCAGCAGGACTTCGCCAAGTTCCGCACCCCGTGGGACTGGACGGTCGCCGCGCTGCGCGCCACCGGCGCCCCTGCCCCGCAGCCGCAGATCGTCACCGGGCTGCTCAACCAGCTCGGTCAGCAGGTGTGGAAGCCCGGGGCGCCGGCCGGCTACGATGACATCGCGGCGAGCTGGGCCGGACCCGATGCCCTCGTCCGCCGGGTCGAGGCGGCCAACCGCATCGCCGAACGCGTCGGCCCGATCGATGCGCGCCAGCTCGGCGAGACGCTGTTCCCGGCCTCGCTGTCCACCCCCACCCGCACCGCGATCGCCCGCGCCGAAAGCCCGGCCCAGGCGCTCGCGCTGCTGCTCGTATCGCCGGAGATGCTGCGGAGATGAGCTCGATGATCTCGCTCGACCGACGCTCGCTGCTTGCCGCGGGCGCACTCGGCGCGGCCATGCTGACGGCACCGCGCCTCGCTTTCGCCCGTGCAGCCACCAACCGCCGCCTGCTGTTCGTGATCCAGCGCGGCGCCGCCGACGGGCTTTCGACGGTCGCCCCGATCGGCGACCCCGCTTTCACGCCGCTGCGCGGTGTGCTGGCCGCGGACTTTTCGAGGGCGCAGAAGCTCGATGCGACGTTCGCCCTGCACCCCGCACTGGCAGAGACCGGCAAGCTCTATGCCGCCAAGCAGGCGCTGTTCCTCCACGCCGTCGCCTCGCCTTACCGCGACCGCTCGCACTTCGACGGGCAGAACGTGCTCGAGACCGGCGGCGCCCAGGCTTACGCGCTGAAGGACGGGTGGATGAACCGGCTGCTCGGGCTGCTCCCGCCGGAGGAATCGCGTGCGCTGGCGGTGGCGGTGACGGTGCCGACGGCGCTGCGCGGGACGCACCCGGTCGCAAGCTATGCCGCCTCGAACCTGCCGCAGGCGAGCGACGACCTGCTGCAACGGGTCGGGATGCTCTACAGTGCCGATCCGCAGCTGCACCCGCTGTGGCAGGAGGCGCTGCAGACCCGGGCGATGGCCGGCGACGCCGGCAGCGGCCCGGGCGCGGCGGCGACCGGCACCCTCGCCGCGTCGCTGATGGCTGGCCCGCAGGGAGCCCGGGTGGCGATGATCGAGACCGGCGGGTGGGACACCCACACCGGCCAGCGCGGCCGCCTCGCCGTGCAGTTGAAGGGCCTCGATGCGATGCTCGCCGCCTTTCGCACCGGCATGGGCGCGGAGTGGGCCGACACCCTGGTGGTGGTCGCCACCGAGTTCGGGCGGACCGCGGCGATCAACGGCACCGGCGGCACCGACCACGGCACCGCCGCGGCGGCGATGCTGCTCGGCGGGACGGTCGCGGGCGGCCGCATGGTCACCGACTGGCCCGGGCTCGCGCCGCCCCAGCTCTACGAGAACCGGGACCTGAGGCCGACCCGCTCGCTGGACGCGGCCATCGCCGGCGCCGTTGCGGCGCACTTCGGGCTAGACCCGGCGCGGACGATGCGGACGCTGTTCCCGGGAGACAACGCCAAGCCCGCCGAAGGGCTGATCGTCAGTTAACGGCATCCTACCCCCGCTTATCTGCGCCATCCCCGCTCATCTCGAGCGAAGACGAGAGATGCTGCACATTGGTCACCGAGTGGCGCGGCGTGTCTCGTCTTCGCTCGACACGAGCGGACATCTCTCGGTTTGAAGGTGCGGGCTTATTCGCTCGAGACGAGCGGACATCGAAGGTGAAAACGTGGCGCCTGCGGATAAAGCGCGGCACCTCGCTTGCCGTGCCGGTCCGATCACGCGAAACGGGCGCGTGCTCGCCCGCCTGCCCCGCCCGTTCGCCTGGCTGCTGCTCGCGGCGCTGCTGCTGGCGATCGCGTGGTGCCTGTGGGTGACGCCGCCGCCGGTGCGGATCGCCCATTCCGGCGGTTACACCGACTTCCACCTCTACCGCGACGTCGCCGCCGCAGTCGCCCGGGGCGAGCCGTACCACCGCGCCGCCGCGGCGCTGCACCGCGCACACCATTACCCGCTCAAGCCGTTCTTCACGATGCGCCTGCCGACCCTGGTCGAAGCCGCGGCGTGGCTCGGCTGGCCAACGCTGCAGGCGATCTCGGTGGCGCTGCTGGTCGCCAACGTGTTCGCCTGGATCGTCGCGTTCGAGGACCGGCTGCCGCTGATCGAGCGCCTGGCGATCGGCGGCGCGGTCGCGTTCGGCGGCTCGATGGTGGCGGATTCGGTGCTGACCGCGCTGCACGAGCAATGGGCCGGGCTGCTGCTGTCGCTGGCCCTGGCGCTGCGGATCCGCTGGCCGCGAAGCTGGCCGATCGCGTGGCTCCTCGCGGCGGCGGCGCTGGCGATCCGCGAGCTGGCGCTGCCGTTCGTGCTGCTCGCCGCGACCGCCGCTCTGCTCCGCCGGGAGTGGCGCGAGTTCGCCGCATGGGCCGCGCTGGTGGCGCTGTTCGCCGCGTTCATGGCCCTCCACGCCCATGCGGTGGCTGCGGTCACCCAGCCTGGCGACCTGGCGTCGCAAGGGTGGCGGACGCTCGCCGGCCCGGCCGCGTTCCTACGGGCAGTGGTCTACACCACGCCGCTCCAGCAACTGCCGCTCGGCTGGGGACGGCTGCTGGCGCTGCTCCCGGCGCTCGGCTGGTGCGCGCTCGACTGGCGCTCGGAGGCACGAGACGCCCGCATCAGCCAGCTCTACCTCGCCGGCTACGCGCTGATGGTGACGCTGTTCGGCCGCGCCGACACGTTCTACTGGGGCGCGACGATCGAGCCGGCTTACGCGGTCGGCTACGCACTGCTGCCGCGGGCGCTGGCCCAGCTTTACGATGCGCTGAGGGGCGCTCCCGCCGCGCAGCCGCTGCCCGCCTGATCAGCCGCCGCTGCCGGGAATCGGGCCCGGTTCATTGGCCACGATCCCCAGCACCGTCGCCCACACGTCGACGTTCTGCTGCAGCTGCGCCGGATCGATCTTGTCGAGCGTATCGTCGGCGGTGTGGTGGATGTCGAAATAGCGGGTGCCGTCCTGGCTAAGGGCGATCACCGCAATCTTTTGCTTCTGCGCGACCGGGGTGATGTCCTCGCCGCCGCTCGCTTTGCCGGCGCCGCGGACGATCCCCATCGGGCTCAGCGCCGCCGCGATTCGGTCGGCCAGCGGCTTGCCGGCGGCGGTGATGTCGAACTGCACGCGCCAGACCCGGTCGGCGCCGAAGTCGCTTTCCATGGCCACCGCATGCGGTTCGCGTGCGTGGACTTTGGCATATTCCTCGCCGCCGAGCCCGGCGGCCCCGCCGAGCTCCTCGCTCCCGGCCCACAGCACGCGGATCGTCCGCAGCGGCTGGCCCGCCGCGCGGACCTGGAGCGCCGCCGCGGTGATGATCCCGCAACCGGCGGCGTTGTCGATCGCGCCAGTGCCGAGGTCCCAACTGTCGAGGTGGCAGGCGGCCAGCACCGCGGGCAGCGACGGATCCCGCCCCGGGATCTCGCCGATGACGTTGCCCGAGGGGAGGTTCGGCTGCGGATGGCTGGTCAGGGTCAGCGCGATGCGCATCGGCCGCCCGAGCGCGGCGTTGCGGGCGATCAGGTCGGCATCGGGATTCGACACCGCGCCGGCCGGGATCGGCCGCGCGTCCTTGCCCCAGTCGGTCACGCCGGCATGGGCGAGGCGGTGGTTGTCCGTGCCGATCGAGCGGATCACCACGCCGATGGCACCTTTGCGTGACGCGATCGTCGGCCCTTGCCGGCGTACCGTCACGTTAAGGCCGTAGCCCGAGCCGTCCTGGTTGGCGCGCATGGCATGGTCGATGAAGACGATCTTGCCGGCCAAGGCGCCGTCGGGCGCGGACTTGAGCGCATCCAGCGTCGGGAAGTAGGCGACTTCGCCCTCGATCCCCCTGGCCGGCGTCGGCGCGCTGTAGCCGAGCGCCGTGATCACCAGGCGCTGCGGAACGGGCGCGGTCAGGCGCGCTTCGTCGGTGCCGCGGACGAACCCGCGAATCGTGAACGGCTCGACGTGGACATTGGCAAACCCGAGCGCCTGGAGCCTGGCCACGGCCCAGGCGCGGGCCCGCGCCTCGGCTTCCGAGCCGTCGAGCCGCGGCCCGACCTCGGTCGTCAGTCCCGCAACGATATCGTACGCGACGCCGCCTGGCCGCTTGGGGTCACTCGCCGTGGCCGGAGCGGCGGCCGCCAGCGCTACCAGCGCCAAGCAGGCCGCCGCCGGTCGCCGGCGCCTCACTGGCGGGAGCCCGCCATGCGCCCTTGTGCTTTCAGCTCGAAAGCGCGGTGCAGTTGCTCGAGCTCGGGCATTCCGAAGAAGTCGGCCCACTCCGCTGGCCTGGTCAGGGGCTTGCTGCCGCGGCGCACGTACATCAGGTAGAGAATATCGAAGTGCGCCGCCCCAAAGTCGGGCGCCGCATCGCGGTAGTGCCATTGGGCATTTCCGGAGAAGAGCACCGCGTCATTCGGGCTCAGCAGCACCTCGCCGAACTCCAGCGACGGGTCGGCGGCAACCGCATCGAGCGGGGTGCCGTCCGGCAGCGGCTCGGGCGGCCAGGCGATCGGCCGGCTGACGTGAATCGGCCACGGTCGGGGGCTGGCGAGGCAGATGCCGAGCGACCATTTCGAATCCGGGGAATCGAGGTGCGGGGGCAGCTTGCCGCTGCCGTCGTAGCGGGAAAACAGCGTGAACGAGAGTTCCAGTGGCTCATCGACGATGCCCTCCACCCACGGCCGGAGCTTGCGGGCGATTGCCTCGAAGCGCGGGCTGTTGCGGATCTTGAACCGGCCGTGCCGCTCACGCTCGGTGGTCTCGAACTTGGCGCTCTCGAGCGTCGCTACGGCTTTCTCGAGCGCGCCAAATTCGTCCTGCGACAGGAACCCCGGGCGGTACTGTGTGCGGAACCCGGGATCGACCTCGAAAACCCGGAACGCCGCTTCGAAATCGGCGAGCCGTTCGGGGCGGACAGCCGCGACGAAGCGGCGGCCGATCTCGTAGTTGTCGGTCAGGCGCGCGTCGTACCAGGGATGGTTGCGACGCTCGAAGCAGAACTTGCAGGCGAGCAGGAAGGTGCGCTTGGCCGCCTCGCTGCCGAGATCGGCAAGGATCGCGTTTAGCTCCATTGCAACGGTCTCGCGCGCTGCGCGCGACATACGGCAAAGGACGTGAACTTTCGCATCTCCGCCACCATATGGGCAGCGTTCCGAGCTGCCAAGCCGTGCTTGCGGGGGTCCCGGTGCCCCTGTAGAGGCGGCGGCAACTTCCCCCGCATCGCCATTCTTTTGAGACGGAGTCTATCCCAGTGGCCGCGCAATACGCCTTCGTCATGAAGGGCCTCAACAAGACCTACCCCGGCGCACAGAAGCCGGTGCTCAACAACATCAGCCTGCAGTTCTACCAGGGCGCCAAGATCGGCATCGTCGGCCCCAACGGCGCCGGCAAGTCGACGCTGATGAAGATCATGGCCGGAATCGACACCGATTATCAGGGCGAGGCCTGGCCGGGCGAGAACATCACCGTCGGCTATCTGCCGCAGGAGCCGCAGCTCGATCCCTCGAAGACCGTGCTCGAGAACGTCAAGGAAGGCGCGCGTGAGGTCGCCGACCTCGTCGATCGCTTCAACGAAATCTCGATGCTGATGGCCGATCCGCCGGAGGACGCCGATTTCGACGCGCTGATGGAGGAGATGGGAACGCTCCAGGAGAAGATCGACGCGGCCGACGGGTGGACCCTCGACAACCAGCTCGAGATCGCGATGGAAGCCCTGCGCTGCCCGCCCGGCGACTGGTCGGTCGACAACCTCTCGGGCGGCGAGAAGCGGCGCATCGCGCTGACCCGGCTGCTGATCCAGAAGCCGTCGATCCTGCTGCTCGACGAACCGACCAACCACCTCGACGCCGAAAGCGTCGAGTGGCTCGAGAACCACCTCAAGGAATACGCCGGCGCGGTGCTGCTGATCACCCACGACCGCTATTTCCTCGATCACCTGGTCGGCTGGATCCTCGAGCTCGATCGCGGCAAGTACTTCCCCTACGAGGGCAACTACTCGACCTACCTCGAGAAGAAGGCCAAGCGGCTCGAGCAGGAAGAGCGCGAGGAAGCGGGCCGTCAGAAGGCGATCCGCGACGAGCTCGAGTGGATTCGCCAGACGCCCAAGGCGCGACAGACCAAATCGAAGGCCCGCATCCGCCAGTTCGACCGGCTGGTGGAGGCCAGCAACAACCGCCCGATCGGCAAGGCGCAAATCGTCATCCAGGTGCCCGAGCGGCTCGGCGGCAAGGTCATCGAGGCCAAGGGTCTTTCAAAGGCTTACGGCGACAAGCTGTTGTTCGAGGACCTCTCGTTCACCCTCCCGCCGGGCGGCATCGTCGGCGTGATCGGGCCCAACGGCGCCGGCAAGTCGACGCTGTTCAAGCTGATCACCGGCCAGGAGCAGCCCGATACCGGCGCGATCGACATTGGCGAGACCGTCCGCCTCGCCTACGTCGACCAGAGCCGCGATCACCTCGATCCGGCCCACAACGTGTGGCGGGAGATCTCCGACGGGCTCGACTACATGACCGTCAACAAGCAGGAGATGTCGACCCGGGCTTACGTCGGGGCGTTCAACTTCAAGGGCCAGGACCAGCAGAAGAACGTCGGCAAGCTCTCCGGCGGCGAGCGCAATCGCGTCCACCTCGCCAAGATGCTCAAGACCGGCGGCAACGTCCTGCTGCTCGACGAGCCGACCAACGACCTCGACGTCGAGACCTTGCGCGCGCTCGAGGACGCGATCGAAAACTTCGCCGGGTGCGCCGTGGTGATCAGCCACGACCGCTTCTTCCTCGATCGCCTGGCGACCCACATCCTCGCCTTCGAGGGCGACAGCCACGTCGAATGGTTCGAGGGCAACTTCGAGGCGTATGAAGAAGACAAGCGCGCGAGACTCGGCGACGCCGCGGATCGCCCGACAAGGTTGGCGTACAAGCGGCTGACGCGGTGAATAAGCGTAATCAACATAGCGATAATCATGCAAAGGCTTATGCGCGGTTGCTCAAGAGATTGGGCGCTCCCGAATCGCTAATTGCCGACTTCCAGGAGCTTCTGAGTATAGATAACAGCCTATCAGAGGCTGGTAGAGGATATGTCGACCCAATCGAGGATCACTTCTTCCACACTTGCCTCAGTCATAACTTCTCTAAGCCGTATGATAAGGGTGAGAATAAAGCGCATTTTAGACCTGCGCTCAATCACTCTGATCCAAACGCCGATGGCGACCTCGGCTGGGGAGCCGGACTCGAAGGCAGGTTGAACGAAGAACAGGCATATCGGCGTGGCTTCCACCACGGTTTTGCAGATGCTCGACGGCGCATAGAAAGTGGTAAGAAATCTGATTTGCCAGGGAGAGAGCTTGAAATTAGCCGCTGGAGATTTGCACGAATTTGGTATTCTGCGACCATGCCAAGGCAAATTGAAGAATGGCAAATCTCTCTTAGACCATCGCGCACCGTAACGCCAAAATTGCGTTATGAAATACTTCATAGATATGGTTTCAGGTGCGTCTTGTGTGGAGATGACGCAGAATCAGGTGCGCGCCTTGAAGTAGATCATATCATTCCCGTGTCGAAAGGAGGATCAGACGAGCGTTCGAATCTTCGAACACTTTGCTGGGCGTGTAATTCCGGGAAGGGCGACAAGAAC
>JAEKKO010000262.1 GCA_019510335.1 Novosphingobium sp. | reverse complement strand
CGGGCATCTGCACGATCGACAGCAGACTGTCCTGCCCCGACAGGGCCTTCGACTGCACCGGCACGCCGAGCACCGGGAGGTGGGTCATCGAGGCGACCATCCCCGGCAAGTGCGCGGCTCCGCCGGCCCCGGCGATGATCACCTTGAAGCCTTCGTCGGCTGCGCCTTGGGCGAAGCGGAACAGCCGCTCGGGCGTGCGATGGGCCGAGACGATCTTGGCCTCGTGCGGCACACCGAGCTGGTCGAGCGCATCGGCCGCGCACTTCATCGTCGGCCAGTCGGACCGGCTGCCCATCACGATCGCGACGGGTGGGGCGGCCGCCGCGCTCACCTACCGCTCCGACAGATAGAACCGCTCGCGCGCGGTCAGGTCGTCGGCGAGGTCGTATACGATCGGCCGCCCGGTCGGGATCTCGAGCCCGACGATCTCGGCGTCGGAGATGTTCGAGAGGTGCTTGACCAGCGCCCGCAGCGAATTGCCGTGGGCCGCGACCAGCACCGTCTCGCCCGCGCGCAGCATCGGCGCGATGGCGCTTTCGTAATAGGGCAGCACCCGCGCGATGGTGTCCTTGAGGCTCTCGGTCGCCGGGATCGCCACGCCGGCGTAGCGGGGATCATGCGCGAGGTCGTACTTGGAGCCGGGCTCGAGCACCGGCGGCGGCGTATCGAAGCTGCGCCGCCAGATCTTGACCTGCTCGACGCCGTGCTTGGCCGCGGTCTCGGCCTTGTCAAGGCCGGTCAGCCCTCCGTAATGGCGCTCGTTGAGGCGCCAGTCCTTGAACTCGGGAATCCACAGCCGGTCGCAAGCGCGCAGCGCGATGTGCAGAGTCCGGATCGCCCGCGTCTGCACCGAGGTGAACGCGACCGTCGGCAGCAGCGCCTTTTCCGCGAGCAGCGCTCCGGCCGCGCGCGCCTCGGTCTCGCCTTGCGCCGTGAGGTCGACGTCCCACCAGCCGGTGAAGCGGTTCTCCAGGTTCCACTGGCTCTGGCCGTGGCGAACGAGGATCAGGCGTGGCACGACGAGCGCTCCCCCGGGCAGTCAGGAGCGGCACGCCCTAGCGAGTGGGCGGCGGTTTGGGAAGAGCATCGGACGGCGCCGGCGGCTCGGCCGAAAGCGCGCGCGCCTGCGCCTTGCGGCGCTTGAGGTTCTCGCGCAGCTTGGCGGCGAGGCGCTCCTCGCGCGAAAGCGCTTTCGGCGGCTTGGCGGCCATCGCCTTTTGCCTGCCGCGGCGCCAACCGAAGCACAAGCGCAACTTGACAAAGCCACCCCTGCCGCACATTAGCCCGCCCCTGCCCGGCCGCCGCGATCGGCCCGCCGGAACGCGTCCGAATGGTCACGCTGCTGTAGCTCAGTGGTAGAGCGCATCCTTGGTAAGGCTGAGGTCGGGAGTTCAATCCTCCCCAGCAGCACCATTCCGGCCGCCGCCTCCGCACGAAGCCAATCCCCGGCTCGCGCGTTGATCGCGGGTGAAGCTCGCGAGCTATAACGTCAACGGCGTCAACGGCCGGCTCCCGGTTTTGCTCCGCTGGCTGGCCGAAGCGCAGCCGGACGTCGTCTGCCTACAGGAGCTGAAGTGCCCGGACGAGCGGTTTCCCGCGGCCGCCCTCGCGGAGGCCGGCTACGAAGCCGTGTGGCACGGGCAGAAGAGCTGGAACGGCGTCGCGGCCCTCAGCCGCTGCGGCGCGATTCACGAGACCCGACGCGGATTGCCCGGCGATCCCGACGACAGCCACAGCCGCTATATCGAGGCCGCGGTGGGCGGGATTCTGGTCGGCTGCCTCTACCTGCCCAACGGCAACCCGCGCCCGGGGCCGAAGTTCGACTACAAGCTGCGCTGGTTCGAGCGGCTGACCGAGCATGCCGCGGCGCTGCTCGAAACCGGCCTGCCGGTGGCGCTGGTCGGCGACTTCAACGTCATGCCAACCGAGCTCGACGTCTACGCGCCCGAGCGCTGGGTCGAAGACGCGCTGTTCGCGCCCGAGGTCCGCGCCGCGTACACGCGCCTCGTCGCCCAAGGATGGACCGACGCGGTGCGGGCGCTCCATCCGGGCGAGCGCATCTACACGTTCTGGAAATACTGGCGCGGGGCGTTCGAGCGCAACTCGGGGCTGCGGATTGATCATTTCCTGCTCAGTCCGGCGCTCGCTTCGCGGCTGAGGAGCGCCGGAGTCGATCGCTTCGCCCGCGCCTGGGAGGGCACCAGCGATCACGCGCCGGTGTGGATCG
>JAEKKO010000080.1 GCA_019510335.1 Novosphingobium sp. | reverse complement strand
GGGCCTCGTCACGGTCGGTGCGGAACACCCAGCTGTCGGCGCCCGCGACGTGGTCGCCGTGCTGGTTGTAGAAGTCGACGTGATAGATCTGCTGGAACGAGCGCCCGGCGAACTTGGTCTGATGCTCGACGAGGTCCTTGAGATAGGCCTCGCTGCTGACGACGTCGTTGCGCAGGACCGGCTTGTGCCAGGTCCAGTCGGCGCCGGCCCACATCGCATGGACGCCCGACAGGCCGCCGGCATAACCCGAGATGATGCGGTTGGTCGAGAACAGGAAGCTCGGCAGCGCGACGATCGTGCCGTACTGGGTCTTCTCGGCGTAGGCCGGATCGCACCACAGCGGATTGTCGTCGCCGATGCCGTGAGCGTAGTGGCGAATGCCGTCGCGGCTCGCTTCGTAGTTCCACGGCTCGACCGTGTTGGTGATCTTGACGCCGATCCGCTTGCGCAAGTCGGCGAGGCCTTCCTCGGTGATCTTCGGGAACCGGTTGGTGGGCTTGTCTTCAGCCAGTGTTGCCATCGTTCTTCTCCTGCTCGTGTTCGCTAAAGTGTCTTCAAATCGGAATTAAGCGGACTGCGTCTCGGCCGCCTTGGCCGCCTCGCGGTCCCGCAGGACCTTGCGGTTGACCTTGCCGGCCGGGGTCTTGGGCAGCTCGGCGACGAACTCGACGATCCGCGGGAACTCGTGCTGGGCGAGCCTCTCGCGGGTGAAAGTCTGGAGCTCGGTGATGAACGCATCGCTCGGGGGCCGGTCGGTGACGACGAACGCCTTGACGACCAAGCCGCGGGTCGGATCGGGGGCGCCGATCACCGCGCATTCCTTGACGTCGGGATGCTTGAGCATGGTGTTCTCGATCTCGACCGCGCTCATCGTCCAGCCGGCGGAGATGATCACGTCGTCGGCCCGGCCGCAATGGTAGAAGTAGCCGTCCTCGTCGGTCTTCGCGAGATCCTTGGTGGTCTCCCAGCCGTTGCGGCGCCACAGCATCAGCTCGCCGATCTCGCCGGCCGGAGCCTCGCTGCCGTCGCCGCGCTGGACCTGGAGCTTCTGCCCGGGGACCGCCTTGCCGAGCGAGCCGGGCTTGACCGGGAAATCGTCGGCGCCGGGGTAGTTGACCAGCACCACGCCGATCTCGGTGGTGCCGTACATGCTGCACGCCGGCACGTGGAAAGTCTCGTCGATCCACTCGAGCGTTGCCGGGTCGATCGGCTCGCCGGTGTACGAGAGCTTCTTGATCGCGAACGTGAACTGCTTCGACCGGCCCGAGTTCTTCATCATCCGGTAGTGGGTCGCCGCGGCGCTCATGTTGGTGATCTTGTAATCCTGCAGCGCCTTCATCAGCCGCACGGGATCGAACCGCCCGGCGAAGGTGCCGGTGGTCACGCCCATCGCCAGCGGCGCCAGCGTGCCGTGCCATAAGCCGTGGCCCCAGGCCGGCGAGGACGGGCAGAAGAACTCGTCTCCGGGGCGGATGCCGGTGCCGTAAAGCGCGGCGAACATCAACGTGACCAGCGTGCGGTGCGAGTGCTTGACCGCCTCGGGCAGCTCGCGCGTGGTGCCCGAGGTGTACTGGAACACGGCCATGTCGTTGGCCTTGGTCTTCGGCTCGTACGAAGTCGGGTATCTGGTGATGAGGTCGAGCAGGCCCTCGTCGGCGACGACCACCCGCGGTCCGCCTGCGAAGTCCTTGGCGACCGAGCGCGCCAGCTCCGCCTTCTCGGCGTTGGTGATGAGGATCGCCGGGTTGCAGTCGCCGACCCGCAGGCGCAGCGCGTCGGGGCCGAACAGCGTGAACAGCGGAACCGAGATCGCCCCGGTCTGCATCGCCCCGAACAGGCAGACGTAGAACGGCAGGCTCGGCTCGAGCATGAAGGCGATGCGGTCGCCGGGCTTGACGCCCTCGGCGTCGAGCCAGTGGGCGAAGCGCGCGGCGCCGGCGGAGATCGCATCGAAGCTGAGGATCTCGTCCTCACCGTCGGCATGAGCGATCCGCACCGCGGGGCGGCCGGAGCCGTCGGCATGGCGAGTGATGCACTCGTGCGCGATGTTGAGGTGCTGCTTGTCGCCGTCGAACAGCTCCCACAGCGCGTCGGAGCTCGCGAACTGCTGGGCATCCGCAAAGCGGGTAAAGTCGGTCAGCTTCGCCATTCGGGTCACCATCTCGCCAGATAGGGAGCGCGCGAATCGAGCCGCGCCGTTGCGTCAGCTTATGCCGATCGATTCGGCTGTTGTAAATATTGAATAGCGTTCTGTATATTGAACAACATCGCCGCCGAGTCGCGGCCCGGAGACATTACCATGGCCATCCAGAAATACCGCCCCCCTGCGCCCGATCGTGAGCTGGCCGCGGCGATGAAGGACAGCAAGGCGCCGGCGATTTCGCGCGCCGCGGCGGTGCTGCGCCTGCTCGGCAAGAGCGACGCGCCCTTGGGCGTCCAAGCGATCGCCCGCGAACTCGGGCTGGTGCCGAGCACGTGCCTGTACGTGCTGCGGGCATTGGTGGCGGAGGAGCTGGTGGCGTTCGATCCCGACACCAAGCGCTATGCCCTGGCCTCCGGAGTGCTGACGCTGGCGCGCCACTGGCTGCGCCGTGACAGCTTCGCCGACCGGGTCCAGCCGGTGCTCGAGCGGGTCGCCAACGGCTTCGGCGTGACCATGCTCGGGGTGGAGATCTTCGGGCTCGACCACATCATCGTCGTTGCGCTGGCCCAGGGCGGGCAGGCGCTGCAGCTGAGCACGCAAGTCGGCAGCCGCTTCCCGGCGCTGATCAGCGCCACTGGGCGGCTGATCGCAGCCTATGGCGACTACACCGACGCCGAGCTCGAGCGGCGCTTCCGCACCTTGCGCTGGGACGACCCGCCGAGCTTCGCCGACTGGCGCGAGCAGGTCGAGCGGACCCGGTCGCAAGGCTTCGCGGTCGACGAAGGCAACTACATCGCCGGGGTGACGGTGATCGCCGCGCCGGTGTGGCGGACCCGGGCAAGCCTGAGCCACGCGCTGGTCGCGATCGGCCTCGGCAGCGCGCTCCGGCGGCGCGGCCAGCCGGAGCTGGAGGCGGCGCTGCTGGCGGCGGCGCAGACGCTCTCGGCCCAGCTTTGCGGCGAACGCTGAGGGTCAGAACGGCTCCCCGTCGTCGGCACCGACTTTAGGCGCCGCGCCGGTCGCGGTGAGACCGAGCTCGGCCAGCACTTGGGCGGTGTTTTCCCCCAGCGTCGGGGCGGGGCCAGCGACGTGGCCGGGGGTGCGCGAGAACCACGTTGGCACGCCGGGGAAGCGGACCGGCCCCTGGGGGCTGTCGACGGTTTCGAAGAACCCGATCGCCTCGAGCTGCGGATTGTCGAACAGCTCGTCGGTGCTGCGCAGCGGGGAGGCCGGGATGTGCAGCTGGCGCAGCAGGTCGAGCCATTCATGGGTAGTGCGGGTGGCGAACGTCTCGCCGAGCAGGCCATAGACCCGGCCGATCTGCTTGGCGCGTTTCTCGAGGGTCGAGAACTCCTCGCTCGCCCATTCCGGCTGGACCGCGGCCATGAACGCATCCCAGTGCTTGTCGTTGTAGACGAGCGCGGCGACGTAGCCGTCCTTGGTCTTGTAAGGGCGGCGGTTGCGCTCGACCGCGCGGTGGTAGTTGGCCGGGCCGAGCGGAGGCTCGAACAGCATGCCGTTGGCGTGCTCGACCAGCATGAACGAGGCCATCGCCTCGAACATCGTCACCTCGACTTCCTGGCCTTCGCCGGTGCGCTCGCGGTGGAACAGCGCCATCATCGTAGCATAAAGCGCGTGCAGGCCGGCGACTTTGTCGGCCATGATCGTCGCGACGAACCCCGGCTCGCCGGTCATCAGCCGCTGGACGTGGGTGATCCCGCATTCGGCCTGGATGGTGTCGTCGTAAGCCGGGCTGTCGGCCTCCGGGCCGCGGCGGCTGTAGCCGTAGCAGTTGGTGTAGACGATGTCGGGCTTGATCGCCTTGACGCTGGAGTAGTCGAACCCGAGCTTGGCGATCGCCTTGCCGCGCATCGAGTGGATGAACACGTCGGCGGTGGCGAGCAGCGCCCGCAGCGCGGCCTTGCCGTCGGCGCTGGCAAGGTCGAGCACGATGCTGCGCTTGCCGCGGTTGACGTTGACGTAGACCCCGCCCATCCCCGGCGCCGGCCCGGCCGAGATCCACCGGGTGTTGTCGCCGGCCGGCGGCTCGACCTTGATCACGTCGGCGCCCATGTCGGCCATGATCTGCGTCGCATATGGCCCGAACACGACGCTGGTCAGGTCGATCACCCGGATGCCGGCGAGCGGGCCCTGAGCGGTTGCGGGGTCGGTCATCGGGTGGCTCCTTGTCGCGCCGCTCGCTAACCGAACGCCGGGGCCATTGCCATCGCGGTTCGGGCCGCCCGGGCGAATACCGGGCGGGCTCGGTTGCCCCTGCACGGGGGCGCTGCTAGGCGCGCGCTCTCTGGCAGCGAAGGAACAGCCCCCGTGGATTTCGCGCTCACCGATGACCAGCTGAACATCCGCGAGGCGGTGCTCCGGCAATGCTCCCACTTCGGCGACGAGTACTGGCTCGAGCACGACCGCACCGGCGAGTTTCCGATTCAGTTCTACGATTCGATGGCCGAGGCCGGCTGGCTCGGGATCGCCATGCCCGAGGCGGTCGGCGGCGCCGGCCTCGGAATCACCGAGGCGGCGGTGATGATGCAGGCGGTCGCCGAAAGCGGCGGCGGGATGAGCGCGGCCTCGGCCATCCACGGCCCGGTCTTCGGGCTCGAGCCGGTCACCCTGTTCGGCACCCAGGAGCAGCAGCGGCGGATGATTCCGCCGGTGATCACCGGGCGCGAGAAAATGTGCTTCGCGGTGACCGAGCCCAACACCGGCCTCGACACCACCAGCCTCAAGACCCGCGCCGAGAAGGTCGACGGCGGCTACCGGGTCAACGGCGACAAGATCTGGATCACCAACGCCCACGTCGCCGACCGGATGCTGCTGATCGCGCGGACCACCCCGCTCGAGGAGGTCAAGCGCAAGACCGAGGGGCTCTCGCTGTTCTACACCAAGTTTGACCGCGCCCACCTCGAGCACCGGCTGATCCCCAAGATGGGGCGGGCCGCGGTCGGCTCGAACATGCTGTTCATCTCGGACTTGTTCATTCCCGAGGAAGACCGCATCGGCGCCGAAGGCCAAGGGTTTCGCATCCTCCTCAAGGGCCTCAACCCCGAGCGCATCCTGCTCGGCGCCGAGGCTACCGGGCTCGGGCGCGTGGCGATCGACAAGGCCTCGCGCTACGCCCGCGAGCGGATCGTGTTTGGCCGCCCGATCGGCATGAACCAGGGAATCCAGCACCCGCTCGCCAAAGCCTGGATGCAAGTCGAGGCGGCGGCGCTGATGGTGTTCAAGGCCGCGACCCTGTTCGACAAGGGCGAGGAATGCGGGGTCGAGGCCAACTCGGCCAAGTTCCTCGCCGCCGAAGCCGGATACGAGGCGTGCCAGACCGCGGTGATGAGCATGGGCGGGATGGGCTACGCCAAGGAATATCACGTCGAGCGCTACTTTCGCGAAGTGATGATCCCGCGGATCGCCCCGGTCAGCCCGCACCAGATCATGAACTTCATCGCCGAGCGCGTGCTCGAGCTACCGAAGAGCTATTGATCGATTGGCCTTCCCCCATCGAGGGGGAAGCACAGGGGAACGACACGATGTCCGAAGCTTTCGCCGCCCGTTCGTGGCTGTTCGCGCCCGGCGACAGCGAGAAAAAGATGACCAAGGCAATGGAGGGCCCGGCCGATATCGTCCTGATCGACCTCGAGGACGCGGTCGCGCCCGAGAGCAAAGCGGCGACCCGGCCGATAGTCCACGATTTCATCGCCGCCCATCCCGAGCAGTGCGCGCGGCTGTGGGTGCGGATCAATCCGTTCGACGGGCCGCACACTCTCGCCGACCTCGCCGCGATCATGCCGGCGCGGCCCGGCGGAATCATGCTGCCGAAGGTGTATGGCCGGGCCGACGTCGACAAGCTCGATCACTGCCTGTCTGCGCTTGAGGTCGCCAACGGCATCGAGGAAGGCTCGACCAAGGTCATCGTGCTGATCACCGAAACGGCCGAGTCGATGTTCCACACCGGCAGCTACAAGGGCGCGCCGCGCGTGGTGGCGCTGACCTGGGGGGCCGAGGACCTCGCGGATTCCATCGGCGCGCAGTCGAACAAGAACGAGGACGGCAGCTACAGCTTCACGTACGAGCTCGCCCGCAGCCTGACCGTGCTCGGCGCGGCGACCGCCGGGGTCGCGGCGATCGAGACGATCTCGGCCGACTTCCGCGACCTCGAGGCGCTGCGCGCCCGCGCCGAGCGCGTCCGCCGCGACGGTTTCAAGGGCATGCTGGCGATCCACCCGGCCCAGGTCGACGTGATCAACGCCGCTTTCACGCCGTCCGAAGAGGAAGTCGCCGAAGCCGAGGAGATTGTCGCGCTGTTCGCCGCCAACCCCGGCGTCGGCGCGATCGGCTACAAGGGCGGGATGCTCGACCGGCCCTACCTGTCGCGCGCGCAGCAGCTGCTGCGCCAATCCGGCAGAGCCTGACCGAACGGAAAGTTGATGCCCAACGTGATTTCAGCGGCCGACCTCGACCTCTCCCGCTACCTGCGCCCGAACGACCGCATCGTCTTCGGCCAAGCCTGCGGCGAGCCGACCACGCTGGTCGAGGCGTTGATCGCGCAAGGGGCGGCGATCGGGGGGCTCTCGGCGTTCATCGCGACCAGCTTCTCGGGGCTTTTCACGCCGGAGACCGCCGAGGCTTTCGCGCTGTCGAGCATGGGGGCGATCGGCGCCCTGCGCTCCATGACCAAGGCCGGCAAGCTCCAGGTGATCCCGGTCCACGTCAGCCAGGTCGGGCCGCTGATCACCGCCGGCGTCATCCCTTGCGACGTGGCGATGATCCAGGTCAGCCCGGCCGACGGGCAAGGGCGCCACTCGTGCGGGCTTATCAGCGACTATGTGCGTGCTGCGGTCGCGAAGGCGCGGGTGGTCATCGCCGAAGTCAACGAGGCGGTTCCCTACACTCCCGGCGAGTTCGTCAGTGCCGAAGAGATCGACGTCGTGGTGAGGGTGTCGCGCCCGCCCGTCGAGGTTCCGCCGGCCAAGATCGGCGAAACCGACCAGGCGATCGCCCGCCACTGCGCCGCGTACATCGGCGATGGCAGCGTTATCCAGACCGGGGTCGGCGCCGTGCCCGACGCGATCCTGCGCCAGCTCCACGACCGCAAGGACCTGGGCGTCCACTCGGGCATGCTCGGCGACGGGCTGGTCGACCTGGTCGAGGCCGGCGTGGTCACCAACGCGCGCAAGGAGATCGACGCCGGCGTGTCGATCAACGGCGCGCTGCTCGGGACGCGGCGGCTCTACGACTTCGCCGACTGCAACGACGCGATCCGGATGACGCCAACCAGCTACACGCATGACGCCGCGGTGCTGGGCCGGCTGTCGCGGCTGGTGACGATCAACTCGGCGCTCGAGGTCGACCTCACCGGTCAGGTCAACGCCGAGCAGACCGGCGCGAGCTACCTCGGCGGGACCGGCGGCCAGGTCGATTTCGTCCGCGCCGGCGCCCGCTCGCCCGGCGGGGCGGCGCTGATCGTGCTCGCCGCGACGGCCAAGGATGGGACGCTGAGCAAGATCGTGCCGGCCTTGTCGGGCCCGGTGACCACGGCGCGCAGCGAGGTCGACGTGATCGTCACCGAGTATGGCGCGGCCGAGCTCAAGGGCCAGACCCTGGCGGAACGGGCGAAGCGCCTGATCGCCATCGCCCACCCCAACTTTCGCGAGGAACTCGATCGCGCGGCGTTCGAAATTCGCCAGAGAGGCTTCTGAGATGACCGATGCCGTGCTGTTCGATGCCCGTGACGACGGGATCGCGATCATCACTCTCAACCGCCCCGAGCAGCGCAACGCGCTGGGCAAGGAAGTGCGCGACGGGTTGTTTGCGGCGTGGGACCGGTTCGAGCACGACCCGGCGTTGCGCATCGCCATCCTCACCGGCGCCGGCGAGAAGGCGTTCTGCGCCGGCGGTGATCTCAAGGAGATGGTCGAGAAGCAGCTCTCGGTTCCGGCGCGCGACATGTTCCCGATTCCCCACGACAACATCGAGCTGACCAAGCCGACGATCGCCGCGGTCAACGGCGTTGCCTTCGCCGGCGGGTGGATGATCGCCCAGGCGTGTGACTTGTGCGTCGCCAGCACGAGCGCGAAGTTCGCCATCACCGAGGTCAAGGTCGGCCGCGGCAGCCCGTGGGCGGCGCCGCTGATCCACATGATCCCGCAGCGGATCATGATGGAGATCATCCTCACCGGAAAGCCGATCACCGCCCAGCGCGCTTACGAGA
>JAEKKO010000112.1 GCA_019510335.1 Novosphingobium sp. | reverse complement strand
ACTGGTTTGCCGGCGCACTTCACTGAGGCCGATCAGCTCGAAGAAGCGGATCGTCGCCGCGGGATCGCTGACGCGGATCATGGTGTGGAGGTATTTCGTCATGGAGCAGCTCCGATGGTCTCACCTTCAAGCACAAGCGACGATCGCGTTCCACTTGCACCGACATGCGAAAGGCCCGCCCCGGTTTCCCGGAGCGGGCCTCATCGTGCCCTGAACGCAGCTTAGAAGCTGGCGGTGATCGAACCGACGGCTACCGTCTTCGACATGCGGTGGTAATACGCGATGCAGCTGACGTTGCCGATGCAGCCGAAGCCGCGGTCGATGTCGGACTTGCTGACATCGGTGCCCACGGCCGAGATGTCGAACGCCAGGTTCTTCCACTTGTAGGTCGCGCCGACGGTGAAGTCCCAGTACGGCTTGGCCCAGTCGAACCCGCCGCCGGTGTGGCCGACGTGCGAGTGCAGGCTGATCGGAGTGCCCGGAATGCCGCCGCCGAGCTCGCCATAGACATAGACATTGTGGCGGGTCGGCGAGGTAAAGTTGTAATTGAACACCTTCTGCGCCGGAGCGAAGTTGGCGCCGATCTTGGCTGTCACCGGGCCATAAGTCTTGGCCAGCGAGCCATAGACCTCGACATAGTTGCCGAGCGGCGCACCGGGATAGATGTAGCCGTAGACGCCCATGTCGATCGTCACGCCGGTCTTGGCGATGGCGTGGGTATAGCCGCCGTAGACGTCGATCTCGGTACCGCCGATGTTGATCGGGCCGTTGCCGGCCGAGGCGCTCGAGCCCCATGTCGCGATGTAGAAGCCAGAGCTGTGGCTCAGGGTGATCGACGCCTGGACTGCCGGCTTGTTGTCCGACTGGGCAAGGCCGCGGAAGCGGTATTGAGAGACGACCGCGGCGCTGCCGGTGATCGTGAAGTCGCTCGGCGGAGCGGTTTCGTCGGCGAGCGCCGGCGCGGCAGCGCCCACGCAGCTGACGAGGGCGGTTGCAGCCAGAAGGCCGCGGACGGACGTAAGCATAGCACAATTCCTCGTGTTATTGATGCTTCGTCCCACCTGCGAGTACACGTCGGGTCTCGTGTGGAATGGACCCCGATCGCGTAATCGAGGCTCTGCTGCACAAGTTTGCTGCATTGCACAAGAGAAAACGTGCGGCTTGGTCGAAAGCCCCGCAAGTGTGGATTACGGGCAACGCTACCCGGGCAGCGGCACGCGTGTTCGGCGTTGTCTCCGCCCCGGCGCCCGCCTATATCGCAGCCGCACCAGCGCTAGCCCCATGCTCCCCAAGATCCGAAAACTCCTCGGCGCCAGGCAACCGGCGCGCCCCGCGCCCGCCGTCCCCGAGGGCCAGCGGGCCTATGCGATCGGCGACATTCACGGCCGCAACGACTTGTTCACCGCACTGATCGCGGCGGTCGAGGCAGATGATCGCGCGCGCGGGCCGGCCGAGACGACGGTGGTCCTGCTCGGCGACCTCATCGATCGCGGCGCCGATAGCGCCGGGGTTATCGACGCGGCGCGCGAGTGGCAGCGGCGCCGGCCGGTGCGGATCATCATGGGCAACCACGAGGAGATGTTGCTCGAGTGCTTCGAGGACCAGGAGGTGCTGCGCCACTTCCTCCGCTATGGCGGGCGCGAGACGCTGCTGAGCTATCCGATCGATCCCGACGCCTACACCCGCGCCACGCTCGACGAGGTCGATGCGATGATGCGCCGCGCAGTGCCGGAGGCGGACCTCGCGTTCATTCGCTCGTTCGAGAATCACATTGCGATCGGCGACTACCTGTTCGTTCACGCCGGCATTCGTCCCGAAGTGGCGCTCGACGCGCAGACGGTTTCGGACTTGCGCTGGATTCGCGAGCCATTCCTCGGCTATCGCGGCGACCACGGCTGCGTGGTCGTCCACGGCCACACCATTTACGACGAGCCGCAAGTCCGGGCGAATCGGATCAGCATCGATACCGGCGCCTACTTGTCCGGAACGCTCACCGCGCTCGGGCTCGAGGGCACCGCACGCTGGCTGATCGAGACGCATGACCAGAACGGGGTCGTCACCGCCACCCAAAGGAGTGCTTCATGAGAATTACGATGGTCGGCGCGGGGTACGTCGGTCTCGTGTCCGGCGCATGCCTCGCCGACTTCGGTCATGAGGTGACCTGCGTCGACACCGATGAGGGGCGCATCGCGCGGCTCGATCAGGGGATCATGCCGATTTACGAGCCCGGTCTCGCCGAGCTCGTCGCCAACAACGTCAAGGCCGGACGGCTCAGTTTCTCCACCGAGCTGGCCGGGGCCGTGCCCAGGGCGCAGGCGATCTTCATCGCGGTCGGCACCCCATCGCGCCGCGGCGACGGCCATGCCGACCTGTCGTTCGTCTACGACGTTGCCGACGAGATCGGCCGCAACTTGCGCGAGCCGACGGTGATCGTGACCAAATCGACCGTGCCCGTCGGCACCGGCGACGAGGTCGAGCGGCGCGTCGGCGAAGCCGGCACGGACGTCCGCTTCGCCGTCGCTTCGAACCCCGAGTTCCTGCGCGAGGGCGCGGCGATCTCCGACTTCAAGCGCCCCGACCGGATCGTCATCGGCAGCGACGACGACTGGGCGCGGCACGTCATGAGCGAGGTCTACCGGCCGCTGTTCCTCAACCGCGCGCCGATCCTGTTCACAAGCCGGCGCAGCGCCGAGCTGATCAAGTACGCCGCCAACGCGTTCCTCGCGACCAAGATCACCTTCATCAACGAAATGGCCGACTTGTGCGAGAAAGTCGGCGCCGACGTCCAGGACATCGCCCGCGGCATCGGCCTCGACAACCGCATCGGCACCAAGTTCCTCCACGCCGGGCCGGGCTTTGGCGGGAGCTGCTTTCCCAAGGACACGCTGGCGCTGCTCAAGACGGCCGAGGACCACGGCAGCCCGGTGCGGATCGTTGAGGCGGTGGCCAAGGTCAACGACACCCGCAAGAGGGCGATGGGCCGCAAGGTGATCGACGTCCTCGGCGGCGAAGCCCGCGGCAAGCGGATCGCGCTGCTCGGCCTGACTTTCAAGCCCAACACCGACGACATGCGCGACGCGCCGTCGATTGCGATCGCCCAGGCTCTCCTCGACGGCGGGGCCGAGGTCGTCGCCTACGATCCCGAGGGGATGGACCTCGCCGGGCCGCTGATGCCGCAAGTGACGATGGCGGGATCGGCATACGCCGCCGCCGAGGGTGCCGATGCCGTGGTGATCGTCACCGAGTGGGACGCATTTCGCGCGCTCGACCTCGGGCGGATCAGGCAAGTCGCCAAGACGCCGGTCCTGGTCGATCTGCGCAACATCTACGATCCGGCCGAAGTGCGCGCCGCCGGCTTCCATTACGCCAGCGTCGGACGGCAGTAGCGCGATCGGCCGACACAGAAGCGGCCCGGCCGACTGCCGGACCGCTTTGTGTGTTAACGCTACTCAATAATAGCGCCAGTCGTCGTGCCACCGGCGGCGGTGGTGCCAATAGCGGCGACCGTCCCAGTAGCCGCGGCCGTTGTAGTACGTGCCGATGACCAGGCCGCCCGGCGCGACGGCAAGGGCCGGTCCACGATTCGGGCGGCAGTGCCCGTAGTAGTCGCGGTGGAACCCCGGACCGCAGCCTTCGCGGGCGGTGGCGGGCGAAACGGCGGCCAGCGCGGCGCCGGCGGCGATCGCGAGTGCAAGCAGTTTCTTCATAGTAACCTCATAGATTTGCGGGCGATTTTGCCCATCGGACCCGGAAGAAACGCCAACCAAGCTGCGCCGGTTCCGGGCGAAATTGTAACGGAATGGTCAGCTCGACGGGTGCAGCCGACGCCGCCCGAGCTGCTTCCGGCCGCTCGAAGCGGCGATGATGGATCGCAAAAAAATGCCAGGGAGCCTGTAAGCCGGGTTCTGTTCCCCGCGCGGTCGCCCGCGCGGTTCGGCAGCCATTCCTCTCGGCGCCGCATTGCTGCGGCGCTCCAGCGACCAACCCGGACGACTCGGCGCGAAACCCGCCTGCCGGAGCCGAAGCCCCGGCGCGCCGCCCCTATTCGGTCTTGCTCCGGGTGGGGTTTGCCGTGCCGCCCCTGTTGCCAGGAGCGCGGTGCGCTCTTGCCGCACCCTTTCACCCTTGCTGGCGGGTTGCCCCGCTTAGCGGTCTGCTTTCTGTGGCACTTTCCCTGAACGCGGGCCGAGGCCCACGCCCGGCGGGCGTTACCCGCCACCCTCGTCTCGTGGAGCCCGGACTTTCCTCGGCCTCCGCCCGGCTCATCCTGAGCTTGACGTAGGACGCGGCTGCCCGGCCCCCTGGCGCGGCTTATCTAGCATTGCCGAGGTCGCGGTCCAAGAGCAGCTCGAACAGCAGGCCGCCGATGTGCGCGTCGACCTCGCCGTCGATCAGCTGCGGCCGCCACCGCCGCTGGAACGCGCGCACCGCGGCACGGCCGTCGGTGATGTCGTAGCCGAAGCGCTCGAGCGCCAGGAAGAACGAGGCTTGGTTCTCGTAGATCAGCGCGATCCGCGGCTTGGGCGTGGGCAGCGCCAGGCCATAACGCGCCAGCAGGTTCCACTCGAACAGCTCGCCGGGATCGATCTTGCGCGCCGGCGCGATGTCGGAATGGCCGAGGACGTTGGCGCGGGGAATGTCGTGCCGCTTGACCAGGTGCGCCAGCAAAAGGACCAGCGCTTCCATCTGGGGCCGGGCGAACGGACGATACCCATACTTGTGCCCGGGATGGTCGAGCTCGATGCCGATGCTCGCCGAATTGATGTCGCGCTCGCCGCGCCAGTAGCTGACTCCGGCGTGCCACGCGCGCTTGGCGTCGTCGACCAGCTGGGTCACCTCGCCGGCCTCGCTGATCAGGTAATGCGCGCTGACTTTCGCCTCGGGATCGCACATCCGGGCCAGCGCCTCTTCGGCCGAGGGCATCTCGGTATAATGTAGCACCACCATGGTGATCGGCAGCTTGCGCTCGTCCCAGTTCGGCGACGCGACGGTGCGATGGACCACGTCTTCTTGCATCGCCCCTTCATACGCCGGGGCGGCGGAGCGGCAAGCGCGCCCCATCGCGCCGTCCACAACGTGATCAGGCCAGCGGCAGCACCGCGCCGAGCACCAGCGCCTCGTCGGTGAGCGCGTACTGAAGCCCACCGCCCAGGCCCTCGGCCATCAGCCGCAGCATCGTCGGCGGGGCGGTGCGGCTGCTCAGCTCGTCCTCGGCAAGGGTCCCGTCGAGCGCGCGGCCGATCGCCCCGTCGAAGGCGATCCGCGGACCGGCAGCGCGCACGACGATCTCGCTCGCCCCGTCGCGCAGCTCGGCGCCGATGTCGAGTGTCCCGCCGCGGACCAGCGCGTCCATTCCGATCAGCGCGAAGTTGAGCAGCGTCTTGACCGCCGGCTTGGGCAGCACGTCCCCGGACAAGGCCCAGTTGACGCTGACCCGCTGGTTGTTCCCGACCAGCGCGTCGACCAGCGCGCGCGGCTCGGCAATCGGGACCATCTCGCCGAAGCCGCCGGCGGCGCCGAACGCCAGGCGGAAGAACTTGAGCTTGTCGGTCGAGACCCGCGCGCTCTGCTCGAGCAGCTCGAAGCAGCGCTTGCGCATCTCGGGGTCCTTCTCCTCCTCGAGCAGCTCGAGCCCGTTGGCGAGCGCGCCGACCGGGCTGAGCAAGTCGTGACAGAGCCGCGAGCAGAGCAGGCTGGCGAGTTCGAGCGAATTCGTCGTCATGGGCGGATGTTCACCTGAAGGGAGAGGTCGCTGCAGTGACGCGGCCTTAACCATCCGCGACCACATAGGAAAGCGCTTCGAAGCCGAGCCCGGTATCGCGCCAGAAGCCCACTTCCCCGCCCGCAACGATCGCCCACACGCTGCCGTCGCCGGTAGCATGGGCGCAATCCGTCGCCGAAGGCAGCGGATGCCCTGCCGGGTGCGAGTGGTAGTAGCCGATTACCGCCCGTCCGCCGGCACGCGCCGCTTTGTGAGCGGCGAACAGGGCGGCGGGATCGAGCTCGAAGCGGACCAGCGGCTCCGCCGCAATGTTCGCCGCCGGCACCGCCCGCGCGATCCGCTCGCCGGTTCCGAGCAGGATCCCGCAGCATTCGCGCGGGGCGGCAGTTGCTGCTTCTGCAATGAGTGTGGCGATAACGTCACTTGTCACGGCGAGGGCCATGCCCATCTTCCTAGCATGGGGCGGGCTGAAGCGATGGGGGGACAGCGCATCATCACCGGGGTGATCGAATCGTCCGGCGAGCGGATCGACAAGGCGCTCGCGCAAGCCAGCGGCTTGTCGCGCGAGCGGGTCAAGGCGCTGCTCGGCGAAGGCCGGGTGACGCTCGATGCGGTCCCCGCCGGCTCCGCCTCTGTCAGGGCGGCGGCCGGGACCCGCTTCGCCATCGTCGTTCCGGCAGCGGCGCCGGCGGAGGCCGAGGCTCAGGAGATCCCGCTCAGCATCGTCTACGAGGACGAGGCGCTGGTCGTGGTCGACAAGCCCGCCGGCCTTGTCGTCCATCCGGCGGCCGGCAATCTCGATGGCACGCTGGTCAACGCCCTGCTCCACCATTGCCGCGGCCAGCTTTCTGGGATTGGCGGGGTGGCCCGCCCGGGAATCGTCCACCGCATCGACAAGGACACCTCGGGACTGCTGGTGGTGGCCAAGACCGACGCCGCGCACGAGGGCCTGGCGCGCCAGTTCGCCGACCACTCGATCGAGCGCGCCTACCTGGCGATCACAGCCGGCGGGCCCGCGCCGCCCGCCGGCACCGTGCGCGGCTCGATCGCCCGTTCGGCGACCAACCGCAAAAAGATGGCGCTGGTCGCCGAAGGACGCGGCAAACATGCCGTCACCCACTATCGCACGATCGAGCGATTTGCCCACGCGGCGCTGCTCGAGTGCCGGCTCGAGACCGGGCGAACGCATCAGGTGCGCGTTCACCTTGCGTCAATTGGTCATCCGCTATTGGGGGACCCGGTCTATGGACGGACTCCCTCCCGCTTGAAGCCGCTGCTCACGCGGTTGGGGTTTCATCGCCAGGCGCTCCACGCCGCCGAGCTCGGCTTCGTCCATCCCTCGACCGGCAAGCGGTTGCATTTTTCCGCCGAGCCGCCGGACGATCTCAGGGAACTGCTCGCAGAATTGCGGAGTTCAGACTGAACTGACGCCGTGCTAGGGCCACTACGCCCGCATCCTGCGGATGCCGATCCGGGTCCGCCTCGACACCCCTCTCGACAAGAACGGGTATGTGACTGTGACGAACAACCAACGATCCCTCCCCGCCGTGCCGGCATTGGGCAGCGAGGCCAGCCTCAATCGCTATCTCACCGAGATCAAGAAGTTCCCGGTGCTCACGGCCGAGCAGGAATACATGCTGGCCAAGCGCTACCATGAACATGGGGACCCCGAGGCCGCGGCGCAACTGGTGACCAGCCATCTGCGGCTCGTCGCCAAGATCGCCATGGGCTACCGCGGTTATGGCCTGCCGGTGTCGGAGCTGATCAGCGAAGGCAACATCGGCTTGATGCAGGGCGTCAAGAAGTTCGAGCCCGACCGCGGCTTCCGTCTGGCGACGTATGCGATGTGGTGGATCAAGGCCTCGATCCAGGAATTCATCCTGCGCTCGTGGAGCCTGGTCAAGATGGGCACCACTGCGGCGCAGAAGAAGCTGTTCTTCAACCTCCGCCGGATCAAGAGGAGCCTTGACGCCTACGAGGATACCGACCTCCACCCGGACGACGTCCGCAAGATCGCCACCGACCTCGGCGTGTCCGAGCAGGAGGTGGTCAACATGAACCGCCGGATGATGATGGGCGGCGACGCCAGCCTCAACGTCTCCATGCGCGAGGACGGCGAAGGCCAGTGGCAGGACATCCTCGCCGACGAGCGGCCGTTGCAGGACCAGACCGTCGCCGATGCCGAGGAAGCGGGGCTGCGCCACGAGCTGCTGGTCGAGGCGATGGACACGCTCAACGACCGCGAGCGTCACATTCTCACCGAGCGGCGGCTGAGCGAGGACCCCAAGACCCTCGAGGAGCTCAGCCAGGTCTACAACGTCAGCCGCGAGCGCGTCCGCCAGATCGAGGTGCGCGCTTTCGAGAAACTGCAGAAGGCGATGCAGCGCATCGCCGGCGAACGCCGCCTGTTGCCAGCGATGTGAGCGCGGCGATCGGGAAATTCCCACACTGCCGTTGATGACGTGAAATACTTCCCCGTCCGGAAGGAGTGCGCCGGTCAGGGCTGATAGAGCGGTGTGATCGCGTCGGGGACACCCTCGCAGCTCAGAACCACGCTGTGGCGCATCACCGGTCGACTCGCGTCCGCCGGGCAGTCCAGTCCGCCAGGCCGGGCGCAATCCGCAGCGTGGCGACGCTTGCCGCCGCTCCGAGCGGGTGCTCGGCCAACCGCCAGACCCCGCCGGCGAGCGCGAACGGGATCGTCAGGCGCCGGTTCATTCGCCGCTGGTACTTCGACGAAGCTTCGCCGCGCAGGACCGCTTCGGCCGCGGCCGTCCCGCTCGCCAGGGCAATGCCGATTCCTTCGCCAGCGAGCGAGGGGATGACGGCGGCCTGGTCGCCGACGCGCCATACCCCCGGCTCCGCCGACTGCGCGCGCCAGCCGTACGGCACGTTGGCGATGGCCTGGGCCTTGTCGAGAGGACCGGCGCAAGCGAGGCGCTGCGCCAAGGCCGCACAATCGGCGGCGATCTGTTCGAGCAACAGCTCGGGGCGGCCGGACGCCTCGGCGAGGCGGCTGCGGCGCGCGGCCAAGCACAAGTTGGCGGCGCCGTCCTCGTGCCGCACTAACCCGGCATAGCCGCCGCGAAACAGGAATAGCTCGATTCGACCGGTGAGCCGCGATTGGAGCCGGTCGCCAGGGCGGAGCCGCCAGCGCAGTCCCAAAGCCGTGTCCTGCCCGAAGCGAGGCCGCGCCCATCCGCGCAGATCGTACTTTCCGCTCGCCAGGATGACGTGATCCGCGGCGATCGCGCGGCCGTCCTCGAGCTGCACCCAGTCAGTCTCGATCGAGCGGACCGCGACGCCACGCTCTACCGATGCGCCTAAATCTACGGCGCGGGCGAGCAGCGCCGCATCGAACGCCCGGCGCGACAGCCCTGCTGCCGAGGCGGGCAGCGCCACCCTCGCCGAGCGGCGCCCCGCGAACAGCTCGAGGGTGGTCACCGGATGGGCGCCGAGCGCCGAAACCTCCACGCCGAGCTGTCGCAGCCGCGCCACAGTGTCCCAGCTGACGAAGCCGCCGCACAAGTGGTCGGCAGGAGCGGCCTCGCGCTCGAACAGCAACGGCGCGGCTCCGGCGCGAGCCAGGGTGATTGCGGCGGCCGCTCCGGCAGGACCGCCGCCGACGATCACCACCCGTGGCAGCGCGTCGCTCACCCGCGGGTCAAGCCGAGCGGAACCGGAACCCTTCGGCGGCAAGCCCCGGTCCGAAGGCGATAGCGAGCCCGTCGGCAACCGCCTCTCCCGACGCGAGGATC
This sequence comes from Novosphingobium sp., assembly GCA_019510335.1. Lineage (GTDB taxonomy): Bacteria > Pseudomonadota > Alphaproteobacteria > Sphingomonadales > Sphingomonadaceae > Novosphingobium. Next base: position 18,228 of record JAEKKO010000112.1, on the reverse strand, counting down.
CGCTCGAGCACGAACAGCAGCGTCGCCGAGCTCATGTTGCCGCAGTCGCGCAACACGTCGCGCGAATGCGAGAGCGCTTCATGGCCGAGACCGAGGCCGCGCTCGACCGCGTCGAGGATCGTCCGGCCCCCGGCATGGACGGCCCAGCAGTCGATCGCCGCGACGTCGCCGACCCGCTGGCGGAACGCCGGCGTCGCCACGGCGGCGCCAATCCGCGCCGGCACCTCGCCCGAGAGAAACATCCGGAAGCCGGTGTCGCCGATCGACCAGGTGATCAGCGCGTCGCTCTCGGGCAAGGTCTCGGAGAACGGCGCCAGCAGTTCGAGGCCCTGCGGTTCGGCAGTGACCAGCGCGGCCGCCGCGCCGTCCCCGAACAGCAGGCCGGCCAGGATCGGCTCGAGCGAACTTTGTGGCTGGAGATGGACCGAGCAGACCTCGACGGTGATCACGAGCACCCGCGCCTCGGGCTGGGACCGGACGATGTGATAGGCGTTGCGGAGTGCCGCGACCCCGGCATAGCAGCCCATGAATCCGACCAGCGTGCGCTCGACGGTGGGGCCGAGACCGAGCCGCGCGGCGACGATCTGGTCGACGCCCGGGGCCATGAACCCGGTGCAGCTCGCGAGCACGAGGTGGGTGATTCGAGCCGGTCGGCCGAGCGCATCGACTGCGGCGACCGCCAGCTCGGGCGCCGCTTCGGCGTAAGCCGCCATTCGCGCCGAGGTGGGGACGGCAGCGGCGCCGTCACGGTAGAATTCGCTGGCGGTCGGTCCGCTGGCCTCCTCGACTTCGGGGAAGATGGTCCAGCGATGCTCGATTCCAGCGCGCTCGACCATGCGCCCGAGCAAGCGGCGCTCGCGCGGCCCCTCAAGCTGGGTTTCGGCCCAGGCGAGATAGCGGCGGTGGGCATCGTGCCGGGGAACCGCGGTCCCGAGGCGGTTGAGATAGGCGCGCGGCTGGTCAGTCTGGCGCATGCGAATGCCGGGGTTCCTCAACTGCTGTCCTAGTCCGCCGCTCTAGCACCAATTCGTCGTCTGTCGCGCAGCGGCGGACGAGGCGGCCAGCCTCCCCAAACGCGCGGTGCTGCCAGAGCGAGTCATGCGGTCTTCTCCTTCGTCGCCGGCGATGGTGCCGAACGTCGGCGCTGTCGCCACATAAGCCCGGCTACGCTACCACTTCGCCGATGAACCGCGCCCACATTCCGGATCGGACGCGCTCGGGAGCGCTGCCGCGGACCGTCTGGGCACTCGGGTTCGTCAGTCTGTTTATGGACGTATCATCGGAAATCGTTCACGCGCTGCTGCCATTGTTTCTGACCGCGACGCTCGGTGCGAGCGTCTCCTTCGTAGGGGTGGTCGACGGAATCGGCGAAGCGACGGCCTCGATCACCAAGGTGTTCTCCGGCTTCATCTCGGATCGGATCGGCAAGCGGCGTCCGCTGATCCTGCTCGGCTATGGCCTTGCCGCCGCTTCGAAGCCCCTGTTCGCGCTGGCCGGGTCGCCGGGCGTGGTGCTCGGCGCGCGCTTCGCCGACCGCGTCGGCAAAGGCATTCGCGGAGCGCCGCGCGACGCCTTGGTCGCCGACGTCACCGCCCCCGCAGCCCGGGGCCGCGCTTTCGGCCTGCGCCAGGCGCTCGACACCATCGGCGCCTTTGCCGGGCCGGTAGTGGCGATCGGTCTCATGGCGCTATTTGCGCAGGACATGCGCAAGGTGTTCTGGCTCGCTGCGCTCCCGGGCATCGCCGCGGTCGCGATCGCCGCGGTGTGGGTGCACGATCCCCCCGCCCCGCCGCGGGAGTTGGCGCCGCCACTCCGCATCCGTGACTTAGGTCAATTCGGCGCCCCATTCTGGACGGTCGCCGCAATTGGCGTGGTGATGACCCTCGCCCGCTTCAGCGAGGGCTTCCTGATCCTGCGCGCGCACCAGCTCGGCCTGCCGATCGCCCTTGCCCCGGCCGTGCTGATCGTCATGAACCTGGTCTACGCGGCAGGCGCGTATCCGGCGGGCGCGCTGGCCGACCGCGTAGCGCCGCGCCCGCTGCTGCTCGCCGGCCTCGCGTTCCTGATCGCCGCCGACAGTGTGCTGGCGCTGGCAAGCACCGTCGCCGTCGCCTTCGCGGGCATTGCCTTCTGGGGGCTGCACATGGCTTTGACGCAAGGCCTGCTCGCGAAGCTCGTCGCCGATGCCGCGCCGGCCGAGGTGGTGGGCTCCGCCTTCGGGACCTTCAATCTGCTGAGCGGGATCGCGATGCTGGTGGCCAGCGTCGTCGCCGGTCTGTTGTGGGATCGCCTCGGGTCGCCGGCCACGTTCCTGACCGGTGGCGCATTCGCAATCGCCGCTGGACTGCTGATTATCGCAACCGTGGGACGCGCGCGCGACTAGCGTCCGTGGCTCGCGAAGCGGTCATGGTCGAAATTGTCGCGTTCGGTGAAGGATTTCGGGCACCACCCTTGAGCCTCAAGCGTTCTTGCCGCAGCGAGATGATTGAGCACAGCCAACGTGCCGTCGAGGATGTGATCATCACCGACGAACTGGCGCGCCGTCCGTCCAGGGCAGCGGACCTGGCGGCGGAGAATCGCGCCCTGGCCCGCCTCGCCGAAGCGATGATCGCCGATCCGCAACGGGTGCTCGATCAGCTCGCCGAGGAGGTGATGGAGCTCACGCGCTCCGAATCGGCGGGGATCAGCCTGCTGGAGCGCGGCGAGGGTCATTTCCGCTGGGTCGCCGCGACCGGCCAGTTCGCCCCATTCCGGAACGGTACGATGCCGCGCGACGCGAGCCCGTGTGGTGAGGTCGTCAGCCGCGACACGGTGTTGCTGTTCAACGAGGCGGCCCATATTTTTCCTGCACTGCGCGACGTCCAACCAAAGGTTTACGAGAACCTGCTCGTCCCGTTCCGCGTCGAGGGAGAGCCCGCCGGAACGGTGTGGGCGATCAAGCATACCCCCGAAGGCCGCTTCGAACGCGAGGATGCGCGGGTCCTCGAAAGCCTCGCGCGCTTCGCCGCGGCCTCGTTCCGACTGCATTCCGCCGTCTTGCAGCGGGACCGGTTCTTCGATCTCTCGCGCGACCTGCTGGCGATCGCTTCGACCGAAGACGGCACGTGGAAACGGGTGAATCCCTCCTTCACCCGCATCCTCGGGTTGTCCGAGGACGATCTCATCGGTCATGATTTCGCCGAGTACGTCCACCCGGACGACCAGGAGCGCACTCGGGACGTCGCGGCCCGACTCGCCGCGGGTGAAGTGGTCGACCAGTTCGAGCATCGTGTTTTGTGCAAGGGCAGCGGTTATCGCGTGATCCAGTGGCACGCCGCGACATTCCCTCCCCAAGGCGAGATCTATTGCGTTGGCCGCGACGTGACACAGGAGCGCGCGGCGCAGGCGGCGCGCCGGGATGCGGAGGCCCGGCAGAGCTTCCTCCTGACGCTCAGCGACACCATCCGGACGCTGGTCGATCCCGTCGCGATCTTCCACGAAGCGTGCCGGCTGTTGCTCGAATGGCTCCGAGCGGATCGCGCATCGTACGTCGAGTTCGACCCGGCCGCTGACTTTGCCCGAGTCACTCTGCAGTTTGGGGGCGAGGACGGTGGCAAGCCGAGCGACAATGCCCGCTCCGACGACCGCGCGTGGGCGCTCTCCCCGGCACGCACCGGCCAACTGCTGGTAATCGACGACGCGGCGGCATCGGGCGGCATTTCCGCGGACGAGCGAGCCGCTCTCGCATCACTGCAGCTCGTCGCGTTCATCAATTACCCGCTGCGCAAGGACGGCGAACATCTCGGGGCGTTCTGCGTCGGCCAGTCCCGACCGCGCGAGTGGACCGACGCCGAAGTCGAGCTGATCAGCGAGACCGCCGAGCGCATCTGGGCGGCGATCGAGCGGGCTCGCGCCGAAGCCGCCTTGCGCGAAAGTCAGGCGCGGCTCAGCGCCGTGTTCGATGGTCTGCCGGTCGCGGTCGGCGTCAGCGATCGAAGCCGAAACTTCGTCCTCGTCAACCAGGCGATGACTCGCTTCGCCCCGGACAACACGATGCCATCTGCCGATGGACGGCGCTGGCGCTGGACCGCGCGGCATCGCGACGGAACACCCCTGGCGGCCGATGAATTCCCCGGTGCACGGGCCCTCAGGGGAGAGCGCGTCGTCCCCGGCATAGACATGCTCTACACCGACGATAGCGGCCGCGAGATCTGGACGAGCGTCGCCGCGCTGCCGGTGCGCGGGGCAGGCGGCGACATCATTGGCTTCGTTGCCGTCGTCAGCGACATCGATGCACTGATGCGCAGCCTCGAGTCGCAAGGCACCCTTCTGGCCGAGCTCCAGCACCGGGTGCGCAATATCCTGGCGATGATCCGCTCGGTGGTGCGGCGGACCGGCGAAGGGCACACCAGCCTCGATGACTACGTCGCGCACCTGTTGGGGCGGATCGATGCGATGGCGCGGACGCAAGTGCTGCTGACGCGCAGCGCCGGCGCGGACGTCGACCTCGACGGGCTGGTGCGCGAAGAGCTGCGGGCCCAGCTCGCCCGCGAAGCGCAGTTTGAGATTTCCGGTCCCGACGTGCGCCTTTCACCCAAGGCCGCCGAGGTCGTCACGCTGGCGATGCACGAGCTGGCGACGAATTCGCTCAAGTACGGCGCGCTCGCTCACCCCGAGGGCCGATTGCGGATCGGGTGGAAGCTCGAGCCGCGCAATGGCGAGGAGTGGCTGGTGGTGCGGTGGAAGGAGACCGGGATCCAGCTTGCCGACGGGCGCCTCATCCGCGGCTTCGGCACCGACCTGATCACGCGCCGTGTTGCGTATGAGCTCAAGGGCCAGGGGACGATTGACTTTGCACGAAAATCGGTGCTCGCATCAATCGAGTTTCCGCTCGTCCCGGCGACCAGCGTGCTCGAGACGACTCCATCGGCGGAGGGCGGCAAATGAATCGGCAGACGCTCCACGGGCGCAAAGTGCTGATCGTCGAGGATGACTACTTCCAGGCACTCGAAACCCAGGAATCGCTCCAAGACGCCGGGGCCGAGGTGATCGGCCCAACCGGCGACGGCGCCGAAGCGGAACGGCTGATCAGCGGCCACGCGATCGATGCGGCGGTGATCGACATCAACCTTGGCCTAGGCGCATCATTCGAGCTTGCGGGCATGCTCAAGCGCCATGGCATCCCGTTCCTGTTCGTCACCGGCTATGATGCGGCGGTGATCCCGGCCGAGCTGTCCAAGGTGGACCGTTTATCGAAACCGGTGTGCAGCTGGAAAATCGTCGAAACCGTGGAGACGCTGCTCGCCCCGTGAGGTGCGCCGCCGCAGTTCAGGCGTTGGCGGCGAGGTGCGCGCCCTCGGCAGCGAGGTGGAGGTAGTCGGGACGGAACAGCGCCACCGAAGAGAGTGCCTGGAAGTCGAAGATCTCGAGCTTGCCGCGATGAAGCTGAACCAGGTTGCGCTCGCGCAAGTCCTTGAGCGTCCGGCTGACATGGACCGGCGACAGCCCCACTGTATCCGCCAGCTCGACCTGGGTGATCGGCAGGTCGAAGGCGCCGCCGTTGGCGAGCCCGATCACATGGAGGCGGACGTAGAGCTCGCACAGCAAGTGCGCGAGGCGTTCGACCGCCGAACGCTGGCCGAGGTTCACCGTCCATTCGCGCTGGATCGCCATCGCCACGAGGTTGTCCCACCACAGCGCGTGCATCAGCCGCGGCCGCCGCGTGGTGAGCGAATCGAAGTCCTCGGCGCCGAGCATGGTGTAGCGGACCGGGGTCAACGCCATGACCGAGTGGTCCATCCGCCGCAGCACGAAATTGTTGAGGTCGCACAAGTCGCCGGGCAGGAAGAAGCTGAGGATCTGCCGGCGGCCGTCGGCCAGCATGCGGTAGCGGCAGGCCCAGCCCGCCTGCATCAACCGGACCCCGCCGGGGGGATCGCCTTGGCGCACGATATCGTCTTGCGGGGGTGCGGTAACGCTCTTGCGGCGCCAGATGCGATCAAGGGCCTCGATGTCCTCAGGCGACAGGCGGGCAAAATGCTCGAGCTTGCGCGCGAGAAGATCGGGTTGCCGTTCGAGCCACTTAGACATGGTCACCAGATATCGGCATCATCGCGCAGGTAAACTAACCTATGTTACTGCGCTTCGTGGGAAAATAACCGTGAGGGATAACTTCGGTTCCACCACCGTGCGATGCCGAACACGGTTGTCCGACGGCGAACGCTGAGCTGCTCCCGGTCGGCCGGGTCAGCAGCGGCCGACGCTTTGACGGAGGTCATTTTCCGTTCCGCCACAGGAACCAAGCCGGTCGACTGTCATTTCCTTAGCCGGACGGTGAGCGAGGGGAGGGCATGCCCGAGGGACCGACCCACTCGACGGTTCCGACCCCCGGGACGGCAGTTCCGGGCCGGGTCGTTGCGGGCAGCGAACCATGGCAGCCGGGGGCGGCGGCGCCCGAAATCGCGAGCTCGGCAGGCGGGTACGTGTTTTTCAAGCCGGCCGAAGCCGCGTTCGTCGAAGCGGCGGTGGCCCGGCTGATCCCGGCCGACGAACTCGGCGGCGGCGCGATCGAGGCCGACGTCCCACTGTTCATCGATCGTCAGCTGAACGGCGATTTCGGCAACGCCACCCGCTGGTACATGCAAGGACCGTGGGGTGAGCCGACCAAGACCCAGGGCTACCAGACCCGCCTCACTCCCGCGCAGTTCTACCGCGCCGCGATCCAGGCCATCGACGCCGTGTCCACCCGGATGCACGGCCAGGCGTTCGCCGCACTCAATGGAGATCGTCAGGACGATTTCCTCCGGGTCCTGGAAAGCGGCGCGATCGCGCTGGACGGTGTCGACGGCCAGGCGTTCTTCGGCCTGCTGCTGCAGAACACGATCGAGGGGTTCTTCTGCGATCCGGTCCACGGCGGCAACAAGGACATGATCGGCTGGAAGCTGATCGGCTTTCCCGGGGCGCGCTACGAGCAGCGCTTCTTCCTCAAGGCATTCAATCAGCCGTTCCCGCTGCCGCCGGTCGGTATCGCCGGGCGGCGGGAGTGGTCCCGCTGAGCGCTACTCGCCTGCCGTCGATCGACGTCGTCCTGGTCGGGTTCGGTTGGACCGGCGCGATCATGGGCCAGGAGCTGACCGATGAAGGTCTTTCCGTGCTGGCGCTCGAGCGCGGTCCATGGCGCAGCACGCCCGAGCGTTTCCCGCCGACGTTCGCGCAGGACGAGCTGCGCTTCTACTATCGCCACGAACTGTTCCAGCGTCCGGCGCACGAGACGCTGACGATCCGCAACAAGCCGAGCGAGACCGCCCTGCCGATGCGGGTGCTCGGCTCGTTCCTGCCAGGGACCGGCGTCGGCGGCGCGGGCGTGCACTGGAACGGGCAGACATGGCGCTTCCTCCCGTCGGACTTCAAGGCGCGCAGCCACAACGCCGAGCGCTACGGCGCCGCCGCCATTCCCCCGGCCATGACCATCCAGGACTATCCGCTCACCTATGACGAGCTCGAGCCCCATTACGACCGGTTCGAGTATCTGTGCGGCATCGCCGGCAAGGCCGGCAACCTCAACGGCACGATCCAGCCCGGGGGCAATCCCTTCGAAGGTCCGCGCAGCCGCGAATACCCGACTCCCCCGATGCCGCAAGGCTATGCCCCGACGCTGTTCGCGCAAGGAGCCGAGCGGCTCGGCTACAAGCCGTTCCCGCAGCCTTCGGGCAACATGTCGCAAGCCTACACCAATCCGCTCGGGGTGCAGCTCGGTCCGTGCACGTTCTGCGGCTTCTGCGAGAAGTTCGGCTGCGGCAACTATTCGAAGGCGAGCCCGCAAACGACGATCCTGCCGGTCCTGCTGCGCAAGCCCAACTTCGAGCTGCGGACCGAATCCGAAGTGCTGACGATCAACGTCGACCGGAGCGCCAAGCGCGCCACCGGCGTCACTTACGTCGACGCCGAGGGTCGGGAATTCGAGCAGCCGGCGGAGCTCGTCGTGCTGTGCGCCTATGCCTTGCACAACGTCCGGCTGCTGCTCCTCTCGGGAATCGGCGCGCCTTATGATCCGGTCTCCGGCACGGGAGTGGTGGGCAAGAACTACGCCTATCAGGTGTTCTCGACCGTCGACGTGTTCTTTGACGACAAGATCCTCAACCCGTTCATCGGCGCCGGGGCGCATGGAATGGTCGTTGACGAGTTCAACGGCGACAACTTCGATCATAGCGGGCTCGGCTTCATCGGCGGCGGCTACATCAGCGTGCTCCAGACCGGGGCGCGGCCGATCCAGACCCATCCGACGCCCGAGGGCACCCCAAACTGGGGCTCGGCCTGGAAGCGGGCCGTCGCCCAGAACTACCTGCGATCGACGTTCATCCCGACTCACGGCGCGGTGATGAGCTATCGCAGCAACTACCTCGACCTCGATCCGACCTATCGGGACGTCTACGGGCGGCCGCTGCTGCGGATGACGTTCGATTTCGGCGAGAACGAGCACCGCATGTCCGACTTTCTGACCGACCGCGCGGCCGAGATCGCGACCGCCATGGGAGCGACCCGGATCACCAGGAACTACCGCAAGGGCAGCTGGGATGTCGTCCCCTACCAGACCACCCACAACACCGGCGGCGCGATCATTGGCGACAATCCGCAGGACAGCATGCTCAACAAGTACAGCCAGAGCTGGGACGTGCCCAACCTGTTCGTGATGGGGGCCTCGGCGTTCCCGCAGAACGCCGGCTACAACCCGACCGGGACGGTCGCCGCGCTCGCCTATTACGCCGCCGACGCGATCCGCACCCAGTATCTCAACTCGCCCGGTCCGCTGGTCCCAGCCTGATGCGCAAAGGCGCCGTCCTTGCGGCCGCGGTGCTGTTCCTGACGGTAGCGCTGGTCGGCCGCGCGGTCGGCCAGCCGAAGACCATTCGCGCGCTCCCGCCGCCCAACGTGAGCGGCGCGCGTTTCTCGCCGCAACAGGTTGCGGCCGGGCGCTACCTCGTCATCCTCGGCGACTGCATGCCGTGCCACACCGTCACCGGCGGTGCGGCCTTCGCCGGCGGGCGGCCGATTCCTACGCCATTCGGTCCACTGGTCTCGGCCAACATCACCCCCGATCGGGAGACCGGCCTTGGCGGGTGGAGCAGCGACGACTTCTACCGCGCGCTGCACGAGGGCAAGAGCCGCAAGGTCGGCAACCTCTATCCGGCGTTCCCGTACATCCACTACACCAAGGTCAGCCGCGCCGATGTCGACGCGATCTACGCTTACCTGCAGACGATCCCGGCGGTCACCAGCGATCCGAAACGCGACCAGTTGCCGTTCCCGTACCGCATCCGCCAATTGATGGCCGTGTGGAACTGGCTATTCTTCGAACCGGGCGCGTACGACCCCGATCCGAACCGCTCGGCCGAATGGAACCGGGGCGCCTATCTGGTCCAGGGACTCGGCCATTGCGGCGATTGCCACACCCCCCGCAACGTTCTCGGCGGAGCCGAGCGGCGAAAGCGCTTCCGCGGCGGCGCCTTTCCGGGCTGGTTCGCGCCCGATTTGACCGACAATCGCAGCGTCGGGCTCGGCAGCTGGAGCGACGCCGAGCTGCTCGAATTCTTCAGGACCGGGCGCAACGTCCGAACCGCGGCGACCGGCGAGATGGGCGAAGTCGTCGCGTACTCGACCTCGCAGATGACCGACGGGGACCTTCGCGCGATCATCACCTACCTCCGCTCGCTGCCGGCTTCGCCTGAGGCAACCGTCTCACTCCCGGGGCGCGAGGCGATGGCTGCGGGCGAGGCGATCTACCGCGACCAGTGCTCGGCCTGTCACCGCATGGACGGGAGCGGCGTACGGCGGCTGTTCCCGCCGCTGGCCGGCAACGCCAACCTCCAGCAGGCCAATCCCCGAACGGTGGCACGGCTGGTCCTCGTCGGTGCCCAGACGATGCCGACCGATCCGCGCCCCACGGCCTTCACGATGCCCGCCTACGCGTGGAAGCTCAGCGATCGGCAGATCGCCGACGTGCTGACGTATGCCCGCAACAGCTGGGGCAACCGCGCAGCGGCGGTCTCCGCCGAGGACGTCGCCAAGTTGCGCCGCCAGCTAAAGCCGCGAGCGGCAATCGCGCCGGTGCCGCGCGGCAGCATGCTCCATCCGGCGCCGGGCACGCTTGCCAAGCCGGGCACCGACAGCCGCGACAACGGCACGGCCCATGCCGGGCGCGCCGCCGCGCCCGAGGCCGACCGCAACCCCCGCAACACGACGGGCCCGCCTGGAAACATGGACTTGCCGAAGCACAAGCCGCACCGGCATGAGGCGCAAGGCCCCGGGTGAGCGCCCTCAGTCGATGTCCGCTGCGATCGGCACCTCGGCGGCACTGCGTTGGTCGCCGCGGTTTCGCGCATACCGGGCCGCCAGCCAGGCGCAGGCCATCAGCTGGATCTGGTGGAAGATCATCAGCGGCAGCAGCACCGTGCCGAGGCTCGGGCCGGCGAACAGCACGCGGGCCATCGGCACGCCGCTCGCCAGGGTCTTCTTCGAGCCGCAGAACTGGATCGCGATGGCATCGGCGCGGTCGAACCCGAGCAGGCGGGCGCCGTACCACGTGCCGGCGAGGACGATCGCCAGCAGCACGCCGCACAGCGCCAGCACCGTCACCAGCACGATAACGGAAGTGCGGTGCCACAGGCCCGCGATGACCGCCGCCGAGAACGCGCTGTAGACGGCGACGAGGATCGTCGCCCGATCGGTGGTGGACAGCAGCTTGCGGTGACGCTGCCCCCACGTCGCGAGCCACCGCCGCGCCAGTTGGCCGGCGACGAACGGCACGAGCAGCTCGAGGACGACGGTGCCGATCCCACTGAGCGGCGCGGCCCCGCCGCGCACTCCGGCGATCAGGTTGACCAGCAGCGGCGTCAGCAGGATGCCGAGCACGTTCGAGGCGGTCGCCGAAGTCACCGCGGCCGGGACGTTGCCGCCGGCGATCGAGGTGAAGGCGATCGACGACTGCACCGTGGACGGCAGCGCGCAAAGGAACAGGATGCCGAGCCAGAGCGGCGGCGTCAGCGCCCGCGGCAGCGCCAGCGACAGACCGAGGCCGAGCAGCGGGAACGCAGCGAAGGTGATCGCCAGGATCGTCAGGTGAAGCCGCCAATTGAGCATGCCGGCGACGACCGCCTCGCGCGACAGGCGCAGCCCGTGGAGGAAGAACAGCAGCACGATCATCGCCGTCGCCAACACGCTGACCGCGGCTGCCGACATGCCTCTCGCCGGCAGCACGCTGGCGAGCGCGACGGCGGTGAGCAGCGCGAGGATGAAGCGGTCGGGGATCAGGCGGCCCATCGGCTGCGGCCTGTGGCGCGCCCGACGCGCCCGCGTCAAGCGCGGCGGCATCGACAGCGCCGCGGCTTTCTGCGAACGCCGCGCGCGATGCTCTACCCGCTGCTCCGCCCCGTGCTGTTTCGGCTCGATGCAGAGCGCGCGCACCGGCTGGCGATCGCCGCGCTCAAGGCGTTGCCGCGCGGCAAGCCGGCCGAGGCCGACGGGCCGCTGGCGAGCACCGTGGCGGGGCTCCACTTTCCCAATCCGCTCGGTATGGCCGCAGGCTTCGACAAGGACGCCGAAGTGCCCGACGCGCTGCTCGGCCTCGGCTTCGGGTTCGCCGAGGTCGGCACGGTCCCGCCGCTGCCGCAGTCTGGCAATCCAAAGCCGCGGCTGTTCCGCCTGGTCGAGGACCGGGCGGTGATCAACCGCTTCGGCTTCAACAGCGGCGGCGGCGAGGCGGCGGCGCGGAGGCTGGCGGCGCGGCGCGATCTCGGCGGGATCGTCGGGGTCAACATCGGCGCCAACAAGGACTCGCCCGACCGGATCGCCGACTACGCGGCGATGGCGGCGCTGATGGCCCCGCTCGCCAGTTACCTCGCGGTCAACGTCAGCAGCCCCAACACCCCCGGTCTGCGGGAGCTGCAGGACGAAGCGGCGCTGGCCGGCCTGCTGGACGCGGTGCTCGAGGCGCGCGGTCCCGATGGGCCGCCGGTGTTCCTCAAGGTCGCGCCCGACCTGACGCCGCGCGACGTCGATGCGATCGCCCGGGTCGCGCTGGACAAGCGCCTGGGCGCGCTGATGATCGGCAACACGACGGTGAGCCGACCGGCGCTGCGCTCACCGCTCGCGCACGAGAGCGGCGGCCTGTCGGGCGCTCCCCTCAAGCCGCTGGCGCTACAGCGGCTGCGCGACTTCCGCGCCGCCACCGGCGGGGTTATCCCGCTGGTCGGCATCGGCGGGATCGCCACGGCCGACGACGCGTGGGAGCGGATCTGCGCCGGGGCGAGCCTGGTGCAGCTCTACACGGCCATGGTCTACGAGGGGCCGGGGATTGCCCGGCGGATCGTCGCAGGGCTCGAGCAGCGGCTGCGCCACGCCGGCTTCGCCAACATCGCCGCGGCGGTCGGCAGCGAGGCGGTTCGGAGCTAGGCTGTCCAGATCGGTCAAGGCGAGTGGCCGGCGACGAGGGTAGCAGGGCGGTCGCAATCTGGAGAGGACAGCGATGGGCAGGCTCGACGGCAAAGTCGCCGTGATCACCGGCGCCAGCCGGGGCATCGGCAAGGGCATCGCGATGGCCCTCGGCGAGCAGGGGGCGACGGTCTATGTCACCGGGCGGACCGTCTCGGAGGGGACCTATTACCTCCCCGGCACCGTCGGCGAGACCGCCGCCGAAGTCGACCAGCGCGGAGGCAAGGGCGTCGCCGTCCAGTGCGACCATGGCGACGACGAGCAGGTCGCCGCCTTGTTCGACCGCGTCCGCCGCGACGAGGGGCGGCTCGACATTCTCGTCAACAACGCCTTCACCCTGTCCGAGGACCTGCTAGAGCCGAAGCCGTTCTGGGAGAAGCCGCTCTCCAATCTCGAGATGTGGGACGTCGGGGTCCGCTCGAACTACGTCGCGGCGTGGCATGCGGCGCAGATCATGGTGCCGCAGAAATCGGGACTGATCGTCGCGATCTCTGGCTTCGCGGCGGTCACCTACACCTATGGCGTGATCTTCGGCACCTCCAAGTCCGCGGTCGACCGGATGTCGCGCGACATGGCGATCGAGCTGGAGCCGCACAACGTCGCCTCGGTGGTGCTGTGGCAGGGCCTGACCCTGACCGAGAAGGCCAAGCACAACCTCGCCGCGATGGGCGACAAGATGACCAAGTCGATCACCAGCATGACCGGCAGCACGGTCGAGCACCCGGGACGGGTGATTGCCGCAATGGCTTCCGACCCCCAAATCATGAAGCGCTCCGGCGGCGAGTTCATCACCGCCGAGCTGGCGCAGGAGTACGGCGTCACCGACGTAGACGGCAGCGTCATCCCTTCGGCGCGGGCGACCCGCGGCTCGCCGATCTGGAAGCCGATCTCGGAGGTCGACTACCGTGGCAAGTGACCGCTCCGCCGATCGCGAGGCGCGGATCGATGCGCTGCTCGACAAGCAGGAGATCATCGAATGCCTGACCCGGTTCAGCCGCGGCATGGACCGGTTCGACCGCGACACCTACCTCTCGGCATTCCATGAGGACGCCGAGATGGCCGCGGGGCCGTTCGTCGGCAGCGCCCGCGACTGCTGGGAATGGGCCAAGCCGATGCACGAGACCTACCAGATCGCCACCCATCACGACTTGCTCAACGTGACCATCGACCTCGACGGCGATGTCGCCCACTCGGAGTGCTACTACATGTTCGTCGCCCGCAACCGCGACGAGAGCGTGTGGCTCGCCGGCGGGCGCTATATCGACCGGCTCGAGCGGCGCGACGGCGCGTGGAAGATCGCGCTGCGCACCAATGCGATTGAGTGGGCCTGCAACCCCCCGGCGATGCCGCTGCCCTTCGCCGACGTGCCCGACATCTACGGCAACGGCGCTCCCGCGCGCGACCGTAGCGACCCGTCGTACCAGCGCCCGCTGGTCAACCGCCGCAAGCCGTCGAACCCCTCAGCTTAGGCCGGCTGCCCCGCCCCGGCGGACCGGGCCATGGCGAAGCCGTAGAGCAGGTGGTCGAGCTCGCCCTGGGGGACGGGGGCGAACACCACCGGCTCGGCGGCGTCGCGGATGTGGTCGATCTCGGCGGCGACGTCCTCGACGGTCCACGTGGGGCGGAACACCCCGGGCGTTTCGGCGAGGTAGGCGCGCGCGACCCGGCCGCCCATCGCCACGATCATCTCGCCGGTGACGGCGCAGCTCTCGTGCGCCAGGTAGGCGACGGCGGGCGCGACCAGCTCCGGGTCCATCGGCGGGAACTTGCTGACGTCGATCCCTTCCGACATCCGCGTCACTGCGGCGGGCACGATGACGTTGCTCTTGACCCCTTCGCCGGCGCCCTCGATCGCCGCGGTATGGGACAGGCCGACGAGCCCGGCCTTGGAGATCGCATAGTTGACGTTGTTGGCCTTGCCGTAGAGCCCGTTGATCGAGCCGGTCAGCACGATCCGCCCGTATCCGGCCGCGCACATCCGCGGGAAGGCGGGGCGGACGACGTGGAAGGCGCCGCGCAAGTGCACGTCGAGGACTTCCTCGAAGTCGATGTACGAGATGTCCTTGAGGGTCCCTCGACGGACGTTGCCGGCGCTGTGGATGACGATGTCGATCCGCCCCCAGGTGTCGAGCGCGGTCTCGATGATCGCCTTGCCCCCGGCCGGCGAGGCGACCGAGTCGGTGCAGGCGACGGCGTCGCCGCCGGCGGCCTTGATCTCGTCAACCAGCTGCTGGGCCGGGCCGGCGTCGAGCCCTTCGCCCTTCATGCTGGCGCCGACGTCGTTGACCACGATCCGCGCCCCACGTTCCGCCAGGAGCAGAGCATAAGCCCGGCCGAGGCCGCGCGCGCCGCCGGTGATCACCGCCACGCGGTCGTCGAATCTCAATTCCGCCATCGTGCTCTCCCTTGCTCGGGCGCCGCTTTAGGCGACGACCTTGGCCGCGCGCAATTGCTCGATCCGCTCGGCGTCGAGCCCTAGCAGCTCCGAGAGGATCGCCGCGGTGTGCTGGCCGAGGACCGGGGGCGAAGCGGGCGGCGGCTGGGGTTGCTCGGGGAACTTGATCGACCGGTTGACGATCGGGATTGGCCCCAGCGTCGGGTGCTCGACTTCGACGACCATCTCGCGCGCGGCCGCCTGGGGCTGGCTCAGCGCCTCGATCACGCCAAGGATCGGCGCGTGCGGCACCTGGTGGGCGGTGAAGATCGCGACCAGCTCGTCGACCGCGTGCTGGCGGGTGAAAGCCGAGAGGATCTCGTTGACCTCGCCGCGGGCGTCGCGGCGCTTCTCGAGGGTGTCGTAGCGCGGATCGGCGGTGAGCTCGGGCCGGCCGATCGACTGGCAGATGCGGCCCCAGAAGCCCGGCGTGAGGCAGGCGATGACGATCGAGCCGTCGTCCCTGGCTGGGAATATCCCGTAGGGCACGAGATTGGGGTGCTGCGAGCCTAACCGCTCAGGATCGCGGCCGGTGAAGAATGCGAGCTGGGCGATGTAGCCGAGCATCCCGAGAAGCCCGTCCATCAGGCTGACGTCGATAAGGCGCCCACGGCCGGTGCGCTCCCGCTCGTAGAGCGCGGCGAGAATGCCGATCGGCCCGTTGATCCCGCCGACGAGGTCGCCGACCGGAATGCCGAGCTTGGTCGGCAATCCCCCGAGCTCGCCGTTCATCGCAAGCGCGCCGCTCATCGCCTGGAGGACGATGTCGAACGACGGGTTGTCCTTGAGCGGGCCGGTCTGGCCATAGCCCGAGATCGCGCAGTAGATCAGCCGCGGGTTGATCGCGGCGAGCGTTTCGTAACCGAGGCCGAGGCGCTCCATCACGCCGGGGCGGTAGTTCTCGACGACGATGTCGCACTTGGCGGCGAGGTCCTTGGCGAGCTGCACCCCGGCCTCGCTCTTGAGGTCGAGGACGATGCTCTTCTTGCCGCGGTTGACGCTGAGGTAGTAGTGGCTCTCGCCGTCGCGCATCGGCGGAAACGTGCGGGTCTCGTCCCCCGTCCCCGGCGGCTCGACCTTGATCACCTCGGCGCCGAGATCGGCCAGCGCCAGCGACGCGGCGGGGCCGGCGAGAACGCGGGTGAAGTCGAGCACGCGAACCCCGCCGAGCGGGCCGGGCCAGGATGGCTGGGCGTCGCTCATTGGCGTGCAAAGTTACCGAAAGTACCGCCGGAACGGAAATTCCTCCGATCGGTCGGGCCGGTTCGATCGGATCTGGCGATCAGAGGGATAGGGCGGGTCGGCATCGCGGTCAGCCCCATGTCATGGATCGGATGCTGTAGGAAAGGGCTTTCGATGCAGGCGAGTTCGCCAAGATCTCGCTCTGCTGGAATATCTCGCGCGAAGACGCGAAGACGCGAAATCGGTTGTCCTCAACCAGAGTAGCGATCAGCCGGCGCCGGGCAGCAATTTATCGCTTCGCGAAAGAGCCTTCTTCGCGCCTTCGCGTCTTCGCGTGAGAAAGCATTAACGCCCCACCCTGCCGGAACAGAGTGGGGCGCAAAAGCCTACTTGCCGGCCTTGCTCGGCAGTTCGGCGACCGAGGTGCCGAAGGCGGAGACTTCGCCGCGGTGGGTGGTCGCGTGCTGCTGGATCTCGACGTACTTCTTGCCGTTTTCCTCGTACTTGCGGACCACGGTGCCGTCGATGAAGATCACGTCGCCGTCGGGATTGTGGCGTCGGATCTGGCACTTGGACTTGTGCAGGAAGCCGGCGTCGCCGATCCAGTTGGTGACGTGGTGGGTCAGCCAGCTGCAACGCTCTGGGCCGTAGTCGTACGCACCCGGCGCACCGACCTCGAGAGCGAACTCTTCGTCCCAGTGAACCCGCTCGGGGCAGTCCGGCACGTTGAAGCGGTTCTTGATGCCGAGGCCGGGGTGCGCCTGCTGCATCTTCCACGCCAGCTTGTTGGCGCGAATGTAGAGCCCGCCCCAGCCTTGCGCGTAAGCGATGAACCCGGTGACCGTCATCGGCCCCTTGATCATCCGCGGCAGCGTCTCGCCTTCCTTGACGTCTTCCCAGTAGCGCGGTGTGGCACCGCGGATCTCTTCCTGCTCGTAGAGCTTGGAGAACTCGGCGAGCTGCTCCTCGGTGAACGGCTCGACCCGGCCCCGCGCCTCGGTGTACTTGGTGCCGCGCTCGCGGGCCTCGTCACGGTCGGTGCGGAACACCCAGCTGTCGGCGCCCGCGACGTGGTCGCCGTGCTGGTTGTAGAAGTCGACGTGATAGATCTGCTGGAACGAGCGCCCGGCGAACTTGGTCTGGTGTTCGACGAGGTCCTTGAGATAGGCCTCGCTGCTGACGACGTCGTTGCGCAGGACCGGCTTGTGCCAAGTCCAGTCGGCGCCGGCCCACATCGCATGGACGCCCGACAGGCCGCCGGCATAACCCGAGATGATCCGGTTGGTCGAGAACAGGAAGCTCGGCAGCGCGACGATCGTGCCGTACTGGGTCTTTTCGGCGTAAGCCGGGTCGCACCACAGCGGATTGTCGTCGCCGATGCCGTGAGCGTAATGGCGGATGCCGTCGCGGCTCGCTTCGTAGTTCCACGGCTCGACCGTGTTGTTGATCTTGACGCCGATCCGCTTGCGCAAGTCGGCCAGGCCTTCTTCGGTGATCTTCGGGAACCGGTTGGTGGGCTTGTCTTCAGCCAGTGTTGCCATCGTTCTTCTCCTGCTCGTATTCGCTAACATATCTTCAAATCGGGATTAAGCGGACTGTGTCTCGGCCGCCTTGGCCGCCTCGCGGTCGCGCAGGACCTTGCGGTGGACCTTGCCGGCCGGCGTCTTGGGCAGCTCGGCGACGAACTCGACGATCCGCGGGAACTCGTGCTGGGCGAGGCGCTCGCGGGTGAAGGTCTGCAGCTCGGTGACGAACGCATCGCTCGGGGCGCGGTCGGTGACGACGAACGCCTTGACGACCAGGCCGCGAGTCGGATCGGGGGCGCCGATCACCGCGCACTCCTTGACGTCGGGGTGCTTGAGCATGGTGTTCTCGATTTCGACCGCGCTCATCGTCCAGCCGGCCGAGATGATCACGTCGTCGGCGCGGCCGCAGTGGTAGAAGTAGCCGTCCTCGTCGGTCTTCGCGAGGTCCTTGGTGGTTTCCCACCCGTTGCGGCGCCATAGCATCAGCTCGCCGATCTCGCCGGCTGGGGCTTCGCTGCCATCGCCGCGCTGGACCTGGAGCTTCTGGCCGGGGACCGCCTTGCCGAGCGAGCCGGGCTTGACCGGGAAATCGTCGGCGCCGGGGTAGTTGACCAGCACCAC